>DAIPYU010000066.1:0-25204 GCA_036782635.1 Nodosilinea sp. CTOTU7353
GAGTTCTGAATCCGGCTCCCCTTCTCCCCTAGGGAGAAGGGGTTGGGGGATGAGGGACGGTTACGCAATATGTCAGCCAAAAAATTGGGAGGCTCAAGGGTCAAAAGTTGCTCGGCTTCGTCTCGGGCCTGCTGTAGCCAGGTTAGTTTTTGCCCTTCTGCACAGCGCTTGGCCTTATAAAACAGCGCTTCAAACTTGGCTAAGCCTTCAAATTGGTCAGGGTTTTGCAGGCAGATGTCCACAGCTTGGTCAATCTCTACTTTGCTCAACCCCAAAGTAGCTTCGTTATGGGGGTAGTTGATAGGGGCTTCTTCGAGCACCTTCCAACCGTAGTCTATGGCCGGGCTAAGTCGCTGCAGAAACCTACGAGTCGTATAGGCCAGGTAAGGGTGCTCTGCCAAACCATAGTCTTCGGTAATGCCCTGTAGAGGTGCCCTAACCAAGCCCGGCTGTCTCAGGTAAGTCGCCTCCAGCACATGGTTCAGCCAGGTCGTTTGTAGCGGGGCTGAGGGCGTAAAGACCACTGGCCCAGGCTTTTGACAAACGATTGAGTCAGATGCAGCCACGGGTAGAGCAGCAATTCTTGCAGGTCACGTTTGTCGCGGGTCGCTTTGTGAGACTGCACCAGGCTTTGAACGCGGTCTTTTTCGGAGAGGGCAAGGCTAGCACCATCGACCATCGCATCGGTGCCGTTGCTAGCGATAGCCAGCGCTACGCTCTAGAAGTGCTTTTGCTATATCAGTGATGGCTACGCGGTCTATCTCAGTTCATGCCCGATGGCGACCAGATTGTCAGTAATACCCACATGACTCGGGTGAAAGGTGAAACCACCTTGACTAAGGCATTACCTGGCTCGATTAGCGCGCAAGCCCTTGTGCTATTTAAAGTCCGTAGATAGGCTGAAGCACTCGATTCGAAAACGCCAAAAAATCGGGTTTAAATACCGCAAACATCAGACAAAGCCGAGTGGCTGGTGTTACTTTTAACCTGCATAATCACACTAAACGTGCCATCGGTCTCTAGCACAACCGCCGCCACCTGCTCTAGGGCAGCTCCACCTTTAGATCTAATAGCGGCGTTAATTTCTCCCTCTGTAACCCGCGCTTTGAGAAGGGCCTCTTTTTTAAGTTCTCCCTGCCACAGTAATAGGGTTGGGTTTCCTTTGACCAAGTTCTGAAAACGATGCGATCGCACCGATAGCCAGGTCAACAAAAACTGCCAGCCAATTAGTAGCCCTAACGCCAAAATTCCCTGCAACAGGGGCACATCAGCTGAGATTAGCACGGTCGCTAAGATTGAGCCAAAGGCCACTGTGACCACAAAGTCAAAGGCATTCCATTTTGACAACGTGCGCTTGCCCGAAAGCCGTAGTAAGACAATAAGTGCCAGGTAGCACAGACTGCCAACGACTAAGGTATGAATTAATGGATTGTTTGACGGTGCAAACTCGCAAATCATAAATGCTTGACCATAGTTTTTTTTAATCACTGTTGATACAGAAACAACTTGTTTCTGTATCAACAGTGACTTTAGGTGTCTGGCCTCAGATATTTACTAACTGCGCTCAGGTATGACTTAATCGACACTGTCAACAACACCATTCACCATCCCCCGAGCGTTGTCAGCGGCAGTTTTCGCCGCCCGCTGGGTCGATTGACCAATGTTTTCCGCCGCCTGCTTGGCAGATTTACCCACTTCTTCAGCCCGCTCCCCCACGGATTGATCGTTACCCTGCTGAATCCGCTGATTGGCCTCGCGGATCATGCGATCAGCCTTGGCATCGGTGGCGCGGGTATCCATGTCGTTGTCCTTGTGGGGATACATGCCCTCGCTTTTGCTGGGGTCAGTGATGCTGGGGTTAGTCGTGCCAGAGACGTTGTTGCTAGGCACTGCGGCTTGGGTAGCGCCGCAGGCCGTGCTGGTTAAAACCACCAGGCCGGCTAGAAAGACAATGGCCCACTGTCGCCAGGTGCTAGGGTTGAAAATTCTCTTTAGGGTCTGCATAGTTAATCTCCGTTGAAATAGTAGAGTTGAAAAGTTTTTTCGGCGATCGCCATCCGCTTTTGGTCAGTCAGTGCGGCAGGCGTTAGAGGAATGGCTCTATTAGCAATTCGCTCACAGCCTAAAAGGTTTAGACCTCAGCGATATCTATCGCTAGGGCTGATTACATCTCAGTTGAAGGGGTAGATTCATGCCTAGACTCAACCTAGAACTTGCCTAAATTGCAGGCATCCACAGGCATTCCCGAGGTGATCGCAACCATAGTAAAAAAAGATGAAAGTGATTGCGATCGCCCCCTAGCGCAAACCACTGCTGCCCGCCTGGGCCACCGACCCCTGGCTAACATCTACCTCGCGGGTGCCATCTACATGGTTGTTTAATTCTATTTACCTACTTAATTGATGCCCGCCGCTCTAAACAGCTAACCTTTGTATCCGTCGATGTTTGCGTGCTGATGAAACCTTCCACATCAATACCTCTAGCCATTCATACATAAACGCTGTTTCTATAGGCTTAATATTTAGCCCGCCCGACGGCTATTGGCCATAGCTATAAAGCCATCGGGCAGGCCAGATTGGGGACAAGGCACTAGAGCTGAGACGAGCGATCGGTGCTGAGCTCAGAGTTGGAACCGTCGCGCAGAAAGGCGGGAGCTTTCTTCTCGAAGTAGCTACCGATAAAGGTGTTCACCGTAGAGAGCACCACTGGCCCTAACAGAAAGCCGATAATGCCAGTAACGTAGAAACCCGGCACCGCCAGAGAGGCCAGCCATAGGCACAGGCCATTTAACACAAAGGAGAATGCCCCCAAGCTAAGAACGTTGATAGGCAGGGTTAGAGTTCGCAGTACCGGCTTTAGAAAGGCGTTTACTAAACCCACTGATACTGCCGCGATCGCCGCAGCGGTCAAAGTGCTAATCGTTACACCAGGCACGATCAAATCTACTACCAGCAGGCTGAGGGCCGTAGCCAAGCCAGATAAAAGAATGCTCAACATAAGTCATCTCCTAAGAAAAAAGTACGTATTGACAGACGGATTTACAGATTTATAGACAAAATGCCATCGCTTTAAACCAGCAATGGTTAGCCGCCATAGGAAAAGCCAGCTAGCTTCCCGATGGGCTAAATCTGCCTCACCTGCTTTGAAGATAAAAATGAATCTGGGTGTTTGTCTCTACCGTTAGACAGATAAGGGATTCGCGTCGAAATAAGGTGCCAAAAAGGGTAGATACTCTAGGCTAGATTCCCGCCTGCGCGGGAATGACGCTGGGACTTTATTTATTGGCTAGTCCCTAAGGTCAAACTGTAAACGAATATTTCATCTTTGCCTACATCAATTTTGCATAATTTTGCCTAAGCCTGGGGCAGCTATCAGGCAAGGAGCAGGTCAGAATAAATCGCTTTCTTAAGAGAAAATTCTTAATAAAAATTTTCAACAAATAATACAGACCCCGGGATCGGCAATCAACGCCTATGCCTCTGGGTTTAGTCGGCCTATTGCTATTGAGAGATACCTATCTGAATAGGGTTGCTTACACTACTGAACAGTACTGTTGAGGCGCGATCGCATCGCCGCCTTACCACTCATTATTGGATTGGAGTAGACCTATGTTGATGACTTTAGAAATTGGAATAGCAGTTGCCACCCTAGGGGCAGCCCTGCTGCTGATTCGCCAGCCCAAGACTGGTCAAGCTGGCCTGGTAGCCCTCACCTGTTTGACACTCATGCTGGCTGGGTTTACCCAACCTGCGCTAGCTGGTGCGGTCAATGGCGATACCTTGACTAACGATCAAAAAGAACTCAATCAAACACTCCAGACTACACCTAACGAAAATCAGTACCAGGGCATTGAGTATGCCGATGTCAAAGGCACACCCTTGGGCGATCAAGAGATTACCGACCGGGTTGAAAGCGCAGCTCCCAAAAATTTGAAGGTTAGCGTATCCAATGGATCGGTACGACTGACTGGTAAAGTAGCAAATCGCAGCGCGGCCCAGGCCATTATTGACGACGTAAAAGCTATCCCCGGCGTCCATGAAGTCGCTTACGATTTGGGCATCAAGCGCTAATAAGAGACCCATAAAACCAATCTTTATCCAAGTCCATAAGCGGAGTTGTGCCCGTGGGAAATCGACAGATCCCGAGCTGGACTTGGCATACCTATAAAACCGGCGGATTTCCGCCGATTTTATAGGTTTGAAGTGTCACTGAGTTTGCCCTACTTCACAATACTCAGGACAGTTTTGGGGGGCGGGGGTTACTGCGGCGGTAAATTCGTCGGCAAATTTCCTAGAATGCCGGTGCAGAAACCCGGTTTCTGGGCCAGAAAACTAGTCAGGTCGTTAGAGCAGCGACGAAGAAACCGGGTTTTTAGCCACACTGTACCGATGCTCTAGGGCTTTTCCCGCTGAGATTTTTGCTCTAGCAGGGCCTCTACTGCTGCTAAAAGTTCTGGCTGGCCCCAGTTTTGGTAGAGCGAGGCGGCGATCGCACAGCCCCCGGCCCCCACGCCCTCCTTCACAAACCCCTGCTCGTAGGCTCGCAGCGCCTCAAATCGCGAATTCTCAAAGCTCAGCTGCGTCGCCATCAAACAGGCACCTATGAGCCTCGCCAAACCCACCGTATCCCCGGTGGCATCCTCCGCCACCCAGCGGGTTGTGCCCACCACCACATTCTCAGGCTTCCACGGGTAGCCCTCCGCCTCGGCCATGGCCACCATCAGCGCGTAGACCGCCAGCATTTGCGTGCCCCCCGCCAGCAGCACGGGCCGGGTACGACTGGCGGCTAGAGCCAGCCCCGCCACCACCGGCTGCATCGGGTCGCCCACCGCCGCCACCACCGCCAGGGAATCGGGCTTTGCAGTCAGTCGGGCAAGGCCAAGTCCCTGGGCCACCAAGGCCTGCTTTTGGCTGTGGTTGCAGGTGGGGTGGCTGCTGTTGACGCGATCGCCCGCATCCACCCCCAGCCCGGTTAACACTCCCAGTGCTGTCGTCGTGCCCCCCACCACACACTCTGCCAGCAGCAGATAGTCGCTCTTGGCCGCCAGCAATTCCCCCTGAGCTAACCCCTGCTGCCAGAGATGGCGCACCGTTGACCTGGGCAGGGCCGATCCAGTGCTCACACATTGGGCCGGCTTGCCACCCAAATCTACAGCAGGCACCGTCGGGGGCAAAGGCAATCCCGCGTTGAGAACCACCAGGGGAATGCCCTGACCCGCCAGCACCGCCTTAGCAATCAGCGCCGGGGAAGCCCCCACCTGCAGCGGCGGCAGCGGATACTTCGGCGCTGGCCTAAAGCCATTGACCATGAACTCAGCGTCGGCTAGGGCAGTGTAACGGCGATCGCCCGGCGTGGCCCCCGCCGCCGAAATTCCCTCAATTAGCCCCGTCTCCGTAAACCCCAGCGTCAGCACCAGCCTCGGCCGCAGCCCCCGCACCCGCCCTAGCCAATCTTCCCCCCGCCGCCGGTCGGTATAGGTCTTAATCAACGGCTCACCCAAAGAACTTACGACTCTACAAACAGGGAGTTCAAGGCAGGGTTTGCGGTTTGCGGTTTGCGGTTTGCGGTCTGCGGTTCTGATTCCGCCTCAAACCCTGCACCGTGTACCGTAAACCCTGCACCGTGCACCGTAAACCCTTCTAATCCTTTAACAAATCCTGCACCCACCCCGGCGGCACCGGAATCTTCGCCCCCAGCCGCCCCAGCAGCAGCCAGGCCGCCAGATGCACCGTAAACAAATAGATGATATTGCTGGCCATCACCGACACCAGGGCCAACAGCTGCACCGCCTCCACATTGGCCTGGCCCAGCACCCCTACATCGAGCACCCCTAGGCCTACCAGGCGCTCTAGCCCCCAGTTCAGCGTTTGGGTCACCTGGGTGGTCAGATATACCCACAGGTCTTCGCCCACCAGCAGCGACGACAGCCACAGCCTAAAGAAAAAGCCCACCGTGCCCAGCAGCGCTCCAACGGCGATCGATACATACCAACTGGCCCGCCGCACCCAAAAAAAGCCCAGCTGCACCCCCAGCAAGGCATAGGGGATCAGAAACAGAAGGCTGCGGGGTGGCCCCATCAACACCGAGAGCAGCAGCCCCGACACCAGCGCCGACATCCAGGCTGCCCGTGGCCCCCAGCGCAGATAAACCAGCGCCATCGGCAGCGGAAACAGCATGCGCAGAATCGGTCCCGGCGGGAAATAGGTATTCACCAGCCAGATCAGCGCCGCCGTGCTGGCCAAAAACGCCGTTTCGACCATCGCCAGGGGGCCAGATTTCAGCCGATGAGACATATCAGGAAACTCAGGCTCGTCAGCGGCCCGGTACTCCAGATAGGTTTCTAGCTCGTCGAAGTCGCTTTCGGCGGCCTCAGCCGGGGGCACATACTTAGCGCCAGAGACCGGGTCAGGGGGGTGACTCATGAATCGCTAAACCAGCAGACGTTCGAGGGCATTAATGTCAGGAATTCGCATCATGTCTTTATCCCGCACAATTAGCCCTTTCTTCTCTAGCTTACTCAGTACTCGGGTCACCGTCTCACGGGCCAGACCGCTGAGGCTGCTCAACTCCCGATGGGGCAGATTGGGAATCTCAACGCCACCAGCCCCCCGTTGCCCCTGCCCATCGGCCAAAAAGAGAATAATATCAGCCACCCGCGAGGTGCTGTCAGACTCGCGCAGCCGCAACCGCCGGTTGACCTGCCGGAGTCGCCGGGCCATCAGCTGCGACAGGCGAATGCCCGCCAGCGGCTCGGTGTTGAGCAATTTGACAAAGTCACTGGCAGGCATGCTGCCGATCACCGTGGGCACTAGGGTAATCACATCGGTAGAGCGGGGCACCTCTTCGAGGGGGGCCATTTCGCCAAACAGCTCGCCCTTGCCCAAAATATTCAGCGTGACTTCCTTGCCGTCGAAATTATAGGTGCGAATCTTGACCCAGCCATCCAAGATAAAATAGACCGAAGATCCCCAGTCGTTTTCGAGCAAAATCACCTGATTCGCGGGATGACGCCGCGACACCACATGGCTGGTGGCTTCCGCTACAGCCTCCGCTGGCAAGTCCTGAAAAAGCAGCGCCGAGCGAATTAATTTGAGATCGGCGTCAGGATCCCGAGGGTTGTAGCGAGCATCCATTCATTACTCCAATCATTAATTTTTTTGTTTAAGTTAGTGATATTAAAGCGACCCAGCTCATCCTATCCCAGTGCGGGGATAGAATGCTGGACTGGCTGCTATACATGTAGAAGCCGGTGGCCTACAAAGTCCCTGCACTATATCACTGCCTCAACCGTAGACAGTCAGCTGCAAACAGGGCATAACTAGAGGGCGCAACTGGGGCTCAGCGGGCTGGCGCATTGTCCCTCGGCCCAGCTCTTGCCACGCTCGCGGGCCTGAGCAACTGAGACAAGCACAATTGGCCCAAGGCTGTGGGGCAGCGCCAGGATGACGCCTCGCTCTGATGATTTTTAGGGCCGACTGACATACACTTTGGCAATCGCTGGGGAAATTAAAGGGGTAGCCGTGCAGCAGGATGAACTGGAAGCTCTGGTAGCTGAAATTGACTCAACTCTGGGAGTAGCCTCGCCACGGCTGCCCTGGGTGATGTCGAATGACGCCAATCAGCGCCGGCTGCTGGCTCGGGCCAGACAGGCCCTGGCCGCAGCCAAGGCAGCCCAAGAGCTGTCCCCAGACCCCAGTGGCCTGCCCAATGACTCCACGGCCGCCGCCTCTAGTCAGGTGCTCAAGGCACTGCTGCAAGAAATGCAGTACCTGCGCAGCCAGACCATGCAAATTCTCGACCCGCTGCGCAACGAGGTAGCCACCCTGCGGCAGCAGCGAGAGCTATTGCTCCAAGAGGTGCAGCAGCTTCAGCAGCAGCGCGCCCAAATCGACCAGGGGGCCACCCTCCATCAGCTGCCACCCAGTTGGGAGGCCGCTCTACAGCAGATGGCCCGCCAGATAGAGGCCAACTTGAGCACCCAGGTCAACCAGTCAGTCCAGCGGCTAGAGTCGTCCACCGCCAGCGCCTACGGGCTAGCCCAAAGCTCCGCAGAATTCTCCCCGGAGTTGGCTGACAACGCTGCCCCTGGGCTAACCCCGAGCCAGCGGCTGGAGTTTCTCAAGCAGCTCCAGTCCCAGTCTGACCAACTCATGCTGGGGCTTGACCAATCGCTGCGATCAGTGTTTGAGACCCTACAGCAGAGCATTTACAGCTATCAAAACTCTCTCAACCAGGGGCTAAATCAAATGCACACCCTGGGCCAGCAGGGCGAGCTGATGTTTAGCGCCCTCGTCAACCACCTGGGCCAGCAGATCAACCAAGAGACACTGACATCCCTAGAGGCGGGCCAGCGGCGCGAGCTGCCCCAGCCCCGACTCGAAACCTCCACCCCAGAGACCCAGACGGGGCAGAGCTTTGCCGCCGAAGGCAGCACCGGGCTATCGCCCGATCTGGAGGTCGACTTAGCTTTGGAGGCCCTAGATTTTGGCCTAGAGCTAAACGACGATGAAATTACTCTGCTGCAAATCGAGGACGACATCACTGACCTCCAGCTCGATGACCCGCTGGATGGCCCCTTCGAAGGGCCAGAGGTCACTCCCCTTGACCTACAGTTGCTCAATAGTCTAGACGCCGCAGACCCCGACCCGTCTCCGGCGGTGTCGCTGCCCCAGACCGGCGAGGGGGCCCTAAATACGACAGCCGCCGAAACCGAGGCAGGAGCAGACCCCGACGCAGATCTAGACGATCTATACCAAAGTCTATTTGGTGACGGCGGGTTCTTTGGGGATTCTGCTGAGGCACCCCCTGAAGCCGAGACCACCGAGACCACCGAGGCCGAGACTGCCGAAGCCGAAATGCCTGATTCGGTAGATTCTTTTTTAGAGGTTGACCGCGCTGGCAATGTCGTCCCCGTCGAAGCTAGCCCCGATCGCTCCGAGCAGCCTACCCTGATCGATGACCTGCCCCGCCCTGACGATCTGGCCGCGCTCACCCAAGCCACCGACGGGGTTGAAGCTGACCCAGTCGAGAGCGCCAGCGGCCTCGACGATATGTTTGGGGCCGGTACAGCCCACCAGCTCACTGGCCTGGGCAGCTCAGCTGTTGAGTTTGACCTTCCAGATACTATTGAGTCGTTTGACGAGCTGCTGCCCGGTGGCCCTGGCAACGGCGGCAATCTAGAGCCTGGCGCTGACGACGAAGAGGATATGTTTGGCGGGTTCATGGCCGCCTCTCCTGAAGAAGACCTGCTGACCCGAGACAGCTTGCCCTCCACCGGCATCTATGACCTGACGGTGGACGACACCATGGTCAACCAGCTGCAAGCAGATTTAGAAAGCCTAGAGATAGAGGCTGCCTTTGCGGAGCCAGAGCGATCGCCCGACCTGTCAACCCCGCCGCTCGATCTAGCGGCTCCAGCCGAGGCAGAAATCGACCAGTTCTCGGACGACCTGTTTGGCTCAGCACCTCCTTCCCCGGCGGCGTCTGACGCAGGGCAAGACTTCGACATTTTTGCGGCTGGCCCTAGGGCCGAAGATGACTCGAACTCTGATTTAAATACCCTCGATTTAGCTGATATCAGAGACCAGCCGCCGGCCCCCGGTGCCCATGGCCTCGATTTCTCTGCCCTCGATTTAGTTGGCGACGCGGCTGACGATGAACCCGAGTTCGACCTGCCCAACATCGACCTGTCAGAGTCCGGGGAATTGGGGGCCGACCTGTTTGACGACCCAGTCCCCACCGCAGACTCATTCGGTCCCGACTCATCGGAGGCCGATCTGTTTGGCGATGTATCCCCTACCGACCCCTTCGCTGACCCAGCAGATAGCGAACTCTTCGGCGAGTCGTTTCCCTCAGATGTCAGCCCAAACCTCCAACTAGCTGATATTGACCAGCCAGAACCCCCTGACCTGTTTGAACCGTCAGCTTCCCCCGGCCCCATAGCCGACTCAGCCGAGCTAGATCTCTTTGAACCGTCGGCCCCCGCCACAGACGACTCGGGCCTCGACCTGTTTGGCGACTCAACGCCCCCCGCCGCTACCGATGCAGCAGACGATTCGGGCCTCGACCTGTTTGGCGAGCCAGCTCCCCCGTCCGCTACCGATGCAGCAGACTTGTTTGGGGCGGTGCCCCCGCCATCTTCTAGCTCATCCCTCAGAGACCTGCTCTCAGACCTCGACCTGAGCCTGGGGTCAGAAGACCCGGCCCTCGGTGAGTCTGGCATGACCCTAGACGATCTCACCGCCCTATCTGACTCTGCGCCCGCGCCGTCGGCCCGGTCTGGCGAGCCTGCGCCCGCCGTTTCTGCCTCCTCTCTCACCCTAGAAAATCTGCTGGGAGACGATCTTACCCTGGAGCCACTGCCCCCCCTAGCCCGAGAGCCCGAGGCCGAAGCGACTCTAGATGATCTGATCGCTGATAGCCTGTTTGGAGCAGGGGAAGAAACTATAAATCCAGAGTCTTCTACAGTCGCCGAGTTTACCCTCGCCGATCTCGACCTAAGCAGCTCTGCCCCGCCAGAGTCTGCCCGGCAGCCCGACCCACCGCCCCCAGCCAGCGACGGCCTTGACCTGTTTGGGGAGTCTACCCCTGGCCCCGAGGCTGAAGCGCCGGCCCAGGTCGAAAATCCCTTTGTGGACAGGTTCAATACTGCTTTGCCAGTGGGGCTAACTTTGGCAGATTTAACCCTGGAGGCTCCAGATCCAGGCGTTTCCGATAGCCCCACTTTTAATGAACTATCCCTCGAATCAGCTCCTTCGGAGAAGGCGCTGTCCCAGGATGATCTATCCCTAGAGAACCTGTCTCTGGGGCAAACACCACCCCAAGACAATTTCGGCTTAGACGATCTCTCCCCAGAGCAGCCCCCGGCCCCAGAGGAGCTTACCCTAGAAGAGCTTTCTCTGGGCGAGAACTCGCCCCCCCCGCCAGCTTCGCTGGGAGAGGCTCCCTCTGAGTCAGCAGAACCGGGCTTGACTCTAGATAGCTGGGCTGATCCCCAGCCAGACTCGGATGACCCTACGCCCCCGGCGGCACCTTTTTCGCTCAGCCTAGACGATTTGAACTTGAGTCTAGACGGGGATGATACCGAGACGGGATCCAACCTAGATGATCTGATGGATTTGGGGGAAAGCTCGGTCACGGAGCCAACCGCACCCAGCCCAGAAGCCACCGACTGGCGGCAGGAGCTGAGCCTTGAGAATATTCTCGATGCCGCTGAAACCAGCGCTACACCAATCCCTCCGACGCCGGAACCCGCTGACCCAGTTCAGGCGGCGGCCTCAGAGGCCGCGGAGTCGATGGAGCCGATGATTGACTTCATTGATCTAAATGAGCTGCTGGGAGAACCTCTGCCGCCAGACTCTGGCCTAGGTGGAGATCTAACCTTAGACTCTGACGACATTACTCAGTCATTTCTAACGGATGATGAGCCGCCCGTTTTGGCCCCTGAGGATGGATTAGACCTGGGCGCTGCCAACCCTCCTCTAGCGCTTGATTTCGATCTAGACCTCAGCCTGGAACCAGAGACCGACAGCAGCACTGTAGACCTCAATCAAGCGATTGAGCTGGCGATTGAGGATACAGCTTCCTCTGGAGAAGACCTATCACTTGAAAGCACCGCTGAAGACTATACGCTGCTCAACTGGCTGCCCGAAGACGATGCGGCAACCACGGCAGAGGCCGAGACACCGGACCAACCAGAGGCAGAGGCCCAAATCATTGAGGAGACGGAGCCTTTCCTAGACAATTTTGCTGCTGTCGAGGTTGACCCGGCTAGCGCCAACGATCTTGACCAGCCCACTGGCCAACCGATTGAGACCCAAGGGCCGCTACCGGTTGAACTGGCAGAGGTTGAGCTAGATGCGCCCCAGGCTGAGCTGACTGAAGCAGGCTTTCTGGCAGACAGCCCAATGGCCGCCCCTGAGGCCGCCCCTGAGGCCGCCGCTGCCCCGCCAGTGATAGAGCGACCGGTGGCAGACACCCCGGTAGCAGAGACCGGAGTGGCGATCGCCCATGAGCTAGATCTGGCTGGGGCGATCGCCCCCGATCAGCCCCAGCCCGAGACACCTGACACCCCCATCGACCTCGACGATACAGCGGCCAAAGACCTAACCCCGCTGTGGTTTTTGGGCCTGGATGTGGGCACCACGGGCCTGTCGGCGGTGCTGCTAGAGCGTCGAGGTGGTCAGGTGTATCCGCTCTACTGGGTCGATAACGCCATCTCGGGCGTCACCGCCGACAAGTTCTTTCGGCTGCCGACTCTGGCCTCGGTGGGGGCCGACGATGGCGATGGCCCCTGGCGGGTGCAGTCGATTGGCGCTTCGGCCCTCACCGTGAACTGGAGCGATACCGCCCCTGGTGACGCTGACTGGGGTGATGCCGGCGCTGGAGACACCGGCACTGGCGAGCCGGCTGTGTTGCTGCTCAAGGCCCTCAAGCCCTACCTCAAGGTGGGCATTCCCTCGGGGGAGATCAATGCGTCTTACCCGCAAATTCAGTGGTCTGACGGCGATCGCCTGCCGCTGCAAGTGTTTCAAGACAGCCTGCAACGGCTGCTGGCAACCCTGCCCCAGGGGCTCAGCCCCGAAGCCGCCTTTACGGTGGGGGCCGTGGGCCTAGACAGCGCCGCCATCGCCCTTGCCTTTGAGCAGCTGCGGGGAGTGATTGTCAGCTACCCAGCCAACTGGCCCGACACCTACACCTTTAACCTGCGCGAGGCGGTGCTGGGGGCCGAGTTGATCGCTAGCCCCGACGATATTTACTTTGTGGAAGATGCGATCGCCGCCGTGCTCTCGGGCCTGCCCGACCCGGCCACCCCGCTGCCCGAGGGTAACGGCCAGCCCATGCAGCAACAGACCCTCTACGCCTGCCCCTGGACCGGGGGCACCGTGGTGCTCTCCGCCGGGGCCACGGTGAGCGAGGTGGGCATCGTCAACCTGCCCAGAGCCCTGGGCGACATCACCTACAACGACTTTGCCCTGCAATCTATGAGCTACGCAGGCGACGCCATTGACCTCGATATCGTCTGTCACCTGCTGCACCCGGCCGAGCGCCGCCAGAGCCGCCCCTCCGAAGGCTATGGCCGCACCGGAGCCGCCGACGGCTGGGGCTGGCGGGCCGCTATGGCCGAGCTAGACGGCACCCACTGGAGCGATCTCGACCTCGACGGCTGCGAAATGCCGCGCCCGGCAGAGCCCGACATTGCCCGCCGCCAGCGCCTCTACCAACGGCTAGAAGCCTCACTGCTGGGCCAGAGCGTGCTGGAGGCCGCCCGCCACCTGAAGATTATTCTTCAGCACCAGCCGCAGTTTGAGCTAGAGTTGGCCGACCAGCGCTGGGTGGTGCGCAGCAAAGACCTCGAAGACCGGATCATTCTGCCCTACATTCAGCGCATCAACGGCCACCTCAACCGACTGCTGAGCGAGGCCAACCTCAGCAGCCAGGGCGTTAACCAGGTGATCTGCACTGGCGGCAGCGCCTCGCTGCCCAAGATTGCCCGCTGGCTGCGGCAAAAATTCCCCAACGCCACCATTGTGCAAGATACATACCACAGTGATCGCCCCCCCAGCTGTAGCCGCGTCGCCTACGGGCTGGTCAACCTGGTGCGCTATCCCCAGGTGCTCGACCTCACCCGCCACCAGTACAGCGATATGTTCTTGCTGATGGAGGTGCTGCGCACCCTGCCCGAGCAGCCCATGCCCCTCAACGGCATTTTGCACCTGCTCAAAGAGCGCGGGCTAAACGTTGACGCCTGCGAGGCCCACCTGATGGCCCTGCTCGCCGGTCGCCTACCCCCCGGCCTGCTGCCCAGCACCACCAGCACCCCCCTAGTGCTGGCCCCCACCAGCGCAGCCCTGGCGACCCTAGCCACAACGCCGCTGTTTACCCAGCCCAGCGGTCAGGTATACGTACCCAACCTAGAGCAAGGCCAGCGGCTACAGGCATTTATGGAGATGCTGCTAGCCGATAAACACCAAACCCTGGTCGACCCCCTGCTCAGCCAGCTGATGACGCTAAATGTCTAGGGCTGAATGTCTAGGGCTGAATGTCTAGACGGGGCCAAATTCTCAGTCTGGGAAATGCCTGGAGGTGAAGTGTTAGCCCCGTCTACCCTTCAGGCCATCGCATCTAACAAAACCTCAGTTCGGGATAATGCCGTCCCCTCCTTGGGAGGGGTGCCCGGAGGGCGGGGTGGGTCAAACCTATAGCAAAATACAGGTCTCTTGATGCTGTGAGTAGCCCTGCTAGTACAGACTAACCCACCCCTACCCCTCCCATGAAGGGACAGCGGAGCGGCTTCGCTAGGACTTTTCTGAGGTTGACTAACGCCCCAGGCGGCTGAGCAGCTTTCCTGCTTTGCGGCCTAGGGCATCCAGGGGCGAAGGGGGAACTGCCGGAACTTCTGCCGGGCGGCTGTCGGGGTCGCGCAGGTAGCGGTAGTAGGCCCAAATATCCCAGTAGGGGCAGCCAGGCTGAATGCGGTAGCCCGCCCAGTGCAGGTAGTCGAGGGGCTTATGCACATTCGGATCGCTCAGGGTCATACCCGTTTGGACAAAGTGGGGGCTGCCCGCCCAGTTGCCGGGGCCGCCGCCGAGCTGACGCACCAGGTTAAACCGCCGCGCCATGCGCTTGAGAATCAGGTAATTGATGATCGGCTGGTCGGAGGTTTTTTCTGAAAAGTCGAAGTAGTCGGGGTGGGCGGCACATTCGGCAAAGGTGTCGTAGAGGTCTTGCTCGCTGACCAGCCCTTTTTTAGACCCCCAGAAGCCGCAGTTAAACATATCCTCTAGCTCGGCGGCGGTGAAGACCCCCTGCTCGACAACGGCCGGGGCAAACACATTGCGAATGCCGCCCCGGTGCTGGTAGTCGTAGCTGATGAAGTCGTAGTTATCGAGATAGTCGAGCACCTTGGCGATCGCGCTAAACACCACCACATCGGTATCGATGTAGAGAAAGCGGTCGAAGGGGCCAAACCAGCAGGCCTGCTTGCGAAACTGGTTGGGCCGAGCAAAGAACCCCTCGCCAAAAATAGCGTGCAAATTTTCTGACAGGCGCTGAATAAACTCCAGGTCGGGGTAGATCTCGACCCCGTAGTCACGCCCCAGCACCGCCGCCACCTGATGGTAGTCGTCGTTGTAGGGAATCAGCATGACTGGAATGCTGGGATCGTGGGCACGAATGCTGTTGAGGCAGGCGATCGCATGGTCGATCACCTTGTCGTTGGCTGTGATGTATATGCCGCGCGTGGTCATAGCAATCCTCGGTGGAGCAGTTGGGCCAGGGGTTTGAGGTACCGTCGCCAGCCTTGGGGCCGGACTGTCACTAGTCTGCCCGCCAGCGCCGGACGATTCTCAGGGTCGTGCAGGTAACGGTAGTGCAAAAACACGTCGCGGTAGGGCAACTCTACGTTTTCGCCTCGGCCTAGGCGGGCAAATAGTTTGGATGACAGACCAATGTAGTGCAGGTACAGCAGCGGCACGCCTTTGTCGTAAACCCGATGATTTTTGACGGTAAAGTGGCTGGAGGTTACAGCGTTGCCCGTGCGTTGATCGGGCGGCAGAGTCAGCGCCAGGTTGCAAGAATTCACCCCCTGCCGCATCACCAGGTAGTTGAGAATGGTTTGGTCTGGGGCCATTGGGTACAGTACCGCCGACTCCCCAGACTGTAGCCAATCTAGAATCTCTTGGCCCCGGGCCGGATCAAATAAGCCCCGACGACTGGCGTAGAACCCCGAGCAAAAGGCCTGCCGCCGCAACTGCTCCGCTGAGAATAATTTCTCCAGCCAGCCCGAATCTACGTCGTACACGTGGCTCAAGTCTTTGTGCTGAAAGTCGTAGGTCACCCAGTCGTACTCCTCCAGCGCTCTAAACACCGGGGATGGATCGCTGAGCAGCAGGGTATCGGCATCCATATAGAGAAAGCGGTCAAAGGGGCCGTCAAAGGCGCAGTAGCGGCGGTGGGTGCCCATGCGGTGAATGCCCGTGCTGCCCACGGCATCCCAGCGCTGACGGGCGGTGGGGTGGGTGGCCCAGATTTTCTTCACCCAGGCATCCCATCGCTGGATAGAGGCGGCGCTGTCATAGAGAGTGAGCTGGGGGCGCGACTGGGCCAACTCCCGCAGCCGCTCCACCTGGTCGTCGTAGGGGTAAATGCACACCGGCATCTCCGGCCCCGCAAACACCTCAATGCTGTTGATCAGCGCCACGATTTGGTCGTAGACGCGATCATTGCCCAGGGTACAAATGCCATTCATGACGTTACCTCAATGGTCCCTACTACGTCAGGGCAGAGGGCAGACACTTAGGTCTGCCCCTACCCACCCATCCATCCACCCGTCTACCCACCTACTCCCCACCCCCTACCCACTCCGACAGCCAGTTCATCAAATTCAGCTTGTGCAAAATCACCTGGCGGGCCTCTGCGATCGCATCCCTGGCCTCCAGCCACGCATCTGGGCTGGCCGTCACCTCGCGGATATACTCAATCCCCTTTTCATCGAGGCTGGGCAGGCGCAAAAAGCTGCCGGGGGGCAAAAGTTTATCCGCCGCGCCGCCGCCGTAGTAGATCGGCAAACACCAGGAGAGCAGAGCGTCCCAGAGCTTTTCGCTGGCGTACCAGTCGTTGTCGGCGTAGTTCTCAATCGCCAGGTTGTAGGTGTAGGGGGCCAGGCCCGACCACTTATTCGTCAGTTCTCCCGCGGTGCGGGTGTTGGAGGGCAGGCCGCGGCCATAGACTTCCACCGGCACGTTGCTGTCCTGGAGCGCCTTTAAAAAGGCCAGCCGCTGGCGGTGGCTTTCGGTACGGCTAATGCCAGAGGTGATCCAGCTACAGGGGCTGTGCTTTTCCGGGGGGGGCGCTTCGTTGAGTTCGCGAAACGACACATTCACATACCAAATGGCGGGCATGTAGGCGGGCACCGGGGCCGAGTCGTCAGGCCCAGAGACGTAGCCGCAGTAGTCGCTGGCGTAGGCGTAGTTGAGCAGGTTCTGCGATCGCACTTCAGGCAAGGGCGGCTCGCGCAGCAAAAAAGCCGTGCGCTCCTGGGGCACCTGAGCGAACTGGGACGGCAGGGCCGCCACCGGAGCGGCAGGCTTGGCAAAGGGCAGCGCGCCGAGCCACCGCTGCGACCTTGAGCGGGGTTTGGGGGCCAGCCGCTCGTGAAAGTTGAACTGATACAGCAGCAGATAGTCGGGCTGGGGGTCTTGAGCATGGAGCTGCATGTTGCCCCACCGGCCAAAGGGCTGGGGGGTCTGCTTCCACAGCCAGTCGCACTGGGTGAGGCCGCCGTAGCCCGACAGCATGGCAACGGTGGAGTGGGTCATGGCATTTCTCCCGGTAGAGGAGGGCGAGGTTGAGGGCGATACTGAGCGTCGACGTGGGCCAGAATGGTCTCGATGCGGGCCTCCCAGGAGTAGGGCTGAAGGGCCTGGTAGTCGGGGGTAAACCCCTTGGCCGGGCGCGGACAGGCTGCGAGCACTCGCCCTAGAGCATCGGCAAAGGCCTGGGGCTGATCGGGGTCGCACCAGGCGGCAATCTGCCTGGCCAGAGGCCAATGCGCCAGGGATGGAATGCGGGTAGCTACCACCGGGGTGCCCGAGGCCAGGTAGTCGAACAGCTTGAGCGGCGAGGTAAAGGTGGCGGCCTGCCCCTGCCGGTGGGGATGGGCCAGCACATCGGCGGCTTGCAGCAGATGGGCGAGGTCTTGCTGTTCGAGAAACCCGAGCAGGGTCACATTGTTGAGGCCCAGGGCAGCGATGCGATCGCGGTAATTGCCCTGCCGCTCGACCGGGCCACCCGCCAGGGCAAACTTCACCTGGGGAAACTGGGGGGCAATTTCTAGCAGCAGGTCTACGCCTTTAAACTCGTGCAGCGCCCCGGCGTAGACGACAAGCTGAGTAAATTTCTGGCTGAGCAGGCGATCTCGCCAAGCCTGGGCCGCCGCCGGGTGCCGCGCCAAAAACTGAGCGTTAAACCCGTTGGGCACTGTGATCACTTTTTTCTCGGGCACCCCGTTGCGAATGATGCTCTCTCGAACGGTGTCGATTACGGTGACGACCGCTTGCAGCAGCGGGTGGGTGGCCATGGCTGGCTCAAAGGGTTTCTCAGTGTGGTGGTGGCACTCAAACACCACCGGCACCCCCTGGCCCAGGGCCGCCTTGGCAAAGTTCCAGTCGCGGGTGTGCACCAGGGCGGTGCGGGCGGCCAGGTGGAACGGCCAGTAGTATTTGCAGGCCAGGGTGCTGGCGTTGGTGAGTTTGTGCTTGACCCGGTCAATGGGCCAGGGCATCGCCAGGGGCAGCAGCTCAAGCTGCTGCTGAATATTGAAAAACCGCGCAAAGTCCTCATTTACTGGCCGGGACTGTGGGTTTACCCAGCGCCAGGGTTGCCAGGCCGTCGGCCCACGATCAACATAGGCCAGCTGGGTGGCATAACCCAGAGTAGCCGCGGCGTTGGCGCACTGCACCGTCTGAATCAAGTGGGCGGCGGGCTGGGGCAGGCTGTCGCGGATGAAGAAGAGGTAGTGGCGGGGCATGGAGGGGGGTGGATGGGTAGGGAGATGGGTGAGTAGGGGCAGACCTAAGTGTCTGCCCTGGCGTGGATGAGCGGGTGGGTGAAGGGGGGTTAGGGGGTGACTTTGTTGGGGAGGGCGGTGCTGGAAGGGGCTAGGGTGGCGGAGGGAAAGGGGGGAGACGGGTCTGCTGGGACGGGGTCGGCAGGGGCAGGTTGCCGGTCTAGGGCTTCGAGGCTGGGCAGCAGGTTGAGGGCGGCGCGGTAGGCTTCTTGCACTAGCTGTGCTGACTCGGGGCCGTCTGCGACTAGGCCGTCGGCCAGCAGCTGAAGGGAGCCCAGCACCACGTTGAGCCCCGATCGCAGGTCGTAGGATAAGGCCGGGGCGGCGGCGAGGCCAGAGCCGGTTTCTTGGGCGAACTGGACGGTGTATAGGTAGCTGTAGCGGCCCTGGCGTTGCAGCAGTTCGTCGTGGGTGCCCAGCTCAACCACGCGGCCCTGGTCGAGCACGGCGATCTGGTCGGCGTTGCGAATGGTGGAGAGGCGGTGGGCGATCACCATGGTGGTGCGATCGCGGCTTAGATCTTCTAGGGCCTGCTGCACCAGCTGCTCTGACACCGTATCGAGGGCGCTGGTGGCTTCGTCAAGAATCAAAATCGGCGGGTTTTGCAGCAGGGCGCGGGCGATCGCAATTCGCTGGCGCTGCCCGCCCGAGAGCAGCACACCGCGATCGCCCACCACCGTGTCAAACCCCTGGGGCAGCTGGGCAATAAACTCATAGGCGTTGGCCCGCCGCGCCGCCTGTACCACCTCGGCATCGGTGGCCGCCGGCTGGGCGTAGGCGATGTTGTCGCGCACGGTGGCATTAAACAAGAACGTGTCTTGGCTAACAATGCCCATGGCCCGCCGCAGGCTGCCCAGGTCAAACTCCCCCAGGTCGACGCCATCGATGGCAATGCGGCCTGCCACCGGGTCGTAAAACCGGGGCAGTAGATCGGCTAGGGTCGACTTGCCCGCCCCCGACGACCCCACTAGTGCCAGGGTGGTACCCTTGGGCAGCGAGAGGTCAATGCCCCGCAGCGACCAATCCTTAGCGCCGGGGTATTTGAAATCTATGTTCTCAAAGGTGATGCCCTGGCCCATGGCAGTGAAGGGGCGACTGCCCTGGGCCATAAACGACTTGTTGTCGCGGCGCAGAAAGTCGTAGACCAGATCTACGCTGGCGGTGCTGTTGGCCAGCTGACTGCGGGCCGTGTTGAGCTGGCCCACAAACTGCACCGCCCGCGACAGCACAAACAAAAATGTCAGCAGCAGGGTGGCCGAGGTGGCCGACCCGCTACCCAACCACACCTGGCTGATCACAATAATCGCCATCAGGGCCAAAATACTGAGAATTTCGTTGAGAGGTCCGATGATGGCGACATTCATCTGCGATTGCAGGGCGGCCTGTTCACGCCGTTCGATCAGGGCTTTGACCTGGGCAAACTCCGTGGCTTCGTTGGCCGTCGCCTTGACCAGGCGCATGCCGTTGAGCATTTCTAGGGTGCGCACCGAGTAATCTTTAGAGGCCTCGGCCAGGGCCTTACCGTAGGTGCGGGCGCGGGCGATGACGTAGCGGTTGAGCAGCAGCACCCCGGTCATCAACACCCCCGCCGCCAGGGTCAGTGAGCCTGAGATCGACAGCAGCACGACGCCAAAAAACAAAATATTGAGCGACGCCCGCGTCAGGTTGATCACCGCGTTGATCGAGGCCACGGCGCGGCCAATCTGGTCGTTGAGCCGCTGAATGATATCCCCCGTGCGCATGGTGTTGTGGTAGTCGATATCGACCGACAGCAGCAGATCTAGGCCCGACTGGCGCAGGTCACAGGTGAGACGGCGGGTGAGGCTCTCGGTGGTGACGCTGCTGAGGTAGTTGGCCAGATTCTTGAGCAGAATGGTGAACACAATGAAGCTCAGCATCGCCACCGCCCGCCCCGCGCCCGACAGGCTCAAAAACGGCTCGGCCACCTGTTCTAGCAGCGGCGGCAGGGTGATCGCCCCACTGCCCTCCCCGCTGCCCAGCAGCTCAAACACAGCGGGCACGATTAGTGTGGTGCCCACCCCGTTAAAGATGGCCCCCGAAAAGCCCAGCCCGAGGGCGGCCAGAATTCGCCAGGGGTAGCGTTTTGCATGGTCGAAGAGGAGTTTTTGGGCCGTCATGGGAGAGGGGGGGTGAAGGGGTGAAGGGGTGAAGGGGTGCGTTCGGCGGGCGGGGGCGGGGGATAGGGTCTCGGCTTCGCCAATGCACCAGGCTGATCGGCTCCTGATATGCCTATTTCGGCGGCGGGATGGCGAGTTGAAAGCTTTCACGGGGATGCGGCCCCAGCACCGGCTGAATCACTCGGTCTAGCGCCGTCGCCATGGCGGCGATGCTGTAGTGGGCTACACAGCGATCGCGCGCCTGTTGCCCCTGAGCCAGCGCTTGGCCATAGTCGGCAAATATCGCTGAAATTTGAGCCGCCAGATCGGCAGGATTATCCGGCTCAGCCAGGTAGGCGCAGCCGCCCAAAATCTCCGGTATATCCCCCACCCGCGTGGCCAAAATGGGTTTGGCCATCGCCATGCCGTCGGTCAGCTTGAGCGGAAACTGGGCCGCCGCCGCCGAGGTCTGGCGCTGGGGCACCACCACCACATGGGCGGCAGCAATCACCCTGGGCATGGCCGCGTAGGGCTGCTTACCCAGGTGAATGATGTGCTGGGGCCAGCGCTCCAGCAGGGTGCGATCGTAGTCGTCGTAGGGGCTGCCTCCCACAATCACCAGCTTGAGGTCAGGCTGAGCGAGCTGATCCATCGCCGTCAACAGATCTTCTACCCCCTTGTAGGGGCGTGGCGCACCGGGGAACATCAGCACCCGGTAGGCGGCCAGCCCGTAGGCGGCGCGGCTGGCCTCGGCAGAGTAGCGATTGGGGTCAAACAGCGCAGTGTCTTTGCCGTTGGGAATTGTTACCCCGCCAAAGCGGCGCTGCAAAAAACCGTTGTGGGTGGTCACCAGATCGGCCTGGGCGACCCAGCCTTCCATCCACTGTAGGTAGAGGGGATGGTCGAAGTTGCGGAGGGCACCCCTAGGCTTCAGCAGATCTCGCAATCGCTGCTTGACAGAGGGGCGATAGCGGTAGTTGTCGCCGCCGTGCCAGCTCAGTTCCCAGTCGTCAATGTCTAGAATGACCGGGAAGCGGCGCGATCGCGAGAGTTGGCGATGCACCAGAGCCAGGCCAAAACTGCTGGGCTTGAGCTTGTAGGCGTAGATAATATCGCCGCTGAGATGGCGAAACAGCTCCCCCACAGCGCGGGGGCCGATGGCTGCGGTGGGCAGCGGAATCGTGTGGAGCGGAATGTTGGTTGGGGTGGAGCGATCGCCCTCGCCGACAGTCTCCGCCGAAAACCCCACGATCTCCACCGGGTAGCCCACGCTCTGTAGCGCCTGGGCCAGCAAAAACGGACGCACCGCGCCGCCCCAGCGCCCCGCCCCTCGGCCAGACAGGTCGCTGACTACAATGGATACCCTGGGCCGCGCTGCCGAGGTGTGATCTAAAGATTTAGCCGTGCTCACCGGGGGTTGGGGGCGATAGTCGAGCATGGGTTCCACAGAGTCGGAGAGGGCAAAGGCGCAGATTCGGGGGCGCACCTCTACAGGTTGCCCATCTTTGCCGCCGAGGTTAAGGTCAGCCCTGCGATCGCATCGGAACTGACCGGCAGCAGAATGACATCGACGGCATTGCTCAGATGCTTCAGCCTCCATAATGAGAATTTTTGCCTCAGTTTACTAAAAGTATTCCCTCTCAATAAACGTCCCCTTTAATGTCGCAAACTCGGCCCATTGGGCCTGTTGCCGTAAAACTCTGAATAAGTACTTAGCTAGAATACTCCAAGGCAGGTAAAAGAAAGTTTCTAGGGCTCTTGAGACACTTGGCCTTTGTATTTATATAGGTCAAGCTCAGGTAAGTTGTGGGTCAGAGCCGTTACATCCAAAAGCTTCATAAATCAACTTTAGATCGCTAGTTCCTGTAGGTAGAAATGCTGTTCTGCTTGGCTCAAAAATGACGCTTTGAAGGAATTTTTGGCGAGCTGCACTAGTTGTTCTGGCGTTAGCCCCAGGGCCGACTCCACGGCGTCAAAATTTTCCGCCATATAGCCGCCAAAGTAAGCCGGGTCGTCAGAGTTGACCGTCACGCACAGCCCTAGATCCATCAGCTGCTTGAGGTTGTGCTGGGCCATATCATCAAACACGCAGAGCTTAACATTTGACAGGGGGCACACCGTCAGCGGTATCTGGTGCTCGACCAAATAGTCCACTAGGGCCGGGTCTTCCACACAGCGTACGCCGTGGTCAATGCGCGACACCTTGAGCAGGCGAATCGCTTCCCAAATGTAGTCTGGTGGCCCCTCTTCGCCCGCGTGGGCCACGGTGAGCCAGCCCTCGGCCCGCGCTCGGTCAAACACCGCCTGAAATTTGGCAGGCGGATGCCCTAGCTCCGACGAATCTAGCCCCACGGCGATGATGCTGTCGCGGTAGGGCAGGGCTTGCTCTAGGGTGGCCATGGCGGCCTCGGCGCTGAGGTGGCGCAAAAAGCAGAGAATTAGTGCGGAGGAAACCCCCAGTTGAACTCTGGCATCCTTAAGCGCCTGGGTAATGCCGCTGTGCACTACCTCAAAGGGAATGCCCCGATCCGTGTGAGTCTGCGGGTCAAAGAAAATTTCGGTGTGGCGCACCTGCTGGGCGGCGCACTTTTGCAGGTAGGCCCAGGTGAGGTCGTAGAAGTCTTGCTCGGTCTGCAAGACCTGGGCCCCGGCATAGTAGAGATCGAGAAATGATTGGAGGTGTTCAAATTTGTAGGCGGCTCGCACCGCCTCGACCGACTCGTAGGGTAGGGCAATGCCGTTGCGCTGGGCTAGAGCCACCAGCATCTCAGGTTCAAGGGAGCCTTCAATGTGGATATGGAGTTCGGCCTTGGGTAGGGAGTGCGATCGCATAGTAAACCAGCGCTTTTAAGCGACAATTATGGCCCAATATCTGGCCGCTGTCGGCAACTTATCACCGGGGATTATGGCTGTGGAGAGAGGTTGAGCCACCTTTTGGCCTTTTAAGGTCTAGGCAAGATACCGCATGATTAGGAGCCAATCTCATGGCCTACGAAAATACAGAAACCTTACCCCAAGATACTCAATCGCTGCCCCAAGAGGCCAAGCAAATCTTTATGGCCGCTTTTAATGCGGCGTCAGAAGATGGCTTTAGCGAAGACGGTGCCCACGAGGTCGCTTGGAACTCCGTGAAAAATACCTTTGTCCAAGACAACGGTGGGGAATGGTACTTCAAAGCTGAAAAGCGCGATTCTAAGAGCACCACCGGCACCATGCCTGGGGGCTAGACTGGATGAGCACCCAGCGTTCTACATTAGTTAGAACGCTGGGCGGCATTAGATCCTCACTCCTTCAGCTTTTGGCCAACTTGAGATCCATTTAGGTGGCTTCTGAAAAACTTTCTCTCTAATGGTGGGCAGTGCCCACCCTACGGCAGCTAGAGTCGCCTGATAAAACGGGGATTTGCTTTCCTAGAAATCTCTTTAGACGCTGGCAGACTGGCGTAGGGGCTCAGACAGTGATCGCCCGGTGCCCCCACGCCGCACCAAAATCAATTCAGCGCCAATGCTGACCGCGATTTCTTCTGGCGTCAGCGCCCCGATGTCTAAACCAATCGGGGCGTAGATTGTGCCTAGGGTTGCTTGAGCAATGCCCTCTGACTCAAGCGCCTGGTAGACCTGGCGCACGCGCTTTTCGCTGCCGATCATGCCGAGGTAGCGGCAGGGGGTAGACCGCTGGATCAGGGGCTTGAGAGCGGCGAGGTCGTAGGTGTAGCCGCGCGTGACCAGGGCGGCGTAGAGATTTTGGTGGGGGGCGAGGGCGGCGATCGCAGCCTCAATTTCCTGGGCAAAAATCTGGCTGGCTTGAGGATAATTCTCGGCATTGGCCCACTCAGGGCGATCGTCCTGCACGGCGATTTGGAACCCAATTAGGTGGGCGACTTTGGCCAGCTGAATGCCCACGTGACCGGCTCCGACAATCAGCAGTGTTGGCGGTGGTTGCAGGGTTTCGACAAATGCGATCGCAGGGTCAATCTGAACAGCATTTTCTATCAAGTAAGGCTCGCTACCCTTCTCAAAGGGCGTCACCAGGGTGACGGACTGCCCTGTCTGAAGCTGCCGCAAAATGGTCTGTACCAAAGTTCTTGCCGCCCCCCCCTGCCAGCGCTCTAGCCACACCCGCATGTGGCCCCCGCAAACCCCCTGGGTTTGCCGCTGGGGTGCGCCCGACAGATCAATCTCAGCAAACTGCTTTTCCCCAGTTTTCAAGACTTCCTGAGCTAGGCCCAGCACTTTAGCTTCTCCAGCACCGCCGCCGATGGTATGAAAGACCTGGCCCCTGGCATCAACTACTAGCTTGGCCCCTACTTCACGGGGCACAGATCCTCGCACGTCGATGACGGTAGCTAAAACAGCGGGGCCATATTCAAGTGACTGAGCTAATTGTTCAAAGCAGTTCACCATAGAATTATTTCAATCGCGTCCAACTTCAATTACATCTCCTGGGCTAATCGAAGTTAGCACCTGACAAACATCAGGCATTAAAGGCAGTAGATCAGGCAAACGATTACTGAGTGCCA
>DAIPYU010000067.1:0-25193 GCA_036782635.1 Nodosilinea sp. CTOTU7353
TCAGAGTCTATTCTCAAACAATCCCATCACCAAATTGATGCAGATGGTCAAAACATCGACTTAAATCGAGAGGAAATTGAGCAAGTTGTCGATCAGATGGCATCCCAAGGTTTACGGGTACTGGCATTTGCTAAGAAAGAAATCTCTGCCCAAAAGCAGGGGATTGATCGCGAAGATATTGAGGACGATCTAGTCTTTCTCGGACTCCAAGGCATGATAGACCTACCCAGAGCCGAAGCGATCGCCGCCGTGCGTACCTGTCAGTCTGTGGGAATTCAAGTCAAGATGATCACGGGCGATCATGCCCTAACTGCCGCCGCGATCGCCCGTAAAATGGAACTGAGCCAAGAAGAGAATGCCCTAGTGTTCACTGGGAAGCAACTGGCAGAAATGGACGATCAAGAACTGGCGAATGCCGTTGAAGCTAGTAATGTGTTTGCGCGGGTTGCTCCTGAACAGAAACTGCGACTGGTGGAAGCTTTGCAGTCGAAGGGCGAAATTGTTGCCATGACCGGAGATGGGGTCAATGATGCCCCAGCACTGAAGCAGGCGGATATTGGCATAGCAATGGGGATTACAGGCACGGAAGTGGCCAAGGAAGCAGCAGATATGGTGTTGACCGATGATAACTTTGCCTCCATTGAAGCCGCTGTAGAACAAGGACGCACCGTTTATGGCAACCTGCTGAAAACCATTGGGTTTATCCTACCCGTCAATGGTGGAGAGGCGATGACTGTAGTAGTGGGAATCTTGGCTGGTAGCACCTTGCCAATTTTGCCCGTGCAGATTCTCTGGGTGAATATGGTGAGTTCCGTCGCCCTGAGTGCCACTCTAGCGTTTGAGCCCAAATCGGCTGAGACTATGCAGCGATCGCCCCGCAATCCTAATGAACCCCTATTAACGAGGAAATTGCTGTGGCGCATCCTGATTATTTCCCTCTTCAATCTCATTGCTGTACTTGGAATTTTTGAATGGGCTTTGCAAACCACAGGTAGTATCAATTTGGCTCGGACAATGGCAGTCCATAGCCTCGTTTCCGCAGAAACCTTTTACTTATTGAGTATTAGCCAATGTATTCCATCTCTGTTTGCGTATTTAAAAGATCGCACTCAAGAAATTGCTTATATTCCTGCGATCGGTGTGGTTTCCGTCTTTATATTTCAAGTTTTCTTTAGCCAGTTGACTTTCATAAACTCGCTATTTTCTACCCAACCGCTTAGTTTTATCCAAGCTCTAATTTGTATCAGTGCAGGGATTCCAGTCATTGTACCTGCTCTGTTTTTAAACCGGCTTTCTCCTCTTGCATAAACTGATAGCGATCAGCATTGCCGTGTCCCTACTTCTTCTTTTTATCTTTTTATCTTTTTATCTTTTTATGAGAACTTCTTGATGAGCTATAATCTGTTGCGCATCTAAATTGCATTAATAGCACTTCCCTTATTTTTTACCTTCCTATGCCAATTTATGGCCAGACCTCCTTCATTCAGAAGTTTGTTTACAAGAGCCTCGAGGTCTTCAATGGACTTAAATGAACGATTCGAAATGAACTCTTTTGCCGAATGCCAAACCAATTCGACCAGATTATAGTCCGGGCTATACTGGCTTTAATCATCGTTTCGGCCACGGGGGCATTTAAACGGCATCTAAGAGATAGGACGTAGATATCAGGGGCCGATTGCGAGCGGGACGTGGCGGTAGGGGGAGAGCCTGGAGAAGCGAGTCAAAAAGGGAGTTAGGTGGGTGACCAAAGAACCGTTCTGCGGCAGTAGAGCCGTCGGGACGGGTCAAGAAGAAATTGTGGATCGTGGTTAGCGCTTGAAGCTTGCGAGGGCTGAGGCGATGGAAACTATGATGGCGCAACGCCAGTTGACCATTGCGGCCCTCGACACAGGAACTAGAGCGTTGAAAGGTCTGGACACAAGCCATTGCGAGGGCTTCGAGGTGATGACGAGCCTCGGCGGTGAGGGCTTGAATGGGGGCCTCCGGGTGTCGCAGCAGCTGGAGTAATTGCTCAACGGTGGCCTGTAAAGCCTGACGTTGGTCGATATCTGAGGTTTGGGTGGCGACCTTGTTGAGATAGACCGCCGGGAGGAGATGCTGCAGGAAATCGTGTTCCAGCGTCGCCAGGCCGAGTTGAGACAGCGTGAGCGTCTGGGTGAGTCGGTGTTGCTCAAAGCGGTGGAGGGTCTCCACCATCGGGGTCAATTGGCGCTTGGCTTTGGCCAACTTGGCCTGGGCATAGTCGGGCAACTCAGCCTGAGTGATGATCTGCTCGAGGGTGTCAAAGTGCGCCGCCAACTCAGCCTCAATCGCCGCCGAGGGTCGCCAAGCCCCGGTGTCTAACGCGAGGGGATGATAGTTGTGAGACAGGCTCTGAATCGCCGCTCGGGCTTGTTCCTGGTACTGTTCCACCGCCACTAACGCCTGCTGGGCGTTGGCCAAGGCGAGTTCGGCTCGCTCAATGGCAACCTCAAAACTGGGAGGACGACCGGGGCGAGGATGACGTTGGTAGCGCTCCCGCTTGGCCATCGCCCGAGCTAACTCTGATTCAGCCTGAGCGACCGCTTTCTGGGCGTGACGGTGTTGCTGGGCTAAGGGCCAGGCGGTGGCCCGCACCAACTCGCGCTGAATATGAAATAAATCGGGCGAGTGCGGCACCCCGAGGACATCCTGGGCGTAGCGAAGTAGACCACTGGCCGCATCCGAGGTGACCTGACGAATCGTCACCGGCAACCCCGTTAGGGCGGCGTTGAGCGACTGCGCCCAACTCTCGGCATCGCGACGCTCACTGTAGGTCTCGACCCAAAAAAGTTAGAGGCCGGTTCTATCCCGACCAAGTAGACCTCGGGATGAAAGGTTTCATCCAGACAGGCCGTAATCTCCCGGTTCACCATCGTTGAGCCGAAGCGTTGAGTTTCCGTGACGCCATAGCTCACCAGATGCTCCTCCATCGCCCCCGCTAGCGCGTATTGGCTCCCGTAGGAACTCCCGACAAAGGCGCTCAGTCCACTCAGGTGTAAAAATTGGCAGATCAAGCCCACTCCACAAGCCCCGACTTGACTCATCACCACGTGGGCCGCTATCACCATCTGATGCAACCAGGCCACTCCCACTGGCCCCTCAAAAAAAGTAATGGCCTCTGGGGGGGCCGCTATCGTCCCTTGGCGGGCGAGCCAGTGCTGGAGGCTGCTGGGCGCAATGCCCTGGCTGTCCGCAAAGTCCCGTTGACTGATCCCTGACGCCTTGGCTCGCTCATACGCCTCCAGCAGGCGCGCAATCTGGTCTCGTTGTCGTCGCGATGCATCGGCCTCATCCGCTACACTAGGCACTAGATTCTCTGGTATGTCTTGACTCCGGAGAGTGATAAAAGTATCTCTCGGTTCATGGCCACTCCAGGGTCTCTCTTGCCGTGCTCATGAACCGATTCCTTTATAGTCCGGTGTGACCTCAGGTTTTAGCTAGTCCCTCGCCTGCACTGCTCGCCCCTCTATGGCCGAAACGATGACAGAGGCCCGATACTACCGCTAGATTTCTGTCCAGAAGTTTAATATGGCCAGCACAAATGCAGGTGGTGATCAACTGATGGTCAATCCCTTCACCCGATGCGTCTGCTGGGGGAATGTTTGCGACCTTACGTTCTTTTTCACTTGCCAGGCAGCAACTCTCTCCAGTCATATAGTTAAGTGAGTCACCAGATGCTCAGTGGGAATTCTCATGTCTGCTGCCGATAAACTTGCGCCCTATGCTCATCTTTTAGGAACTGTGCCTGACCGAGTGATTGCTGAGCAGGCAGGCATTAGCCGTACTACCGTTTCTGAACTGCGTCGCCAGCGCAATATTCCGGCCTTTAGGCAGCCCCGCTCAGCCCCAGCCCCTGCGGAGAAAGCAAAGAAAGCCGCCCAACCCAACCAGAAGACTGTCTTAGCGCCTCCACAGCATCCTCCGTCATTGGTTCCTGAGGCCGCTGCCCAAGCCGCTCAACCCAAGCGCACCGGCCCAAAAACGACTAACTCTCGGCCTAAATCAAACAAGACTTCTGGTCGGCCTGCTCAAAAACCAGGTAGGACACCCCCTACCACCCCATCCCCAACCCGTTTGGCCATGGTTAACGTCACCCCCACCGTAGCGGACTCATCTCCTAAAACGGCCCGAGTAGCTTGCTGTGATGGTAATGCTGACAAGACCACTCTTCTGGCAAGGGCACTGGAGCAGGCTGGGTTTTGGCGCTGCATCGCCGCCGCTTTGGCGGCGGCGGCGGTTGAGCCAGAAGGCTTCAGTATTTTGATTACGCCAGATTTTGCCTGTTTTGATCACGGCTCCTCTACGGGCACCGATCCAGCCCTGGTGGAAGGGTTAATCGACTTGCTGCAAGAGCAGGGCTACGCCAATGTCGCGGTTGGGGCCTCCCCCGGTAGCGCCGATCAGTGGTTAGAAAACCGCGATGTCGTTGTCGTGGCCGATATGATCGGCTATCGGTTCATCACTGATGCTGGCCACAGCTACGACATCGTCGATCTATCGGAAGACATTGTCGATGTCCCGTTTCCGCTGGGCAGCGTGCTGCACGGTACGGGGTTGGCTCGCCCCTGGGTAGAGGCCCATTTCCGCATCAATTTTCCTAAAAATAAAACCCACGAAGAATTTTTTTATGCCCTGGGCCTGCACAATCTGCTGGGGGTGCTGCCCCTGGACAACAAGCACTACCACTACCGGGTGCGGCTCAAACCCTGGGATGTGTGCTTGGCGGTGCTGCAGCAAACGCCGCCTCAGTTCACGATCATCGATGCCGTTATTAGCAACCATGGCAGCATTGGCGCTCAGGTACCCCACCCTTTAGAAACCCAGACTGTGATTGCTGGGCAAAACCTGCTGCTGACCGATTGGGTCGGGGCGGTGAAGATGGGCTTAGACCCCCACGCCTCGTTAATTAACGCCAAGGCGTTAGCGGTCCTGGGCCTACCGGAACCCCATGAGGTGCTGGGCAACCTCGCCCCCTACGAGCATTGGGACAATGTGCATCCCCTGTGGGCGGCTATGGTGCAGCGGGTGAATGATTCACCTGCCCTCAGCCAGGTGATGAACCTGGGGAAACTGCCGGTGAACCGAGAGCTGTTTCCCTTTAAGGGGGAAGGGGGCGATCGCCTGAATGGTCTACTTTCGCCGCTGTTTAGTCGGGTCGATCAAAACCCGGCGGCGTTTTGGGCGGCGCTAGGGCTGCATTCCAGCGGGGCGGCGACCCTTCAGGGTATGGATATTTGGCGCACCCTGTTTGTAAAAGATCAGCTGCGGTGGCAGGAGGTGCCCTTAGATCTCGATTTAGCGGCCTTTGAGCGGTCTGACTATGAAGCCGTCGTGGACTATATCGAGTCGTTAGAAACCCTGATTCAAACCATCCCCGCCGACCACCACGGGCTGCGCTGGCGCTACCTGGAAGGCTCAGTGCTGTTCAAGTTTTCGAGGGTGATCGATGCGCCCTTCGACAGCTTTGGGCAGCGGGTAGACATTAGCCGCTCGATTCAGTTTATGAAAGACTACATCGGCGGCTGTTGTGTGCCCATCGCCCGCGATGAAGCGGGTCGGGTCACCCACCAGGCCGAGCGCAACCTCTACCTGCCCCAGCCCAACTATCTGGTGCTGTACGGGGGGAAGTCCATTGATGTGGCCAAGCTAGAGTTCATCCGCTATGGCGCAGACAGTCAGAAGATCTTCTGGCGCACGGTCAAGAGCAGTAATGGCTCCGCCGAATACGATGACGGCAGCGTGACCTTTAGCCCGGTGGGTCAGTGCCAAACCCTAGTCACCATCGTGGCGCGGCAAAAGTTTACCCTGCCGCTGTTTTGGCAGGCGGTAAATCTGGATCTCAACCCCCCTGTGAAAAACGCCCTGGTGAGCGATGCTTACTATACCTACTTTAGCGACACCCTAAATAATTTTGAGGCCCAGTACGAGGGGCGTCCCTTCCGCATTGGCCAGCCCTGGGCGGGGGCCTCGACCGAGGCTGAACCAGGGGAAGCGTCGCCAGAAAGCAGACTCACCGACCTGGCGGCCAAGGCTTTACACCAGGCCGATCGGTGGGCTAGCCGCCTGACCAAGGGGGACTGGCGGCAGCGGGTTTGGCCCCGGTCGGGGCCAAAAGCTACGGTGGATGCAGATGGGTTCAGCCATTTTGAGCCTGAGCCTAAGGCCCAGGCTCAAGCTCCCCCTCGGCGGCAGGCGGCTGAGGCGCTGAAGTCGTTTGGGGTGATCGCAGGGGAGTTTTTAGGCGATCTGGGTCAGGCCGTGCGCAAAGACCTCGGACTGGATAACCACCATGATTGATGCTCGATTTAGACGTTTAGTGGCCTGCCCGGTGGGCGAGCAGCGGAGAACCACAGTATGCCCCTAAAAGCCTTGGTCACCGGGGCCAACGGCCTAGTGGGGTGCCACCTGGTGCGAGAGTTGATCGCCGCAGGCTACGAGGTGCGGGCCATGATCCGTCCCTCCAGCGATCGCCGCAGTTTGGCCGGGGTCGAGGTCGAAACCGTCCAAGGAGATCTCTTTGACCCGCCGTCGCTGGTGGCGGCGGCCCAGGGGTGTGACCTGCTGTTTCACACCGCTGCGGTGTTTGCCTACTGGGGCTACTCTACCGAGGCCCTAAACGACATCATCGTAGAGGGCACCCGCAATGTGGTCGAGGCTGCCCACCGGGCTGGGGTGCAGCGGTTGGTCTTGACCTCCTCCTCGGTGGTGATGGGGTCGAGTCTCCAAACCCGAGTGCGCCATGAACAGTACGACCTTCACGACCCCGATGCGCCGCCCTACTTTCTGGCCAAGGCCCTGCAAGAGCAGACCGCCCTGGCCCGATCGCGCGAACTGGGTCTAGACCTGGTCTCCGTTTGCCCCACCATCACCGTTGGCCCCCGCGACTATCGCCTGGTGCCCAGCAACGCCGTCATCGTCAGCTACCTGAAAGACCCCACCAAGGCGACCTACCCCGGCGGCTGCAATATCGTGTCGGTAAAGGATGTGGCCTGGGGCCATCGCCTGGCCGCTGAGCAGGGGCAGCCGGGAGAGCGCTACATTGTCGGGTCAGAAAACTGGGAGTGGTCGCTCATTCACCGCACCATTTCGGAACTCTGCGGGGTGCCTGGCCCACGCCTGATGGCCAACCATACCTCGGCTTACCTGGCGGCCACCGCCATGGAGGCGATGGCAAAAGTGACCGGCCAACCGCCTGCCTCTACTCGGGTGCAGGCCCGCACAGTGGGGCGCTTTTATTGGTACAGTCATGACAAACTGGCGGCTCTGGGCTATGCGCCCCGCCCGGCCCGGCAGGCCCTGGCCGAGGCCATTGCCTGGCTGGCAACCAGTCCCCACATGGGCCATGGGTTACGGCGGCGCTTGAAACTGGGCCGCGAAGTATTGCAGGCTAACCCTGACCGATGAAGACCTTTAAGACCATCGCCGTCGTTAAACATCCCCGCGAGATCGTCTGGCAGACCATTCGCGATCGCCTCGATGAGTTGGCCCCCCTGTTGGGCAACATCGAGGACGTCAGCGTGCAGTCTCGCACCGATGGCCCCGATGGGGTGCGACTGGTCAATGTGTGGCGGGCCAAGGTGCCCATTCCGGAGAGCCTGACGGCGGTAATTAAACCCGACATGCTGGCCTGGACTGACCACGCCGACTGGCGCGATCGCACCTGGGAATGCCAGTGGCAGATCACCCCCCACTTTTTTAGCGATCGCATCCACTGCGTCGGCGCCACCCGCTACGAAGACGCCATGGCCGGTCGGGGCACCCGCATCACCTTCCAGGGCGACTTGAACGTGCTGGCCTCCAACATTCCCGGCGCATCCGCCCTGCTCGAATCCTTTACCACCCAGCTCATTCCCAGAAATTTTCAGAAGCTGGGGAAGGCGGTGGCTCAGCATTTAGAAGCCACCAGCAAACCATAGAGCGGTCAGATAAGTTTTGATATAGCGGATTTCACTCGGGTGAAGTACACCACGATGATCCCCCCTGTCCCCCTTGTCAAGGGGGGTACAGAGTGAACCTTAGACAGCTAGGTGCTGGGGGGATCTAGAACTCAGCAATTGTGTACCTCACTCTATTAAGAACCGCCATAACGCCAAGGCTGGATCGATTGAAGTTTGGTAGGGTATAGGGAATCGGGCTGTAGAGTATTTATCTCTTCCAGTCTTCGCAGCCTTTAGGGATCAGACATTAGGCCATAACTCAACCCCAAACCTAGGTAAACGGAGGAATAATCCATGCCCGGTGCAGGCGGTACAGACGTTAATTACAACTGGCCCAACCCGTGGGAGTACGACATCGATACCACCACTAACGCCGTGGTGGATACCGATGTCACCGCCACGGTGAATTCGTCGGTGCAGGTGCTGGGCAATGACAAGCAGCCCGTTACCCTAAAACTGCAGCCCGTTACCCTAGATACGACCACTCGGGTTTTGGGCAATGCAGAGCAGCCCGTCACCCTCAAGTTAGAGCCCGTCACCTTGACCACGGTGCTCAAGGGCGACCCCAAGGCCCCCATCGCCACGCGGTCAGAGGTAGAGTTTACCAATTGGCCCCGGCTCGATTTTGATCAGCTGATCACCGTCATCAAAACCCTGACCACCCCCACTCTCAGAATTCACTTCCCGGTCGGGTTAAATTTTGCTTTTTCCTTCTTTCCGCTGAATGTGCTGGGCTACGATGCGGCCAATTTCTCCATTTGTGGAGAGCAGCAGATTATTACAGAAGAATTTGTGCCGAACCGCTTTGAGCGGTGCGACGTCGATTGCGAACCCATCGACTGTGAGCCGATGGACTAGATCAACCAGGGTGTCGATGGGTGGCCAATGGGCCTAGACAGTCCAACAGTAATGCTCAGCGGGCATCAGACCCAGGGCACCTAACACCAGGAGGGACCATGACAAGGCTGAGAAATGAGGCGCTTCAATATCTCTCATGGGGCGGGCAGACATCCTCTCCCCTGGTCATGGGCGGTGGCTGCCGGGTGGCTGGGGCTTGCGAACTGGTCAATGCCAGCGATCAAGATATGTTTGTCAGATCGGTGCCCGTGCTGGCTACCGATCTGCGCGATCGCCTCGGTGCGCCGATTCGCGCCATGCCCGTGATGCGCACCATTCCCGCCGGTAGCACCGTATCGCTACCGATGCGCCTGAAGCTGCACCGCCAAACCCCGCCGGGGGAGTACACCGTTGCCGTCAGGCTGGGGGGCGATCGCCAGGAGTTTGTGGTGCAGGTGCCCGAACGGCGTCGCCTGCGTCTGGCCCAGTCGCAGCTGGCCCTGGTGGGTGAGCCCAAGGCTAAGCTCACCCAGCCCCTGGGGCTGACCAACCTGGGAAATGTGCCCTTGGCGGTGGGCAAGCTGGGGGCCGTGATTTTAGAAGAATCAGGCGGCGTCTGTCGGAGTGTTCAATCCAGCTTGCGCGGGGCGGGTAACAAAGGCTATGAGCCCTTTCTCGATGCCCTGGTGGCTGAGTTGGCCAGCACCCGGGTCGATATGCTGCGGGTCAGGCTGCTAGACGACGGCGGTGACCTTGCCCCCGGCGAGACCCGCGCCCTACCCCTAGAATTCCATCTGCCAGGGGACCTAAAACCCGGTCGCCGCTATTTTGGCCAACTCAACATCGGCCCTCAGGCGGTGGCCCTTCAGGTCACAACCCTGGGGCAAGATCCAGAAACCCGTGACATCAAGTGAATCCCTACTTGCCCTACCCTGGTCCGACTGTTGACTGAGGGCAGCCCTGGGGCAACCGCCATTTTGTCTACCCATCCCGCTGTATTGTTACTCTGGCTCAGGAGGTCAACATGACAGGAACCCAATTCTATCGGTCTGAATCGACGATGGCGGGGATGCGATCGCCCGCTAGCCTGGGCCAAGAGGTCAGCCGCCTGAACGCGCTATCTCAAAATTTTTGGCTGTCTGTGTTTGATTTAAGCACCACCCTGATCGACGACGCCCTACAGGTGGTGGGTGACCTGCAACCGGTTTCGCTAGGGCGGCGGCCCCGGCGGGCTTGCGAAGTGCCCCAGTACCCCTGCCCTAACCCACGGCTGGGCACCGTGGTGCGCGAAGCCTACGTCGGAGAACGGGTGCTCGTACCCCTACGGGTGAAAAACAAGACCCCCAAAGCCCGTACCTATCAGTTCACCACGGAGCCCCTGCGCAATGTTCGGGGCGAGGCCGCCAGTGCCCTGGACCTCAGCCCCGCTCAGCACACCCTGGGGCCAGGGGAGGTGAGGGTGCTGGAGGCCAGTTTGCCTGTCTCTGCCGAGGTGTTTGAGCCGGGCTTTGACTACACAGGCGATATTGTGATCGCCAGCGAGAAATGCGATCCGCAACTGCTGCGGTTTACCCTGCGGGTTAAATCTGAGGATGCGGCCCCGCTAATCAAGCTGGGTTGCCCCTGCGACCCACCCGTGCGGCGAGTAAATTGGTACGACCACTTCTACTGCGATACCACAGGTTGCGATACGCCAGGCGAGACAGACAATGACAGAGATGATCCACCCAATCGGGGTCAGTGACCAGGGTCTGACTCTCTTATAGATGCTTATAGATGTTGCCCCAGACTATCCATGGTCTAGGGTTGTGGTGTAATGCTGGTAATACCGAAACCAAAAAGGCAGGGCAAACCATGCTAGGGCTGGGCGTAGTCTCAAAACTTTGGAATGATGCCGACCTCAGAAACTCCGTTGAGGAGTTGGTCAGTAAAACCGTCAAGGCCGAGGTGGCCCTGGTGCAAAACAGCGCCGAACTGTCGTACCGGCTGATGCGCTACGGGCTAGAGGCGGGGCTACCCCGCCGAGAGGGCGACAGGGCTACGACCCACGCCACCGCTGAGGTGGTCAAAGACCTGATCAACGTCAATGTGGGCTATTACTCGACCCTGGTCGATCTCAACCTAGCCTTTACTGATCGCCTGCTGAAGGCATTGGCCACAGACTCCCCCAGGGCCAGCGCTGAGCCGGCCCCGGCCGCCGCCCCGCTGCGGATGAACCTGGTTGCCAGGGTGGGCGATCGCCTGCGGGTGCCCTTTCGAGTCGAAAATAACCAGGCCGAGGCCACCACTGTCTCCTTTCACCTGACGCCTTTTACCCCGGCTGGGCAAGATCGCTCGATTGCCTCAGAGGCCAGCTTCGACCCTCCAGACATCACCCTTGACCCCTATCAGGAGGTTCAGATTTTTCTGGTGTTGCCCGTTACCCCGATCTTTGAACCCCCTGGGACGTACAACGCTACCCTGGCCGTCAAGGGCATGGCGGGGATGAAAATCCAGGTGTGCTTGGAGGTCAACGCTGAAGGGTAACGTAGTCTCGGTAATTCTCCCTTGCAGCCTCTGCCTATGAAGCCCTATCCTTACGCCTTTCATGTGGCCTTAGACGGTAACGGTATTAATGGCCTTGAAGGGATGGCCGGCGTTTGCCTATTTCTCTACGACCCAGAGGGCGATCGCTACGCCTACAAAATTAAGTACTATGACGGCATCGCCGGGGGCCACGCCCTCAGCGTTAACCCTGACAACAGCCTGGGGTTTTTGGGCAATGCCGGGCAGCATCTGCTCATCTACAATGCTCGAAATCTGGAGGAGTGCGATCGCATCTCCACCCTGCGGTTTGAACCTGCCGATACCACCATTCGCGGCAGCACCCATGCGGTCTGGCTCAACCCAACCCAGTTCATTACCTCCATTGGCGACTATTTGTACCAGTTCGACACCGCCCACCTGGCCAAGGGAGAACGGTTGGGGCCGCACCTGGTCAAGTTAGCCCACGGTATGAAGGTGACCGCCTCCGGGCGCTATCTCTGCTACGGCTCCATGGATCATCCCCGTCGGGGCGAAGCCTGCGAAGTGGGCATCTGGGATCTCAAAACCGGCAAAGCCCGGCGGGTAGAACTGCCAACCACCTGCTGGCACCTGGTCTGCCACCCCACCGAAGACCGATTCTATGCCGTTTCCTTTCGGGTGCTGCCCCAAGACTACCAGGACTACCACGAGTGGGCCATGGCCTTCTTTAAGGAATATGTGTTTGAAATCGACGCCGCCTCCGGCGACGTGCTACGCCACTGGGCCTGTAGCCGCGAAACCCCCGCCCATATCAACTCGGATGTCACCATCTCAGATCGAGAAGTAATTTTCTGCAACGGCGGCAGCCAGTCTGTCGTTTTGGTTGATTTAGACAGCCTGGCCAAGTTCCGGATTATTGATGAACGCCCCAACCTGATGACCAGCCTCTGTAAGTCGCGCCAGGCGGCCACCCAAGCCTATGATGTGCTCTGTCGCGGATCTTTTTTTACCAGCAATCGCCATATTTTGGGTGCTCTGCGGGTCAGTCGCTTTTCTCTAATTGACTCCCTCCACGCCTGCCAGCTTTCCGGCGATCAGTCCCTTCTGTTCACCGCTAATCGTGGCTTAAATCACATCACGCTGTACAGCTATCCCTCTACCCAAATGCGTCTCCGGGTACCGATGCCAGACCTGCAAAACTATGTTCCCAGTCTGGCTCGCCTAGCCGATCCGCGCTTGGGCTTTCACCATGGCTACCTAGTCAGCCCTAGCTAATTCGTCACTGGGCTTAAAAGGCTAAGTACTGTTAAATCCTGAAGAGCCTAGCAAAAGCTACTTCCGATTTGGCTCAACCGGGGCTCAGGCCTAGAAATCACAATTGACACTTCGGTCAGCTCAGTCTCCTATTTCTACCCCTAGTGTTTGTTCCTTACTTAAGCCTTGATGAGTGCGAGTATTTCTCTGACTGGCTACATGCACAATGTGCTTGGTGTATGCGATCTCCTCCTTCCTCCCCTGCTTGTCATGGATCAACCTCACCGTCTCATACCAAATCCTGCTGGGCTACCCCCGATTCAGCAGGGCAAACAACCGTTTACCCCTACGGTTTGGCCTTTTGGGAATCGGGGTTATGTGACTCGGATTTAGTATCACTCCCCGCTACCAGCATCAGCGCCACCTCCGTTGCGGAATGCCCATCCCGCAACGGAGGTGGCGCAACCCTCAACTCCAAACTCGCTGACGGCAACCCCGCCGAATACTGCTCCCACCGCGCCAAAAGCTGTTCCCTCGTGTTTACCGTCATCGGTTTAGGGGCATCTACCCTTTGCTGCTCTCGTCCAACCGTCCTTTCAACCGCTCTAGCGACGCGATCAACTGCTGCTGCAAGGCCAACTCGGTCTTGAGCTGTCCGTTCCAACTGCTCAAAGCCACAATTAACAACCGCAACTGCTCCTGCAAGGTCGCCTGCGCATCGGAGGAGGTCTCGTCGCCGACGATATGCTGCAATTGCGCGACCAAGCACCCCAAGCTCTGGTTCCAGTGCTGGGGATAGGCTCTGGTTTCCGTTCCCGTTGTTCATGCTGTCCATAGGTCATCACCTGTTGAGTTAATGGCACGTAGTCACTGACGTTCTCCTTGGCCCTCGACACCTGAGCCAGTCGCACCAGATCGACCTGGTTGGTGGTGTACAAGGTCACTGCCCGCTTGGCTCTGGAAATCGCCACATAAAACGCTTCTCGATTCATTGTTTCCCCTAGCAACGCCAGCACGCGCTCTGCCGTCTTGCCCTGGCTGCTGTAGGTGGTGCTCACCCAGGCATAGTCCACATACTGATTGCCGCTAAGGTTGATGGTGGCTGTCTGACCTGACCCATCTCGAACCACTGCTGTCCCATCCGCCTCCAGCCCCATCACTACAAACCCCTGCCCATTGCGGATGCCCGCTTTAGGGTTATTGCGCGTCCACTTGAGCTGGTCGCCCACCGCCACCGAAATCGATTGCGCTGTGTACACCGTCTTACGAGGGCACGCTACCGGATCGACCGACAGTACTGATCCACTTGGCGTCTCCAGTACCACCTGCTGAGCCTCGGGATTCACCGCGATCACTCGGTACTGCTCCCCTCTGATCAACCCCTGCTTCCGATAATCCTGAATCGGCACCAACACATCGCCCAGCGCATAGGCTTTGAGGTAACTGGCCTGAGCCGTAGTCAGATCCTTCCGTCGCAGGCTCTGCATCACAAGGTGTGGCTCACCAGGCTGTCCAACTGGGTTCTGTTGGGGACAATCGCGCCCACTTGCCCCCGGCCCTGCTGCATCAAGCGGATTGTGTTGAGTTCTAGATTGAGCGCCGTCTGAGTGGTGAACTTACCCTCGGCGACTTTGATGAGTTCAGGGCTGTGGGCAATGGCTTGCTGAAGCACCTCAAAATTCTGGGCTCCCAGTTCATGCTCAAAGACAAACCGCTCCAGCGTCGTCCTGCGAAACACTGACTCCCGCTCCCCGCAATGTTGGATGGCGGCGTCAATTACCGATTGGGCTGATGGGGCGGGTTCCGAGAGAAATGAGGATCTCTCGGGCAACTCCGGCAGTTCCAGCCCCTTCAACTGAATCAGGGCATTCCACCCTCGCTGCAACAACCCCTCGTCCACCTCCTTGGGCTTTCGCTCCCGGGATCTGGCCGATGTTTGAGAAGGCAGCGCGGTCAGCCGGGGTGACGCAGCCCGACTATGGCTTTCTGATGGCAGCGATCGCATCCAACCAACCCCAGCAGCTCTCGGTGGCGCGGGGGCGGTTGTTTGGCTTCAGTGAACCCATGACGGCCTGCCTAGATACCTACTGGCAGGCGGTGCTGACCTACTGGCAAGATCAGGTGATGCCGCAGTTAGAAGCGGTGAATACCGAGGTGATCATCAGCGGTGGCGCGTCGTCGATTCTCAGGTCGCGGCTGAGTGCCTACTTCACGGAGTTGGGGCTGTCCCAGCGGGTGCTGTTTACCGAGGGTGGCCCCAGGCGGCTGGAGGCACTGGTGCGGGGGTTGCCCGAATCGGCTCAGATTCCATCGATGACGTTACGAATGGCCGATAGCTATGGCCTGTTTCGAGGGCTGATCGGTACGCTCGATTCCGTCGCCGTTTAGAGTTTAGAGAGCACGTCACAAAACCTATGGCTTCCAAGTCTCAGCCCGATAAACGTCAAAACCGCAAGCGGATTCTGGGGTTTGGGCATCCCCTCCTGGGAGGGGCAGGGGTGGGTTATTCGGGTATCGGGTTTCGGCCTAACACCCGACACCTGACACCTGACACCTAATCCCCTCCTTTTATCGCCCTCGCCACATCCTCGGCATAGGCGAGAATGCCGTCGTGAATCCAGCCCTCGGCGTCGAGGGCCTGGCGAATGGCCCCGATGCGGCCATCCATCATGTCGGAGGGGCGACCATGTCGGCTCCGGCTGCGGCTTGAGCCAGGGCTTGCTTGACCAGCACCGCTACGGTTTCGTCGTTGAGAATTTGGCCGTCTTGCACAATGCCGTCGTGGCCGGCGCTGACGCAGCTTCAGCCATATCCGCCAGTGGAACAGGTGAGGGAGACAGAACCATAATCTTGCAACATGATAATGATTATCATTTCTGAGCATCCTATCCCATCTTGCTGTGGATCGCGACCATGATTTTGAAAAAAGATGCTGAAAAGTCTGTTGAAGCCACCCCAAGGGGCCGCCAAAACCGCGCTTAACCGCAGGGCAACAGTCGGTGTTAGACGCCTTGCAACATCAGCCCCAGCCTTTGTCGACCCAGGCGCTCCATGGCCTGATGCGCCGCCAACAGCCCATCGGTTTGGCGACCATCTACCGCGCCTTAGATGCGCTGAAGCTGCTGGGGTTGGTGCAGCATCGGGTAACGCTGACCGGGGAAACGCTGTACAGCGCCGTGAAGCGTGACCACCACTGTTACCGGAGCGCTGTGCAGATCTAGCACTTGAACCCAGGAGAATGAGATCTTGTCTCACCAAATTTAGCGGATTTATGACATCAGTCGCCAAAGCTATGGTTCCCCTAGGATTCAGGCGACACTGGTGGCTCAAGGCTTGAGCGTCAGCCGTCAACGGGTAGTGTGGTTTACTCTGACCTCAATACCAGCGATGCCGACTACAGCCAAAATCTCAGCCGGTGGCAGCAAGCTATTCGCGCCGAAACCGGCCTCACCTCCCTGACGCCGGAGGAGGCTCCCACTGAGCTACCAGTCACCTATTACCAGCGGGCCTGCCTGTCTGAGGCACCTGGCACAGCCCAGGTGGGGGTGATTGTTAGCCCGGTTAGATCTCCCCGTCGGGAGCCAGTTTTGCTGCGTAGCTCTGGCTACGGCATCGTCGATGCCAAGGCCCTGCGAACGGTGGCAGACCACCGATTCCCCCGGGGCGGCGAAGTCAAAGCCTACACGGTGACGCTACCGACTGAGGTCGACCATGGGCCATCGGCCTGCCTAACCGCTGACACCGTAGCTCAAGACGCCAGGGCCACCGGCACCTGAGCGCGATCAGTCAAAATCTCGTAGCCGGTTTCGCTGACCAGCACCGTGTGCTCAAACTGGGCCGACAGGCTGCGGTCCACCGTTACCACCGTCCACTGATCCTTCAGGGTGCGGGTCTGCTTCGACCCGGCGTTGAGAATTGGCTCGATCGCCAGGGTCATGCCCGGCAGCAGCTTCATATTGGGCAGCTGGCGGGTGCGAAAGTTAAATACCGAGGGGGCCTCGTGCAGGTTGCGGCCCACCCCGTGGCCGGTGAAATCTTCGACCACCGAGAACCCGTAGCTGGCCACGCAGTCTTCAATCGCCCCCGCGATATCCAGCAGCGTATTCCCCGGCTTCACCTGGGCAATGCCCGCGTAGAGGGCCGCTTCCGCCGCCGTCATCAGCTGCTGGGCCACCGCCGACACCTTGCCCACCGCAATGGTGATGCAAGAGTCGCCGTGGAAGCCGTTGTAGTAGGCGCCGGTGTCAACCTTGAGCAGGTCGCCCCGGCGAATCACCTGGCGCTTGCCCGGAATGCCGTGCACCACCTGGTCGTTGACCGAGGCGCAGATCGACGCCGGAAAGCCGTGGTAGCCTTTGAAGCTCGGAGTTGCGCCCATTTCGCGGATGCGGGTTTCGGCGTGGGCGTCTAGATCTGCCGTGGTCATGCCCGGCTGCACCAGGGCCTCGATTTCTTTGAGCACCGTGGCCACGATGCGGGCCGCCTCGCGCATGATCTCTAGCTCGGCCTCGCTTTTAAGCTCGACCCCCCGCACTCGGCGGCTGCGCTTGGGGAGGGTGGCCACATCGGCCCGACCGGGAATCAGGTTTGCCAAAAAATTCATGGATGACTCGTAACGGGATCATAGGCACTTGCCCCTTTATCCAGTGTAATAGCAGTCGAGGCTTTGGGATGGGACAACTTCTGGGCTGACTGCCCAACCCAATCAACGTCCTAGGGTAGAGACGACCCAAGCCCTAGGGCTGATTCGGCGGGAGAAATGGTCGAGTGAAAGTAGAATGCTAATTTCGTTGAGACTGTATTCTATGATGCTAAATTCTTTGACTCAATCGCTGGCGATCGCAGGTCGCCGGATGGCCAAAGTATAGTTGATGTGGTGGCTGAACAAATTTGGCTGTCAACTCCGGTGATGCAGAGCCATAGCGCTAAAATAGGAAGCTGCGTTGTTGCTATCCCCAAAGCCTAGACCTATGACCGGTTCTGCCCGTCAATATCACATCACCACCTTCGGCTGCCAGATGAACAAGGCCGACTCCGAGCGCATGGCGGGCATTCTCGACACCATGGGTCTGAGCTGGACCGACGACCCCTACGAAGCCGACGTGGTGCTCTACAACACCTGCACCATTCGCGACAATGCCGAGCAAAAGGTCTATTCATACCTGGGTCGCCAGGCCAAGCGCAAGCACGAAAACCCCGAACTGACCCTGATCGTGGCCGGGTGCGTCGCCCAGCAGGAGGGCGAGTCGCTGCTGCGCCGGGTACCCGAGCTGGACCTGGTGATGGGGCCACAGCACGCCAACCGTCTGCAAGACCTGCTGGAACAGGTGTTTGACGGCAACCAGGTGGTGGCCACCGAGGAGGTAGACATCATGGAAGACATCACCAAGCCCCGGCGCGACAGCACCATCACCGCCTGGGTCAACGTGATCTACGGCTGCAACGAGCGCTGCACCTACTGCGTGGTGCCGGGGGTGCGCGGGGTCGAGCAGTCACGCACCCCAGCGGCCATCCGCGCCGAGATGGAAGAACTGGGTCGCCAGGGCTTTAAAGAAATCACCCTGCTGGGCCAAAACATCGACGCCTACGGCCGCGATCTGCCTGGCTCCACCGCCGACGGCAGGCACCAGCACACTTTCACTGACCTGCTCACCTTCGTTCACGATGTGCCCGGCATCGAGCGGATTCGCTTTGCCACCAGCCACCCCCGCTACTTCACCGAGCGGCTGATTCGCACCTGTGCCGAGCTGCCCAAGGTGTGCGAGCATTTCCACATTCCCTTTCAGTCGGGCGACAACGACGTGCTCAAGGCGATGGCGCGGGGCTACACCCAGGAGAAATATCGCCGCATTGTCGACACCGTGCGCCGCTACATGCCCGATGCGGCGCTCAGCGCCGATGCCATTGTCGGCTTCCCCGGCGAGACCGAGGAGCAGTTTCAGCGCACTATGGAACTGGTCAACGACATCGCCTTTGACCAACTCAACACGGCGGCCTATTCGCCCCGCCCCGGCACCCCCGCCGCCCTGTGGGAAAACCAGCTGTCGGAAGAGGTGAAGAGCGATCGCCTCCAGCGGCTCAACCATTTGGTAAATACGAAGGCGGCGGAGCGATCGCAGCGCTACCAGGGCCGGATTGAGACCGTGCTAGTCGAAGCCGCTAACCCCAAAGACCCGACCCAGGTGATGGGCCGCACCGAAGGCAACCGCCTCACCTTCTTCCCCGGTGATTTTGCCGCGCTGAAGGGGGAGCTAGTGCAGGTCAAAATCACCCAGGTGCGCCCCTTTAGCCTAACGGGGGAACCGCTGCGGATGGCGGCGATCGCCGGCTGAGGTGATCTGATTTTATTCCTGCAAAACCAAACCCCCCGAAGCCATTACTCCGGGGGGTTTGGTCTTGTTTAACAAGAAGAGATCTAGCGCTTCTCTAGACCTTGGTTAGGCGCACCTTCGGGGCCGGCATTGCCGCTGCCGCCTTCAGGTTGGGCTTCCTGTTTGCCATCGCCTTCCTCATACATGCCCGTATGGCGCTGAGACTCGTCGATGGGGGTGTTGTAGCCGCCCTTATTGGCAGTATCTTGGTCGTTGACTTGCTGATCTTCTGGCTTAGCCATAATGAATGTCTCCCGATTGGGTGAATGACTTCACTTTAGAAGCAGCGTTACGTTCTAGCGTCTGCCTGGGGAAAGGCATCGCCAAGACAGTGCATATACCTATCGGTTTAACTCTGACCTAGACAACGTTAGCCGGAGCATAGAACGCCAGGTGAGTGATGCCATATTGCTTTTGACGCACCAGCTCAAGGCCAAGGATAGTGGTGGCGGCCCAGGTGTCGGGGCGGTGCTCAACAGCGATTTCGCCCGTGGGCGCTAGTAGGCTCAGGCTCACCACCCGCTCTAACACCGGCAGATAGAGATCGCTGTCGTAGGGGGGGTCAAAGTAGATGCAGTCAAAGGGTTGCCCGTGCAGTCGCGACAGCTGCTTCACCACATCGCCTTTGAACAGGCTGAAGGTTTGGTCGCTCTGGGCCACCTGCTGCCAGTTTTCGCGGGTGATTTTGTAGGCGTTGGGGGAGTTTTCAATGCCGACGACCTCGGCTGCGCCGCGACAGAGCGCCTCTGCCCCCATGGCGCCGCTACCGGTGCACAGGTCGAGCCAGCGGCAGTCGGCAATGCGCCCCTGCCAAATGTTAAACAGGGCCTCGCGCACCCGCGCCGAGGTGGGGCGAGTGTCTAAACCGGGCAGGGTTTTGAGGGCGCGGTTGCCGTAGATACGCAGCATGGGCTAGGCCACGGCCACGGGGCTTTGGGCATTGACCAGGGCGACAAAGTTGGCCAGCATTACCAGCCCGGCGGGGGCCGACTTTTCGGGGTGGTACTGCATGGCCATGAGGTTGCCCTGGGCGATCGCCGCCGTCACGGTCTGGCTGCCGTGGGTGGTGGTGGCCGCATTCACCGCTGGGTCAGCCGGCTCGGCGTAGTAGGAATGCACGAAGTAAACCCAGTCGCCGTCGCTCACCCCCTGCCACAGGGGGCAGTGGGGCTGGGTCAGGGTCAGCTGATTCCACCCCATGTGGGGGATGGCGATACCCGGCTCTTTGTAGAATTTTTTAATGCGGCCCGGAATGATGCCCAGCCCCGGCTCCTCCCCTTCGTCGCTGCCGTCAAACAGCAGCTGTAGGCCCAGACAAATGCCCAGAAAGGGTTTGCCGCTGGCAATTTGCTGCCTGATCGGCTCCACCAGCCCCTTGTCTCGCAAGTGCCGCATGGCCGGGTCAAAGGCCCCGTCACCCGGCAGCACCAGGGCATCGGCGGCGTCTAAATCGGCCACCAGATCGGTAATGTGAGGGGTGGCCCCCGCCAGCGCCAGCCCCTTACAAGCCGAGTGCAGATTGCCCATGTCGTAGTCAATCACGGCAATATTTGCCATCACACTCTCCTGCCCTCTGGCTTTAGGAATTCGCTCAAGACTCTATTCATTCAAGACTCTATAGTACTTGAACCATGGCTACGCCAACAGAGCCACACCCCACTCCCCCACTTCCCCACTTCCCCACTTCCCCACTTCTTCAATTCCCCACTTCTTCACCTCTTCACTCCCCCACTCCCCATGCTCCTCACCACCTTCGCCCCCTGGCGTGCCCATCAGCCATCTAACGCCGCCGATGACCTGGTGGCTCACCTGCAAGACCAACGGCAGATTCCCGATAGCGCGGTGGTTATGCGCCACATTCCGGTCAGCTTTGAGCTGGCCCCGATTCGGGTGATTGCTAAGGCCGTGGCGCTACAGCCTGGGGTGGTGGTCTGCTGCGGCATGGCCGAAGGGCGCAGCCACCTGCACCTAGAGCGCTACGGCAAAGGGGATGACCGAGCCGTCCCCACGTCGCTACCCTTAGAGGATCTGATGGCCGACACCCACCTGACGGCGATCAGCGACTGTGCGGGCGACTACGTGTGCAACCATCTGTACTACCGGCTGCTGGGGGCGATCGCCCAACACCACTGGCCGCTTCAGGCGCTGTTTGTGCACATTCCGCCGCTGACCCCGGTCACGCAGCCGCTGTTAGCGCAGGATCTCACGCTGATTTTGCACCGCCTAGCCTCACTAAAACCATCAGCCAAAAAATAGGGCCGCAGCATTGCTGCGGCCCCAGGGGGGTCAGTAATTCTTGGCCTACGCGGCTGAGCTGGCCGTGACCAGAGACTCTAGCTTTGCCACCAGGTCATCTTTGGCAACCACGCCTTCAACGGTGTCGACCCGCTCCCCGTTTTGAAAGAAGATCAGGGTGGGAATTGCCATCACGTGGAACTGGAGGGCCAGGGCATCTTCTTCATCGACGTTGAGCTTGGCCACCTTGGCGCGGCCGGCGAAGGTTTCGGCTAGCTCTTCGACAATCGGGTTCATGATCCGGCAGGGACCACACCAGGCCGCCCAAAAATCGATCAGTACCGGCACATCACTTTGCAGCACCTCGGCCTCAAAGTTGTCGGCGGTAAGGGTGAGGTAGGTTGCAGCGTCAGCCATTGTTAATATCTCCTTGTCTCATCGAGGGTTGGATTGCAAACAAACATGGATTGCAAAAAAAGCATGGGTCGCAGCAAAGCAGTGGGGGCTGGTCCCTAATTTCTACGGTACTGCAAAGCCTGGGCGATAGGCGCACAGGTTTAGCCCCCCTGGGAGCAGGGGGCGGTCACCCAGCTCAGGCTACGCAGCCATAGGGCAACAATTTGCCGCTCTAGGGCTGCACCCAGCTCAACCACCAAAATGCCCTCGGCGCTGGTGGTGCAGTCGGTGAGCCAGGTGCCCCGCAGGGTGATCTCTAGCCAGTCGTAGTCGCAGGGGGTGACCTCTACGCTGCCGCCCAGGGCTACGGTCAGGGCAGCAGGCAGGGCAAAGGAGCCAGAACCGGGCTGCACCATTAGGGGCTGCCCAGCCCGCAGGGCGACAATGCTGCGCTGGGCCACCATGGCCTCAACGCTGAGATCTAACCGTTCAATCAATAAATCTGCATCGGAATAGGTCAGCTTCAACATGATCCCTCATGCCTTTAGTACTTGTGAACTGTTTCTGGTGGATTGTTGTCAAATAATTGTGGCCGCTGTGTCTTGAGCGGTGGCTTTACATAGGGGCAGCGGCGGTGGCCCACGGGCCTGCTTTGTGCCGCTCGGGTGCCGCCACACCAGTGCATACAAACCCTCGGCTTGCCGCCGAAGAGCGAAAGGCTGCTGCCCTATTGCCGCCAACCAAGCCCGATCGCCCCTAGAGCACCTATGGGAAAAGATCAGCCAACATTGGCTATCTCCACAGGAGGTGGCCCCAGGCGCTAACCCAGTTTTAGGGTCAGGTTAATGCTGAGACACAGAGTGCTGAGAGAAATGGGGGAGGGGTCGCCGATAGCGGCGATCGCCCAGGGTCAGGCATTCCGTTAACCCGAGGAACTGCCAAAACCACAGATAGAGATCGCCCAGTTGAGCGCCCAGCCGAAGGCCCCAGGGGAGATCGCCCCGATGGAAATCCCCTCTAAAGCGATCACCCCTGGGGAAATCGCCCAGGGTGGCCCCCAGCCAGTGGCAGACCAACAGGCTAATTCGGCCCAGAAAACCGCCGTCGAACCCCACCGCCATGCCCAGCTGGCCAGCATCGCCTGAGGTGGTGGCGATATTCAGCGCGGTGCCAGTAGACAAGATCAGTTCCATGGTGGAATTCCTCAAGCGTAAAGAAAATCGAGGCTTAGGGAGCAGTCGAGGGGGTGGGCTAGCCCAGGGCGCGCCGACCCGATGAAAAACTGGCGCTGAGGCTTGACGGTAACCCTCGAATAGAGATAATACTACACGTGTAATACAAACGTGTCTAGCCTGTCTAAACTGTTAGTTAAGGGCAGCTGTTCTTTAGTGGCTGTTCTTTAGTGACAGATGTCGTAGCGTTGTGACCAATGTTGTGGCAGGTCGCGTGTTTGTATATCTCTGTTTGCCTTGTCGTTTTTGCCCTTGTCCCTTTTAGAAGTGTGCCGGCCGATGCCAACCCTAACTCGCGTTTCAACCACTGAGATGGAAGTTACCAGCATTCGCCTAGAGCGATCGCTGAAGGAAAAACTCAAGGCCCTGGCCGGCAACCGGGGCTATCAGGCGTTGATTCGCGACATTCTTTGGCAGTACGTGGAGCAGGGGCAGGGCCAAGGGCAAGTGCAGCCCGGCGACATCTGCGCCAGCTTTGGGGCCGTGGCCGAGCGCGAGCAGGTGTGCTCCCTCACCGGCCAGACCATTCAAGCCAATGCGCCCATGCGCCTGGGGTTGACGGCCCAGGGTCAGCTGGTGCCGATCAGCGTGGATGGGCTTTAGGGGGGAATTTGGGTGCACGGTGCACGGCTTACGGTGCACGGCCTACTGTAAACCTTATACCTTGAACCTCATACCTTGAACCTTATACCCTCCTCTCCCCCCTCCCCCCAGATGTAGAAACGTCAGGTATTTTTTACGGTAGTGATTAATTCTGACAGAATAGAGAACGGTCTATTCTGAGGATTGGTCGATGACAGCCACCACCGCTACCCGTCACCACCAGCAGGTGCTGACCCTGCGATCGCGGGGCAAAGCCCTGCAGCGGTTCACCGCCGAGGTGGAGCAGGTGGTGCGCGCCTCGGGGGTCGAAACCGGTCTCTGTACGGTGTTTTTGCGCCACACCTCCGCCAGCCTGATCATTCAAGAAAATGCCGACCCTGACGTGCTGGTGGATCTGGAGAATTTCTTGGCCCAGCTGGTGCCCGAGGGCAACCACTACATCCACGGCACCGAAGGCCCCGACGACATGCCCGCCCACATTCGCACGGTGCTGACCCACACCAGCGAGACCATCCCGGTCGTGCAGGGGCGGCTGGGCCTGGGCACCTGGCAGGGCATCTATCTCTGGGAACACCGGGCGCGAGGTTCGGCCCGTGAGGTCATTGTTCACGTCACGGGCTATTAGCATGGTGGATTTTTTAGACCCGGTTGGCTACAGCGCCATTCCCACCCCGCCGGAGGGGTTTAAGTCGGGGTTTGTGGGCATTGTGGGCCGCCCCAACGTGGGCAAGTCGACCCTGATGAATGCCCTGGTGGGCCAAAAGGTGGCGATCACCTCCCCCACCGCCCAGACTACCCGCAACCGCCTGCGGGGTATTTTGACCAACGACCAGGCGCAGATTATCTTTGTCGATACCCCTGGCATCCACAAGCCCCACCACGAGCTGGGCAAAATTTTGGTGAAGAATGCCCGTATGGCGATCGACTCGGTGGATGCCACCCTGCTGGTGGTGGACGGCAGCGTAGATATGGGGCGCGGCGACCAGTTTGTGGCCGAGCTGCTGGCCCACAGCAGCGGTCCGGTGATTTTGGGCATGAATAAGGTGGATCAGCAGCCGGAAGATACTGAGGCGATCGCCGCTCTCGACGCCAGCTACCAGGGCTTGGCCGACGCCCACGGCTGGCCCCTGGTCAAGTTTTCGGCCCTGCACGAAACCAGCCTGGATACGCTGCTGGCCAAGCTGATCGATCAGCTCGACCCCGGCCCCTACTACTACCCGCCCGACCTGGTCACCGACCAGCCCGAGCGGTTCATCATGGGCGAGCTAATTCGCGAGCAGATTTTGCTCAACACGCGGGAAGAGGTGCCGCACTCGGTGGCGATCGCCGTCGACCGGGTGGAGGAAGACACCAACATCACCCGCATTCTCGCCACCATCCACGTGGAGCGCGATTCGCAGAAGGGCATTTTGATCGGCAAAAAGGGCAGCATGCTCAAGGTGATCGGCTCCGACGCCCGCCAGCAGATCCAAAAGCTGGTGATGGGTCAGGTGTATTTAGAATTGTTTGTCAAAGTTGTGCCCAAGTGGCGACAGTCTCGCAGCCGCCTCGAAGACTTCGGCTACCGGGTGGAGGAGTAGGGGCAAACGGTTGTTTGCCCTCGCAGAGAATCCAGCCATTACAAGCTCAGCGGCTAATCCAAGAGATCGATATTAAATCTAGCTCCACCTTGACAGGGCTGACAGTGTCCTTCCTACAGTGGCTCCAGTCACCGGATGAAGCGCGGGGCTTCTGATACCAAATCCTCCTTGGCTACCCCCGATTCAGCAGGGCAAACAACCGTTTGCCCCTACGGTTTGGCC
>DAIPYU010000068.1:0-25044 GCA_036782635.1 Nodosilinea sp. CTOTU7353
GCTCTAGGGCACCCTTACAGTATCTAAATAACAGCGCTCACCCTGGTGACCTAGCTCCGCCTGGGCGTCCTTGTCTTGCGGCTCTGCCGCTCCTTTGAGGAGGCAGAGCCTCCGACCAGCATTCCAATGCAGAGCATTGGAATGAGGGGCAGCGAATATTGAACCGGTGCGCTAGGCCCGTTTGATCGGTTTGGCTGGAAAGTTGACGACAATTATGTTTGTGTCCTGGTTGGCGCGGGTGATGGCTTCGGGCTCGCGCCCTAGGGCAGGCAGGCCCACGCTGTAAGTGCTGGCGATTAAAATCAGCAGGGTATTGGGCTGAATGGCCGCCGATACTCGCTTGACGGTGTTGCCATGCACCGGCTCCACCGGGATTTCTTGGTCTTGCAGCAGGGCGGTGATCTGGCGATCGCGCTTGGAGCCAACTACGATCTGCACTACGTGGAGCGGGGCCTTAAGTTCTTCTGCTAGGTTTTGGGCGATGGTCACGGTGCTGGCGATCTGCCTCAGGCTGATCTGGCGACCGGTGATCGCCAGCACCACCTGCTCAGTGTTCTCAATTGGCTGGGGAAACCGGCTGATCAAAATTGGAATCGTGGCCGACCGCACAATGGTGTCGATTACGCTGCCAAAGAAGTTTTCTTGGTAGGTGGAAAAGCCCTTCCAGCCGCAGATCAACAGATCGGCGTCGCGTTCTTGAATGGTGCGTAAAACTCCCGAGGCAATGGAGTCGTCGATGCGGCCAATGGTTTCTACCGGAATAGTAGCGGCGTGGGCGATGGTTTCGGCAGTGTCGAGCAGTCGGCTTTGGCGCGTTTTTTCGGCCTCGGCGATGGGCTGGTTGCGATCGGGCAGCACGTGCATCGGCAGCAGAGTGCCCTGTACCCGCTTGGTGAGAATAATCGCCAGCTGGAGCAGGTTGTCTTCGGTGCTGGGGTTGGCCACCGGAATCAGAATCCGCTGGCCCAGATCCGGCGGCGCAGCCTGCCGTTCGTCAGGGGCGATCGCATCGGCCTCGGCCGCTTGGCTCTGAACCAGCGGCCCCCAGCGGGCCACCACCCAGGGAGACAGCACGCAGCTCACCAAAATCATCACAATAATAGCGTTGACCACGACCTCGTCCACCAGGCCAATATCAAAGGCGATGGTAATCGCCGCTAGGGTCGAGGCCGCCTGGGCCATCGATAGACCAAACATGACCATCGTGCTGGGAAAAGCCCACTTAAACCAGCGGGCCGACCCCCAGGCGGCCACAAACTTGCTCACCAACTCTGTGATCACAATAATCGCCACCAGCAGCAGCGACTGGGGTTCGCGAATCAGAATCATTGGGTCTACCAGCATGCCCACCGAAATCAAGAAAATCGGCACAAACAGCGTGTTGCCAATGAACTGCACCCGGTTCATCAGCGGGCTCAGGCGCGGAATAATTTGCGTAATGGCCACCCCGGCCAAAAACGCCCCCACAATCGGCTCAATTTCGATCAGGCTGGCCAGGTACGAGGCCACAAACAGCGCCGCCAGCACAAAGGTAAATTCTGCCCCTTCGTCATGGCCAAATTTCTTAAAAAACCAGCGCCCTAGCTTTGGCACCCCCCACAGCACCGCAAAGGTATAGATCGTCAGGGCCGGAATCAGAAATAGCCAAAACCCCAGGGTCAGATCGCCCTGATCGGCCCTGACTACCACGGCCAGCACCAGCAGCGCCAGCACGTTGGTAATCAGCGTCGCCCCCAGGGTGGCGGTTGAGGAGGGGTGTCGCATAATGCCCAACTTATTCAGCACCGGCAGCGCCACCAGGGTGTGGGAGGCAAAACACGAGGCCACTAGCACCGAGGCCAGCAGGCTGTAGCCCAGTACCATCATCATTCCAGTGCCGAGCCCCATGGGCACAATAAAGGTGGCTAGGCCAAAGATGAGCGGCTTGTCGGCATTGCGCTTGAGGTCGTCGAGGCTGGTTTCAAGCCCGCCCAAAAACATGAGAAACAGCAGCCCCACGGTGCCCAGCAGCACGATGGTCGGATCGCGATCTAAGATACCAAGACCGTAGGGGCCGACCACCACCCCCGCCAAAATCAGCCCGATGATGCCCGGCAGCCGCAGCCGCTCCACCAGCAGCGGGGCCACCAGCATGATGGCCAAAATAGTTAAAAAGATAGCCACCGGGTCGGTGATGGGCTCTTGAAAAAGCTGGCCCAGCGGCAGGGCCAGCGGTTTGCCTAGGGTGTGAACTGCAAGCCCAATAGGAGTCATAGACAGGGGAGGGGGGGTAAAACAAATCAACTCTACCAGCATTGGCCGCGAGCCTTAAACCTACCTCCGCCTTGGGAGGTAGATGGCGGCCCAGTTCAACTCAGTTCACCATTGCTGAACCGGGGCTCCATCACCGTTTAATACCAATCGTCCATGCCGCTGGCGCGGCACCCCCAACGATGAAAATCTATTTTCAGGGCAAATCCGACTTGGTAAACCCCGGTTCATAATCAGGAACCCCGTAGGGGCGTAGCATGCTACGCCCCTACAAATCGGGGGTATTCATTCGGGATTTAGTATAAGAGACACTTCTTAAGAGACCATGGTTAAGAGACCAGTGCCCCCTGCGGAGATCGCTCTGCCACCCCCTCCAACAGCGCCAGCAGCTCCCGCTCAAAGGCCACCTGGGCCCGGTTAGTGCGGCCGCCTACATACACTGTGCCGTCCTGCTCTAGCGCCCACACCTGGGAGTGTGACACATAGCTCATGATCACCCCCAGCATCAGCAGCCCAAAGCCCCCATATACCAGCGGAATCCCTGGGTCGGCCTTGATCTGAAGCCCGGTGCTGCCCACCACATTCACCAGCGACAGCATCACCCCATTTACCTCCGCCGCCATGCCCCGGCGCACTGTCGACACCAGCTGCCCCGCGTTGTCGTAGATCAGCACCGACCCCTGCAGGTCGCTGGCCAGCAGGGTCACCCCCTCGCTCATATCGGGCTTGGTCGGTAGCCAGGTGCCCCAAAACCGGGGGCCGTCGTTCTCTAGCTGCTGCATCGGCAGTTGTAACACTGGACTGTTATTGAGCTTTATCTGCACCGCCGCAATGCCCCAGTCGGCCTGGTAGAGGGTGACGCCCCGGTGCCGCAGCGGTTCGTTGACAAAGATAGTCTTGCGATCAATTTCTGCCCCGGCCTGATCTAACACCGACAGATCAGAATAAAACTGATCGATCTTGCCCTCGGGGGTGTAGTCAATCCAAAAGCGATTTACCCGTACCGACCAGTCCTTAGGGATCTGGGCCTCGGCCCAAGGGCCAGCGTCGAAAATATTGCGAATTTGGAAGGTCTCGCCGCTGGGGACGATCTCTTGGGCAAAAAAGCCCGTCATCGCGCCCAAAATCGCCCCTAGCAAAATCAGCAGCATACTGGCATGCACCACAATCGGGCCAATGCGGCCCACGATGCCCTTACGTCCATAGAGCTGCTTACCGTCTTGGAAGACTAGATAGCGCCTTTGGGTTAACCCAGTGGCCAGAGTGGCGAGGTCGGTCTCCGACAGCTCCGCGCTCAGGGCCAGTTTTTGAAACTGGCGCGGCTGGCTGTAGTATTTCCACTTTTGCGCCGCCCCCAGGGCGGGGAACTGGCGGGTAAAGGTGCAGGCCGTCAGGCTGGCCCCAAACACCATCAGCAGAGCCAAAAACCACCAGGTGCGATACACATGGTCTAATCCGGTGATCAGAATTACTTTCCAGCTGAGAAACCCAAACAGCGCCGGATCGGCGGGATAGTTGGTCTGGTAAAACTCCAGGGTTTGGCCCTGCTCAATCACGGTGCCGGTGATGCTAAAAGCGGCGATCGCCAGCAGCAGCACAATCGCCAGCCGCAGATCGGCCAGCAGCGGCAGCAGGTCTTGGCGAAAATAGTCGCGCACCCCGTCCCAGGGGCCAGAACGGGGGGCTTCAGACGGAGCCATATAATCCTTCAAACCCAATAGACATCATTACCAGTTCTCCCTTTACTAGCTCACCCTTAGCTAGTCCGTGACCAACCTAATTGTGACAGGCTCTAACGGCCTAAAGGTGTAGGGTTCGAGGTATACGGTTCAAGGACTGCCGCAAACTGTGAACCGTACACCGCACACCCCACGAACCTGTCACCTTTGGCTTCGCAGACCACCAGCTCACCCTAAACCAACGTGGCGGGCAGCAGCCGCGACAGCAGCGAAAACACCCCAAACCCCAGCAGCAGTGCCCCGCTGGCCGGCGTTACCCAGCTCGACCACTGGCGCAGAGCTAGCAGCCGCTTCAGGCTGGCGGTAAAGGTGCCAGCCAGCACCAGGGGTGTGACATAGCCCACCGCGTAGGCCAGCAGCAGGGCGCTGCCCAACACCGGATCTTTCGTTGCCGAAATCCACGCCAGCAGGGTGGCCAGCACCGGGGTGCTGCACGGCGAAGCCACAATGCCAAAGGTCAGGCCCAGGGCGTAGGCCCGCAGCCAGGGGGGAAGGTTCAAAGTCTCAAAGGTGGGGCCAGCCCCAGCGGGCAGCGCCAGCGGCATCACCCCCAGCAGGTTTAACCCCATGGCGATCGCCACCAGGCTCACTACGATGGGCAGCCCCCAGGCCACCTGGCCGTAGACCAGGCCAAACAGGCCGGCGATCAGACCCAATAGCGCCAGGGTAGTGGCCAGGCCGAGGGCAAAAGCGAGCGATCGCGCGATCGCTCCGCCGCGATTCTCCGCTTCATAGCCGCCCATGTAGCCCACCATAATCGGCAGCATCGACAGCAGACAGGGCGACAGGCTGGTGAGCAACCCCGCCAACCCCACCACCGATAGGCTCACCCAGGTCACCTGAGTGAGCTGGCCGTTGACCAACTGGTTAGCCCACTGGGAGATGTCATACAGATAAAGCTGAAAGCTCTGAAGCATGGCTGGAACGGTGAGGTGCAGAACCACTCACCATTGTAACAATCCTGCAACCCGCTCTCAGTTTTCTGGATTCAGACTTCTAGGCTGAGAATCGGGGCTAAGAAAAAGCACTGCCGCCGTCTAAAACCCTAAGGGCCGGCGGTTTTTGCGGGTCACCCTTGGACCGTCGCCGCCGTAGGGGCACTGGCGTATCCAGATTAATTTCTCTGGCGGCGCGCACCAGCAGGGCCGCGGTAGCCAGACTCGCCACCATCGAGCTACCCCCATAGCTTAGCAGCGGAAAGGGCAGCCCCGTGGTCGGCAGCACCCCGGTAGCTACCCCCATATTCAGCAGCGCTTGACCCACCAGCAGGGTCATCGCCCCCACGGCCACTAGCCGATGTAAGGGCTGCTTTAGCCGCAGGGCCACCAGCAGCGCCAGCGAGGCATAGGCGCCCAAAAACAGCAGCAACAGCAGACAGCCGCCAAAGCCAAACTCCTCAGCAAACACCGCAAAAATAAAGTCGGTGTATTGAATGGGCAGCGAATACAGCTTTTGCTCAGACAGCCCAAACCCCTGCCCCCAAAAACCACCCGAGCCGATGGCAAGCAAGCTCTGCACTAGCTGATAGCCCTTATCCCCAGGGTCAGCCCAGGGATTTAGAAATGACACAATCCGCTCGCGCTGATAAGACTTGAAGCTGATGCTGACCACGGCAGCTAGCAGCCCGCCGCCCGCCGTTAACAGCAGGTACAGGTAGGGCAGCCCCGCTGCCAGGGCAATTAGCCAGAGAGTAAGGCCACAGATTGCCGCCGTGCTCAGGTTTGGCTGCACCAAAACCAGCCCAAGTATGCCAACAAAAATACCCAGCCAGGTCAGGCGCGTCTGCCAGGTTAACTGGTGCCAGCGGCCAAACAGCCTAGCTCCCTGCAAAACCAGGCAGGGCTTGATCAGTTCCGAAGGCTGGATCATAAATGGCCCCAGGGGCAACCAGCGGGTCGCCCCATTCACCGTCACTCCCAGGGAGGGCACAAGGGTTAACGCCACCAACCCAACTAAAATAAGCAGCACGACGCCCGAGGCCTGAATCAGACGGTCTAGGGAGGTGTGGACGATGCGGTTGAACACCACTAGGCCAATAGCTACCCAGAGCACCTGCACCATCACATAGTGCAGCCCGTAACCGTGCTCCACCACGGCCACCGCATAGGAAGCCGAAAACAGCACCAGTAGCCCGCCCCCCAGCCACACAAAGGTGAGCCACCGCAGCCAGCGAGCCTCCGCTGACCACTGACCTACTGTAGGGTCAACCCATGGAATCAATCGAGCAATATTCACCCTGTTACCCCGCGTGCCCAAGGGCCAAGTCGTTCAAGCGCCAAGTATAGCGGAGGAGACTATTTTTGTGATTTTTAGCCCAGTCAAACATCGCAAAAATAGTCTCAAAAACAAAGCGGCAGGGCCGGCCCCTAGGCCAACCCTGCACACATCGCGAGAACACGTAAAAATTTCTAAGCCTAATCCAAGTCTAGAGGTGAAATTCCACCTAGGGAAAACCACAGATCCCGAGCTGAACTTGGTAGATTTCTCCTAAACGCTCCCCAGGGGGGGCAGAATCTCTAAAGCAGGCCAGTATTCGACCCCTGCCGACCCGTAGCCAGTTCAACTTTGACGATCTTGCCGCCCATTTTCTGAATGCGCTGCTGCTCTTTGAACCAGTTGTCGTAGGGTACTAACTTGGTAAAGAAAGTATTTTGTAGTTCCCGCTGGGTACGAATTCTGGTTTGGCTAGGAACACAAGCTGTGATCTTAAACATGCGCATGGCCGAAAGCTCTCCTGCTATCTCATTGGACAGATGTAAACCAAATCCAAGTCCAGAAGTGGAGTTTCGCCGATGGGAAAACCACAGCTCCCGAGCTGGACCTGGTACAAATACTTAAAAGCCAGAGTCGAAAGCCAATGCTTAGACAACAGGAAGACAATACAGCACAACCCATTGTCCTCAACACTCGCCCCTGACTCTGGCCTAGGTTAGCTCTGGCCGAGGGCCAAAGCGCGATGGGTGAGCCTGGACTAGCTCAAGCCAGAGGAGATGTAGTCAAAATAAACACCCATTTCCTTGCCAGCGTCAGCACCCACCAGGCTGCCGGTGACTTCTTTCATGGCTTGGATGGCGTTAACGGTGGCCCCAATGGGTACACCGAGGGAGTTGTAGGTTTCCTTGAGGCCATTCAGCACCCGCTCATCTAGGATGGAGGGGTCGCCAGCCAGCATGGCGTAGGTGGCGTAGCGCAGGTAGTAGTCGAGGTCGCGGATGCAGGCAGCGTAGCGACGGGTGGTGTACATGTTGCCACCGGGGCGGGTGATATCGGAGTAAAGCAGGGACTTGGCCACAGCTTCTTTCACGATTTCAGAGGCGTTGGCGCTGATGGTGCTAGCGGCACGAACGCGCAGTTCGCCAGTTTGGAAATAAGCTTTGAGCTTATCTAGAGCTGAGCTATCCAGGTACTTGCCCTGTACGTCAGAAGAATTAATTACAGAAGTAATTGCGTCTTGCATAATTTTTCCCTAAATGACCTGAGTTGAATTGACAACGCAACAAAGCAGATGGCTTAGAGTAGCCCACCCACGACATAGTCGAAGTAAGCAGAAGCCTCAGCTGCATCTTCACCAGAGAGAAGGCCAGCAGCAACAGCTTTAAGGGCGCGCACGCCTTCGGCTACACCGGCTAGGGGGGTGCCGAGAGAGTTGTACATCTCTTTGACGCCCACTAGGCCAATTTCTTCGATGGGGGTTACGTCACCAGCCACTACGCCGTAGGTCACAAGGCGCAGATAGTAGTCTAGATCCCGCAGGCAGGTGGCGGTCATTTCTTCGCCGTAGGCATTTCCACCGGGAGAAACAACGTCGGGTCGGCGCTGAAAGAGTTGGCTACCAGCTTCTTTAACAATCCGCTCGCGGGACTCGGTCAGCACCTGGGCAATGCGCAGACGACGCTCACCAGAAGTAACAAAGCCTTTGATGCGATCTAGCTCACCGGGGCTGAGATAACGAGCCTCAGCATCGGCATTCACGATGGATTTCGTGACAATACTCATTGATGGATTCCTCCGAAAAATATGACCAGATGATTTGAAACTGGCATTTAAGGGTTCGGGGCCAGAGCTAACTCTATAAAGAACCTCAGACCTGGCAACCTTCCCGATTAATTGTCCGGTATTGCGTCAGCCTTCTTCAAAGCAGCGAAATATTTTGTAATAGTTCTCCTCAGTTTTGCTGAGGCCTGATAGCAACGCCATCTTAGGGGCTGGATCAAAGGGACTCAGGCCCGCAAAAATCACTAATCAGGGCTCGCTTAGAACCCAGACTTAACATTTCGTTGCTGAAAAAGCTGGCGGCAATCTCGGGCAACACTTAGTTGTCGCTACTTAACCTGAACCAGCTCCAATATTGCAGGATTGACAGAGGCCAGTCCTGCAATATTGGAGCGGTGATCTAGGCTCGACGGTAGGGTAGGCCCTGTTCACCGAAGTAGCGCAGGTACTCGGCGGACCCGAGCATGGCCTCAGCGACGGCCATAGCCCCACTCTTGACGGCGATCGCCTGGTAGTCAGCTAGCTCAGCCTCCAGGTTGCGGCCCAGCAGCTGGCGCCCCATAATGGCCACCAGCTTAGCGGTCGGATAAACCGCGACAAACCGCGCCTGGTAGGCAGGAGACTGCACCAACTGGCGAATGAACTCGCGCAGGGTGATGCGATCACGCTTCACTGCCTCTTCAGCCTCCGTCAGCCGCCACGCCGTCGGAATCTCTCCCTCCGGCAGCACCATTACCTGACGATAGACGGCAGCCAGCACCTCACTGACCTGCTCAGAGCTAGCGCCGGGCTGTAGACGATAGAACCGAGTGGTGGGTGCAGCCAAAACCGCCTCAGGCGTGACCGAGGACCGCCCTACGGTAGCCGCCAGTTCTGCCGAAGCAGCAGCCTGGCTAGCGACAGCGTCCGCTACTAGCGGCAGGTCAGCCATATCCACGGTGACTTTGGCGCTGACAAAGCTAGGCACGATCAGGTCGCGGTTTTGCTTGGTCAGGCGGTTGTAGAGCTTCTCCGTATTGGGGAAATTCGCCGCTGGCAGGGTGGGATAGCGACGATAGGGCACCGTGTCTTCCCCAAAGTTATCGTTGTACTCAGGAGTGCTGAGCATAGCTTGAATGAACCCGCGAATACCTGCGCTGGCCAACACTTGGTTGTACTTGCGAATCTCCGCCTGATCTTGGGGAGCACGGCCCAGGAAGTGTTTGGTGCCAAACTCAATTACCTGGGTGTTGGGGTAGGGGGCGTAAAACTCTTTGATATATAGAGTCGACGTGCCCAGCCCTTCGATAAACTCCTTCAGGTTGATTTCACCATTGCCCAGCTTGCTCTCGAGGGCGGTGAATTCGCTCTTCACGATGTAAGGGGCGATATCGCGCTCGAAGATTTGCCGATAAGCGGCGGCGGTCACCTGTTTGAGGTTGGGCTTGTCGGCCAGAGAAGTGAGCTTAAACACCTTGGTCTGCTGACGCTGGCGGTTGACCCCCTGGTTGAGGCGACGTTGCACATCGAGAATTGCCCGATCTTCGGTGACGGTACCCAGTTCTACAAAGCGAGGAGTGCTGGTGTCGGCCACAGGCACCATGCCTTTTTCTGCCAAAGAACCCGCTCGCATGCTGCGCGAAGCTAGACCCTTGGGAGTCAGATAGCGTTCGTAGGGCACGGTGTCTTCCCCAAATGCCTCAGCATACTCCTGGCTGTCGATAATTTCATCGACTAGGGCGTAGAACCCTTTCTTGGCGGAGATATCGAAGTAAGCATTGGTCTCTTTACGACCGTAGGTGGGGCGACCCAGCAGCCGACGGTGAATGTATTCCACCGCCTTCATCACGTACAGCGATGTCCAGTAGGTCTTGCGGAAGGCTTCGGACTTGGCGATCGCCCGAATGAATTCCTTCATCGTAATCTCGCCGTTCTCCAGCTTGATCTCGGCCACCTTAGAGCGCTGGCCCGAGTACACCTCGCGGCCAAACACCTGGCGGTAGGCGGCGCTGATCACCGTCTGGGTCGAGCTTTCGGAATAGCGAACGCTGGCGCTGGTGTTGCCCGTCCTGGGAATTTGGTCGAGCTTAAACACCTTGGCCCCCAGGGAGCCCGGATTTTCGGGCCGGGCGGCGGGGTTGCTGAGCTGATTGTTGATGCCAGGCCCCCGGTGGATCAAAATCCGGCGAGTGTCTTTGTTGAAGAACGCCGGTGTGGCGCTGACGTCACGGGTCTCCTTGGGGAAGATGGCCCCAAACTGGATCTCCAGCGGATCGTTGCCAGAGCCATAGGGGTGCTGGTCGGGCAGAGGTTGCTCGTAGGAAGCAAACAGGGTAATAAACTGCGGCTTCTTGCGGAAGGGGGCGCTGTAGTTAAACAGGTCAAACTGAGGCCCCCAGTTGCGGCACTCCTGGGCCTCCTGCCCCAAACCGCGCAGGTAGGGCACGGTTTCTTCGCCAAAGTAGTCGGCATACTCTTTCGAGTCGACCAGGGCATCGACTAGAGCTGCCAGGCCACCGCTCGACACGACTGAGAAGTAGTTACGCACCTCTTCGCGAGAGCTGGGCGCTCGCCCGAGGATGTGGCGGAAGGCCAGCTCCAGAGCGCGGCTGTTGATGTAGGGGTCAAAGAAATTCTTGCGGTACAGGGGCGACTTAGCCAGGCGACGCACAAACTCCTTCATGGAGATTTCGCCGTTCTTCACCTTCGATTCGAGATCAGAAACCGATAGCGAGTAGGCGCGGGTGATGTCGCGCTCAAAGATCTGGCGGTAAGCGGCTTTCACCACGTCATTCTTCTCGGTCGCCGACAGGCCTGGCTTCATGGCGTATTTGGGCCGTCGCTCCGCCGCATTGAAGTAAATCTGGGGCAGTTCGAGACCTTGCAGATCGCTGGAAGGGCGCTGGCGCAACTTGGCAGAAGGCGTGGGCGCTTTAAATTCGCTCAGCAGCACGCCAAAGTACTGATCGACGATGCCCTGGGCATCGGCATCGCCGTTGAAATAGCGCAGTGATGCCGCCCTCATGGTTTGAATAGCCACGATAGTGGCCGCCGAGGAGCAGGCATTTTCGATGATTTCGCGCAGACCGCGCACGTTGACCGAAATAATATTGGGGTCGCCCGCCACGATGGCGTAGGTGACGTAGCGCAGGAACCAGCTCATGTCGCGCAGCGACTTGGTCATGTTGCCGGGGCCGTAGCGCGACACGCTAATGGGGCGAAACCCTGGGGGCACAGGGCCGGAGGGAGTAGAGGTAAACAGGTTTTTAAACAGACCACCACCACTCTCAATGAATGTTGAGGTGCCCAGTCGAGACGCCTCCGCTTCATCTAAAACGGTGCCCGCTCGGGTTTTCTCAATCGGCGACTCGTTGTCAACCCGTTCCAGGTAGGCCAGGGGAGACCCTCCGGTAAAGATGCGGTTGGCCGCTTGGGAGACAATTAGTTCGGAATAGCGGGTCAGCAACTCAGCAATCTGCACCCGCTTGAGACCAGAGTTAAAAAAGCCCGATAGCTCATCTAGCTCACCCCGGCCTATGTAGCGGTCTTGCTGCTCGGCCTGGGAAATCGTGGCCACCGGCAGAGTTTGGTAGAGCTGGGGCCGCGCCGGTGCACTTCCACCACTTGCTTTAACACTCATGCGTTTTCAAAGGCTCCCTATGCGGACAATGACGGCATCAAAAAAGAATCTATCAATCGGTTAGCAGGCGCAGAACCCTGCACGCGTCAGGGGTGTCCATCAAGAACGCTTCCTGAACCGGTGCAAAACCACTGAACCCCGCTGAAGGTAAAGCGTTATTAACCTCGCCTGCCACCTGTCCAAGCCGGGCACCGAATGCGGTATCTATGGATGGCGGGGGATGGCGGGTTGTTCGCTGACCTGAAATCAGATTAAACCGTTTCAGGACAGCAGCACAGATTATTAAAAACTGTGTAACATCCGACCGGTTAAATGCCTGTGGTCATCATAGAGGATGGTCACTACACCCCTGAGAAGACGGATAAGTTTTGTAACGTTTCGTGATAAAGCCGAGGCAGTCAGTCGTCCAAGGTCGCCTCTGGCAGGGCTTTCCTCCGCCGACTGACTGTAACACTGGCTTCTGGCTTGAGCCGCAGCAGGGGCTGCTGCTGACCATGGGGCGGCGGGCCGGCGGGCTAAATTCTTTACCCCTTTAGTTTTGATGTCTCACTTTGATTTCCCATAGACCTATGGACGACTCAACCAAAACCCAGGCGGTCAGCGATGCGGTGGCCAGCCTCTACAACACCTATCCGTTTCCCCCAGAACCGTTTCTAGATGAAGCGCCACCGGGCTATAACTGGCGTTGGTACTGGCCCACGGTACATAGCTTCTGTGCCGGAGCAGTGCCATCCAGCGGATCGGTTCGGGTGCTCGATGCGGGCTGCGGCACGGGGGTCAGCACTGAATATATTAGTCACCTGAACCCAGCGGCTGAGGTGCTGGGTATCGATCTGAGCGAGCGGGCGATCGCCACCGCCACCGAACGCTGTCGCCGATCTGGGGCCACCAATGTCCAGTTTCGCCAGCTCAGTATCTATGATGTCGACCAGATCGAGGGCGAGTTCGACTGGATCAACTGCGTCGGCGTCATTCACCACCTGCCTGACCCGCTAAAGGGGCTGGAGGCGCTGGCCAGTAAACTGGCCCCCGGCGGATTCATACATCTATTTGTCTATGCCGCCATTGGCCGCTGGGAAATTTCGCTGATGCAGCGGGCGATCGCCCTGGTGCAGGGCCGCCAGCGGGGCGACTACCGCGACGGGGTGCAGGTGGGGCGGCAGATCTTTGCCACCCTGCCCGAGGGCAACCGGCTCAAGCAGCGAGAGCGCGATCGCTGGGCCATGGAAAACCACCGCGATGAATGCTTTGCCGATATGTATGTGCACCCCCAGGAAGTGGACTACACCCTAGACAGCCTGTTTGAGCTGATTGATGCCTCAGGTCTGGAGTTTGTCAGTTTCTCGAACCCCCAGGTGTGGCAGCTGGGTCGCTTGCTAAAAAACGATCCGGCCCTTCTAGAGCGGGCCAAGCAGCTCTGCGAAAAAGACCAGTACCGCCTGGTGGAGCTGCTCGACCCTGAGATCACCCACTTTGAATGGTTTCTGGCTCGCCCCCCCTATGCCCCGGTGAACTGGGACAACGACGGCGATCTGCTGGCCGCTATCCCCACCCGCAATCCCTGCATGGAGGGCTGGCCCAGCCAGAGCATTTTTGACCATAACTACCAAATCATCTCGCTAGACGCGAAGGAGTTTGAGGTGCTGCAGGGGTGCGATCGCAACAACGATCTAGCTGCAAGTCAAATGCCAACCACCGTAGCTAGGCTAATTTCTCAAACCGGAGTCGACTTAGACACGCTGCGCCAGCTGCACCAGCGGCAGCTGATCCTGCTGCAATCACCACAGCAAGATTCACAAATTTAGGCTGAAGATAGCGAATTTACTTTTGGGAAACGCCTATTAAGTATTATTGCCGTGATATGATGTCTCACGGCCTGTTAGCGCAGGCCAAACCCTTGTAACAGCTAAGGATTAGGCGCTTTTGTGGCTCTCTCGCCCTCCGAACAAACTCGGCCCATCGCCCAAGCTGAAGCAGAGGTAGACCCCGGCCAAGCCGATGTTCAAACTCTGCCTCCGGCTTCCGTGACCGCCATGGAAGAATACTATCAGCTCCAGCAAAATCTGCTGCTGACTACCCTGGCCTTCGCTGGCGTAATTTTCTTCAGCACCTGGATAGCCTACTCTCTTCCAATTGCTCTCAATTATTTAATAGGAGCGTGCGGTGGTGTGGTTTACTTGAGGATGTTGGCAAAAAGCGTGGCCAGCATCGGGCGCGGCAGCGCCAAGCTAGGCAGCGGTCGATTGGCCCTTGTGGTCGGTTTGGTGCTAGTGGCTACTCAGTGGCAACAGCTTCAGGTCGTACCCGTTTTTCTTGGGTTCTTGACCTACAAGGGGGCGTTGATTGCCTACACCCTCTGGACTGCAGTGCTACCAAAATCAACCGCTGAGTCTTCCCAGACATCTGGGTTGCCTTAGATTTTTTGATTTTCCAGCATAGCATGCTTTTTCCCGGCAAGTCTTGAGGAAAGTCGATTTAAGAGATGGCGCTCACTATGTTAACGATTCATCCCTTAGTTCTGGCAAAGCTAGAAGTTGGCGAGCATTTGTATTGGCAGGTCGGGGGCCTCAAGCTCCACGGTCAGGTGTTTCTGACATCTTGGTTTGTCATTGGTGCTCTGCTGCTGGTGTCGTTTTTGGCGACCCGCAACATTCAGCGAGTGCCCTCTGGCCTCCAGAACTTCATGGAATACGCCCTGGAGTTTATCCGCGACCTGGCCAAAAACCAAATTGGTGAAAAAGAGTATAGACCCTGGGTTCCCTTTGTTGGCACCCTGTTTCTGTTCATCTTTGTCTCCAACTGGTCTGGGGCATTGATCCCGTGGAAGCTGATTCACCTGCCGTCGGGTGAACTGGCCGCTCCCACAAACGACATCAATACCACCGTGGCGCTGGCGTTGTTGACTTCCCTGGCCTACTTTTACGCCGGGTTTAGCAAGCGTGGACTGGGGTACTTTGCCAAGTACATCGAACCCACCCCGATCTTGCTCCCCATCAACATTCTAGAAGATTTCACCAAGCCCCTCTCCCTAAGTTTCCGTCTGTTTGGAAACATCCTGGCCGATGAGTTGGTGGTCGCTGTGCTGGTTTTGCTGGTGCCTCTCTTCGTACCGCTACCGGTTATGGTCTTGGGTTTGTTTACCAGTGCCATTCAGGCCCTGATCTTTGCAACCCTGGCTGCGGCCTACATCGGCGAGGCCATTGAGGGCCATGGTGGCGAAGAGCATGGATGACCCCCCTTGGGGCATTCAGTTTGTATTGGCTGGCGGGGCAGGTGCTGCCAGCCGACGTGGTTATAGAGCCACATCCCCAAGAAACGCTGACCGCGCGTTGTCTACGACCTGATTAACGAGTTGTTGATTGTCCAAACCGAGGTAAAGACATGGATCCTATTATTGCAAGCGCTTCCGTAATTGCAGCCGCTCTGGCCGTTGGCCTGGCCGCTATCGGCCCTGGCATTGGTCAAGGTAATGCAGCTGGTCAAGCAGTAGAAGGTATTGCCCGCCAGCCCGAAGCTGAAGGCAAGATTCGCGGCACCCTGCTGCTCAGCTTGGCATTCATGGAAGCGCTAACCATCTACGGTCTGGTGGTGGCCCTGGTGCTGCTGTTCGCCAATCCCTTCGCGTAGATCACTCAGGCAGGGAAAGGCGCTAAGCCTTCCCTGCCTGTGAAATTTTAAGCTTTTCACTTTGTAGTGCTGGCCCTGGGCCGATTTAAAGGGCATACCCACCATGACAAATTTTGTTTGGCTATTGGCGGTCGAAGCCGCTGAGGCAGTTGAAGAAGGCGGCGGTCTCTTTGACCTCGACGCCACCTTGCCGCTGATGGCGGTGCAGTTTGTGCTGTTGGCAGTGGCGCTCAACGCTCTGTTTTACAAACCCCTGGGCAAAGTTTTAGACGAGCGCGATGGCTACATCAGCTCCAATCAGGTTGATGCGGCGGAACGCTTGGCCAAGGCTGAGCAAATTGCCAAGCAGTATCAGCAGGAGCTAGCCGAAACCCGTCGCCAGGCCCAAACGGTGATTGCTGACGCCCAGGAAGAAGCACAAAAAATTGCAGCTCAAACCGTTGCCGCCGCCCAACAAGAGGCTCAGGCCCAGCGAGAGCAGGTGCAGCGGGAGCTAGATGAGCAAAAAAATCAGGCTATGGCTACTCTAGAGCAGCAGGTGGAGGGTCTGAGTCAGCAAATTTTAGACAAGCTGCTAGGCGCTCTAGCGGTCTAGGTGATCGCTGATGAATGGGCTGATGAATCGGCGGTTTACCCTCAGAGCTGCCCGCGTCGTTGACGGAAAGTAGGGATATGACTATTGGTTGGTTACTAGCGGTGGAAGAAGGTGGAGTTGGTCTGGATTTCAATATCCTAGAGACTAACCTGATCAATCTGATCATTATTATTGGCGTGCTGTATTACTTCGGCGGCAAGTTTTTAGGGAAGACCCTATCGACTCGCCAGTCGGAGATTAAAACAGCGATCACCGAAGCCGAGCAGCGCAAGCAAGAGGCCGCTGCCGCCCTGGCGGAGCAGCAGCAAAAACTGGCCCAGGCCCAGGAGGAAGCTAAAAAGATTTTGGCCGATGCTCACACCACAGCAGAGCGCGCCCGGGAATCTATTTTGGCTCAGTCTCACACCGACGTAGAGCGCATGCGGGCCAGCGCGGCCCAAGACCTCACCTCCCAGGAGTCTCGGGTGATGCGAGAGCTACAGCAGCGGATTGCGGCCCTGGCCATTGAGCGCAGCGAAGCGGCTCTACCCGGCCGGCTCAACGACGACCTGCAGCGGCGTCTGGTTGACTCCAGCATTGCCCTGCTCAAAGGAGAATAGCCATGAACGACACAACAGTAAGTTCCGAAATTGCTGGCCCCTACGCCAAGGCGCTGATGTCTGTGGCTGAGGATAACCACGCTGTCGACCAGGTCGGCGCTGAAGCGGCAGACCTCCTGGAGGTACTGGCCAGTTCTGAAGAGCTAACGGGGTTTTTGGTCAGCCCGCTGATGTCGGCCGACGCCAAAAAAGGGGTGCTGCGGCAGATTGCCGAAGGCAAAGTGAGCGATTTCTTGCTGAGCTTTTTGCTGCTGCTGGTTGACCGGGGTCGGGTAGCATTCTTGCGGCCCATTCTGCGGCAGTACCAGTCTCTGCTGCGCGATCGCAACAACACGGTCTTAGCCGATGTCGCCTCTGCGGTTGAGCTGTCTGAGGATCAGCAAAACGCCATCTGTGATCGCGTCAAGACCATGACCGGTGCCAGCAATGTAGAGCTGTCGGTACAGATCGATCCCGCGTTGATCGGCGGGCTGGTAATTAAGGTTGGCTCTCAGGTGATTGACGCCAGTTTGCGGGGGCAGTTGCGCCGCATTGGCATGCAGCTAGCGATGACCGCCTAACAGCGCTACCCAGTAGCAGCAACCGGTAGCGCCAGCTTGCCCCCGCCGGGGCAGTTTCTCTAACGTCTCGTGTTTATGTAGGTTTATCCAGAGCAAGTCCTATGGTTAGTATCAGACCTGACGAAATTAGCAGCATTATCAAGCAGCAGATTGAGCAGTACAACCAGGAGGTTAAGGTCTCCAACGTGGGTACTGTGCTGCAGGTGGGCGACGGTATTGCCCGCATCTACGGCCTTGAAAACGCCATGTCGGGCGAACTGCTCGAGTTCGAAGACGGCACCGTAGGCATCGCCCTCAACCTAGAAGAAGACAACGTAGGCGCGGTGCTGATGGGCGACGGCGTCAACATTGAAGAAGGTAGCGCCGTTACCGCCACCGGCAAAATTGCGTCGGTGCCCGTGGGCGAGGCGATGCTGGGCCGCGTGGTCGATGCCCTGGGTCGCCCTATCGACGGCAAGGGCGACGTTGAATCTAGCGAGAGCCGTCTGATTGAGTCTCCGGCCCCCGGCATTATTGCCCGGAAGTCAGTGTATGAGCCGATGCAGACCGGCATTACCGCCATCGACGCCATGATCCCCATTGGCCGAGGCCAGCGCGAGCTGATCATTGGTGATCGTCAGACCGGCAAGACCGCGATCGCCATTGACACCATCCTCAACCAAAAAGGTGAGGATGTGGTCTGTGTCTACGTGGCCATTGGTCAAAAAGCCTCCTCGGTGGCGCAAATTGTCGATGTACTGCGCGATCGCGGTGCCCTCGACTACACCATTGTGGTCAACGCCAGCGCCAACGACCCCGCTCCCCTTCAGTACCTGGCTCCCTATACCGGGGCCAGCCTGGCCGAGTACTTTATGTACAAGGGCAAAGCTACCTTGATCATCTACGATGACTTGACCAAGCAGGCCCAGGCCTATCGTCAGATGTCTTTGCTGCTGCGTCGTCCCCCCGGGCGTGAGGCCTACCCCGGCGACGTGTTTTATCTGCACTCTCGTCTGCTCGAGCGGGCCGCCAAACTCAGCCCCGAGCTGGGCGAAGGTAGCATGACCGCCCTGCCAATTATTGAAACCCAGGCCGGTGACGTGTCGGCCTACATTCCCACCAACGTGATTTCTATCACCGACGGTCAGATCTTCCTCTCCTCTGACCTGTTTAACTCGGGTCTGCGCCCCGCCATCAACGCCGGTATTTCGGTGTCTCGAGTTGGGTCTGCGGCTCAGATTAAGGCCATGAAGCAGGTGGCCGGTAAAGTGAAGCTGGAGCTGGCTCAGTTCGACGAACTCCAGGCTTTCTCTCAGTTTGCCTCTGACCTAGACGCCGCCACCCAGAAGCAGCTGGCCCGTGGTACTCGCCTGCGCGAACTGCTGAAGCAGCCTCAGTACTCTCCCCTGCCGGTGGAAGAGCAGGTGGCGGTTATCTACGCCGGCATCAACGGCTATATGGATGAGGTTCCGGTCGATCAGGTGCCCGCGTTTGCGCAGTCTCTCCGCGACTACATCCGCAACAACAAGCCCAAGTTTGCGGAACTGATTCGCAGCGAGAAGAAGCTCGGTGACGAAAGCGAAACCATCCTCAAAGAAAGCATCGCTGAAGCCAAGCAGGCCTTTATGGCGGCAGTCTAACCTCCTGTTCTAGCCGAGATGCTGCACTAGGCAGCGTCCCGGCTCCCGACGACCCCTTAGGGATCCACTATGCCTAACCTAAAAGCGATTCGAGACCGCATTAAGTCTGTAAAAAACACCCGCAAGATCACCGAGGCCATGCGTCTGGTGGCCGCAGCGAAGGTGCGCCGCGCCCAGGAGCAGGTGATTGCCACCCGCCCCTTCGCCGACCGTCTGGCCCAGGTGCTCTACGGGCTACAAAGCCGCCTTAGGTTTGAGGAGGCCGACCTGCCGCTGCTAAAACAGCGCGAGGTAAAAACCGTGGCGCTGCTGGTGATCTCCGGCGATCGCGGCCTCTGCGGTGGCTACAACAACAACGTCATTCGTAGAGCCGAGATTCGTTCCCAGGAACTGGCGGCTGAGGGGGTAGACCACCGCTTTGTTCTGATTGGTCGCAAGGCAATTCAGTATTTTAAGCGCCGCGAACAGCCCATTGAAGCCAGTTTCACCGGTTTGGAGCAAATCCCCACCGCCGACGAAGCGGCTACCATCGCCGACGAACTGCTCTCTCTGTTCTTGTCCGACGAAGTAGACCGCGTTGAACTGGTCTATACCCGGTTTGTGTCGTTGGTCAGCTCTCGCCCGGTGATTCAAACCCTGCTGCCCCTCGACCCCCAGGGTTTAGAGGTGCCCGACGACGAAATCTTCCGACTCACCACCAAGGGTGGTGTATTCCAGGTAGAGCGCGAGAAAATGGCGGGGCTACCTCCAGCGGAGTTTCCCCAAGACATGATCTTTGAGCAAGACCCGGTGCAGATTTTAGATGCGCTGCTGCCGCTGTATCTAAACAACCAGATCTTGCGGGCACTGCAAGAGTCGGCGGCAAGTGAACTGGCGGCCCGGATGACCGCTATGAACAACGCCAGCGATAACGCCAAAGAGCTGGCTAAGACCCTCAACCTGACCTACAACAAAGCGCGTCAGGCCGCCATCACTCAGGAAATTCTGGAAGTGGTGGCAGGGGCCAACTCCCTGTAAGCCTGAAAAAAGTAAGTCTGGGAAAAACCTACATACACGATAAAAGCCCGCCACAGCTGTGACGGGCTTTTTTGTGGGCAATTGCCTACTTACCCGTGGCGCTTTTGGTGCCAGGTCCAGGCGTGGGTGAGAATCGTCTCGATGTCGGCATACTGAGGGTTCCAGCCGAGAATGCTGCGGGCGCGATCGCTGCCTCCCACCAAAGCCGGCGGGTCGCCAGGGCGACGTTCCACTTCCACCACAGGGATGGGCTTGCCGGTAACTTGTACCGCCGCATCGATCACCTCTCGCACCGAAAATCCGCTGCCGTTGCCCAGGTTAAACACTGCGCTTTCGCCCCCCTTCAGCAGGTACTCTAGGCCAAGAATGTGGGCATCGGCCAGGTCGCACACATGGATGTAGTCGCGCACGCAGGTGCCATCGGGAGTGGGGTAGTCGGTGCCAAAGACGCTGATCGACTCCCGCTTGCCCAGGGCCGTTTGCAGCACCAGGGGAATCAGGTGGGTTTCGGGGTTGTGGTCTTCGCCCAGCAGCCCGTTGGGGTGGGCACCGGCGGCGTTGAAGTAGCGAAACCGCACCGATCTAAAATCGTAGGCTTTGTCATAATCCGTCAAAATCCGCTCCACCATGAGCTTAGTCGCCCCGTAGGGGTTGATCGGATTTTGGGGGTGGGTCTCGGTGATCGGCATTTCCTCGGGTACGCCGTAGGTAGCGCAGGTAGATGAGAAGACGAAATTTTTGATGTTGGCCGCTACCATGGCATCGAGCAACGACAGGGTACCGACTACATTGTTTTCGTAGTATTTGGCAGGATCACTCACCGACTCACCTACGTAGGCGTAGGCTGAGAAGTGCATGACGGCGCTGATGTCGTAGCGGCTAAAAATATTTTTCAGCAGACCTTGATCGAGGGTGCTGCCCTCAATGAGTTCGGCCTTGAGCACCTGCTCAACTAAGTCTCGGTGGCCGTAGACCAAATTATCTAGGATCACCACCCGATAGCCGGCATCTTGAAGTGCCAGCACGGCGTGGCTACCGATATAGCCGGCCCCACCGGTCACCAGAATTGTTTTCGTGTCAGTTTTCATAGGAATTTTCTCTGAAATATTGGCTATTGCTAAAACTGTAGGCCTGAGCCAGTTATAGATATTGAACTATCGAATAGTGTACGGCCTGACCGCCAGGGACTGACGGCTCTGACGGCGGGGTCATTAACTTTTTACCTTTGCCGATGATGACCTCATAAAACGCCTGACGGCAGTCTAGGGAAAAGCTATTTTCATTAAGTAATTTTTAATCAAAGCTTAGCGTTGGCTTATTGCTCCCATGAAGTTTTGGTGTGGGTAATGCCCGAAGATGGCTTCGTAGCAATAGCTACATTACTTAACCCCCAAGTGCTACCCATGGCTGACTTCACGCTCCAACTCTTCCACGCCGCCGACCAAGAGGGCAATATCTCTGCCCTAGATGATGCGCCTCGCTTCTCAGCGGTTTTAAATGCTCTTAAAAACGAAGATATTGATGGTGACGGGGTGGCTGGCTTTGCCAACACCCTGCTTTTGTCCTCCGGGGATGCATACATCCCTGGCGTATTTTTCAATGCCAGTGACCCGGCCTTTGGCGGCATCGGGCGCGGCGATATTCTAATTCAAAATGCCCTGGGCTTTGAGGCGATCGCCTTTGGCAACCACGAGTTTGACCTGGGCACGAGCCTAGTGCGCAACCTGATTGCTGGGGATGACACCTTTGCTGGTACGGCCTTTCCCTACCTAAGCAGCAATCTCGACTTCAGCACCGATGCCAATCTGGCTGACCTAGTCGTACCCGACGGTCAGGCTCCGCTACCCAACAGCATTGCTGCCTCGACGGTGATTGAGGTCAACGGCGAGAAGATTGGTGTTGTTGGGGCCACTACGCCCACGATCAGTCGCATCGCCAGCCCTGGGAGTGTGACGGTGCTGCCCCAGCCCTTTGACAGCAACCCGACGCCAGAGCAACTCGACGCCCTGGCGGCAGAGATTCAGGCCGATGTCGATGCTCTGCTGGCGGCTAACCCCGACATCAATAAGGTGGTGCTGCTGGCCCACATGCAGCAATTGGCCATTGAGCAAGAGCTGGCTCAGCGGCTGTCTCACGTAGATATTATTGTGGCCGGTGGCTCTAACACTCGCCTGTTTGACGAGGATGATCGCCCCCGCGATGGCGACACGGTGCAGGGCCCCTACCCGATCATTGAAACCGACGCCGATGGCAACCCGGTGGCGGTGGTCAACACCGACGGCAACTACAAGTATGTGGGCCGCCTGGTAATTGGGTTTGACGAAAATGGTATTTTGCTACCCGAAACCTACGACCCCACCATCAGCGGAGCTTTTGCCACCGACGATGAGGGCGTGGCGGCTGTGGGGGGTGGAGGTTTAGCCGACCCGGCGATCATAGCCATTACCGATGCCCTGCGAGAGATCATCATTGCCAACGAGAGCAATGTGTTTGGCGTTAGTGATGTCTTTTTAGACGGTCGCCGCGATGCGGTGCGCCGCCAGGAGACCAACCTGGGCAACCTGACCGCCGACGCCAACCTGGCAGCGGCTAGAGAGGTTGACCCCACCACGATGATTTCTCTCAAGAACGGCGGCGGCATTCGCAACGCCATTGGGCAAATTATTGTGCCTGCTGGGGGCACTGGCGATGCTGAGCTATTGCCCACTGAGGAGATTCCTGGGGTGAAGCCTGAGGGCGGTATCTCTCAAACCGACATTGAAAACGCCCTGCAGTTCAACAATGGCCTCTCGCTGATCACCGTCACCGCCGAGGAGTTGCTGGCGCTGGTAGAACATGGGGTTTCGGGGATTGCTGCCGACGACAGCGCCAGCCCAGGCGCTTTTCCTCAGATTAGCGGGTTTGCCTTTAGCTTTGATGCCACCGCCGAGCCGGGCAGTCGGGTGCGCTCCCTGGCGATTGAAGACGCCGAGGGCAACGATATCGACGTGGTGGTGCAAAACGGCGAGATTGTGGGCAACGCCAGCCGCACCTTCCGCATGGTATCGCTCAGTTTTCTAACCGCATCCCGCTTTGACATGAACACCGGCGAATTTTTGGGCGGTGGCGACGGCTACCCCTTCCCCAACCTCAACACCGATCCTGCCCGAGGTGAAGTTAGTGATCCCGCTGTGATTGCCCGTGCTAACGTGGTGCAGCTAGCTCGAGAAGACGTTCGGACTGGCGATGCCACCTTTGCTGATGACGGTAGCGAACAAGATGCGCTGGCAGAATTTTTGCTGGCCAACTTTGGCAGCCCAGAAACCCTCTTTGGCGCTGAGGAGGTGGGACGCGAGCTCGATACCCGCATTCAAAACCTGGCCTTCCGCAGCGACAGCGTGATTGATACGGCTGGCCCAGTTGATCCGACCCCGGTGGCTCCGTCGCTGCTGGTTCCCATCGGCACCTATGAGACCGGTATCTTTGACGAGAGCGCGGCTGAGATCGTGGTTCACGACCCGGTCACCCAGCGGCTGTTTGTGGTCAATGCCAGCGCTCCCTCAGTGGATGTGCTGGATGTTAGCGACCCCAGCAACCTCAGATTGGTGAGGTCGCTTGACACCTCTGATTTTGGGGCCGACGTCAACAGCGTGGCGGTCGCCAACGGCATCGTCGCCGTAGCGGTGCAAGCTCAAGAAAAGACCGATCCCGGCAGCGTGGTGTTCTATGACATCGATGGCAATTTCTTAAGTGCCGTCACCGTGGGGGCACTGCCCGACATGCTGACCTTTACCCCCGACGGCACTAAAGTGCTGGTGGCCAATGAAGGCGAACCCAACGACGACTACACCATTGACCCCGAGGGCTCGATCAGCATTATTGATGTTTCTGGCGGGGTTGCAAACCTCACCCAGGCCAATGTCATCACCGCTGACTTCACCGCCTTTAATGACCAGCGCGAGGCGCTGATTGCCTCTGGGGTGAGGATCTTTGGACCCAACGCCACCGTTGCCCAAGATGTTGAGCCTGAGTACATTGTGGTTACCAGTGATTCGAGCACTGCCTACGTGGCGCTGCAAGAAAACAACGCCCTGGCGGTGGTGGATATTGCCTCTGGCTCTGTCACCGACATTCTGCCTCTGGGATTTAAGGACCATTCGGTGGTGCCCCTCGATGCCAGTGATCGCGACGGTGCTATCAATATCACCACCTATCCCAACCTGTTTGGCATGTACATGCCCGATGCGATCTCCCTTTACGAAGTCGGCGGTGAAACCTTTATCGTCACCGCCAACGAAGGGGATGCTCGCGACTACGATGGCTTCTCTGAAGAGGTGCGGGTGAAGAATTTGATTCTTGACCCTGACGCTTTCCCCGACGCCTACGAACTTCAAAAAGACGAGAACCTGGGTCGCTTGACGGTGACTACGGTTAATGGCCTGAGCGATGGGGTATTTTTCAAAGCCGACCTGACTGGCGATCAGGAGGTTGGCCCAGTCGAAACCAGCGCCGTGGGTAGTGCTGTACTCAAGCTGAATGAGGATCGCACCGCCCTCAGCTATACGATCACGGTGGAAGGAGTAGATTTTGGGCCTATCCTTGGGCTTGACCCACAAACTCCAGACACCGATGACGACGTTACTCTGCTGCACTTCCATGCGGCCCCTGCTGGAGAAAACGGCCCGGTAGTCTTTGGCATTTTTGGCCCCAATCAAGATCCAGATGTCAGTGCCACAATCAACGAGGACGGTTCCACAACCCTGACCGGCACCTGGAGCGAAACTGACCCCGCCAGTGAACCTCTGAGCGCCTTTATTCCAGCGCTACTGGAGACCGAGATTGGGGATGAGGTGGGCCTCTACCTGAATCTACACACCGTCGGCAACCCTGCCGGTGAGATTCGAGGTCAGCTGACCTCGACGTTGGCCTACAGTGAGCTTTACTCCTTTGGGGCGCGCTCTTTCTCGATCTTTGACGTTGAGGGCAACCTGATCTACGACAGCGGTGCTGAGTTTGAGCAGATCATCGCCGAGCGCTTTCCCGACAACTTCAACTCCAACCACCGACGCAATGACTTCGACACCCGCAGCGACAACAAGGGGCCTGAGCCCGAGGGCGTAGCCATTGGCGAAATCGACGGGCGCACCTACGCTTTTGTTGGCCTGGAACGCTTTGGCGGCGTCATGACCTACGACATCACCAATCCGGCGGAGTCGTTCTTTGTGGACTTTGTCAACAACCGCGACTTCAGCGGCGACCCAGCAGCAGGTACGGCTGGCGACCTGGGCGCTGAGGGCATCATCTTTATCACCGCTGCCGACAGCCCCAATGGCAATCCGCTGGTAGTGGTAGGTAACGAGGTTAGCGGCACGACTACTGTGTTTGACGCCAGTGCGCTACAGTCCTCGGATGTTGAGGTGCCAGGTCTCTTCCTTGACCTGCGCGAT
>DAIPYU010000069.1:0-24883 GCA_036782635.1 Nodosilinea sp. CTOTU7353
GTGTACGGTTCACGATCTGCCTTAAACCGTACACCTTGGACCCTGAACCCTAAGCGGTTAAAGCTTGTCCCCATCAACTTGGTCAAAGACTAGGGCTCTTCAAAGAACCGCAAAAACTATCATCCAAACAAGCTGAGCTGGGCCGAGGAATCATCTGCCTCGGCCCTTTGTTTCTCGGCTACGTCCCACAGTAGCTCGGGCAGCTCGGCCCCGGCCTGCTGCAGCCGGTGGTAGACCTCGCGGGCCACCGCTGGCGACTTAGCTTCCTGAGGGCAGTGGGCAAAGAAATAGACGTCGGTGCCCGCCGTCAACCATTGGCGCAGCCGGGGCACCCATTTGTCAAAGTAGGGGTAGTTGTAGGCCAGGTCGGGGTGGCTGATGTAGCGAATGATCGTGAATGCCGCCGTCACCTCGGGCTGGAGCGGCACCCTGGGTTTTTTGCGCTCTGAGCCGATCTGAGGGTCGTCGTCGGGGGTGTTGATGCAGTCGTAGATCGGGCGGGTGTCGAGCAGCACCCGACCCACCCCCAGGCTGGTGAGCATTTGGTTGAGACGAGCGGCATGGGGTTCGGCAAACCAGTCCAGGTGGCGCACTTCTACGGCGATGGGGTGAGCTTGCCGGGGCCAGCGGGCGAGAAATTCGCGCAGGTCGGCCATCTGCTCTGGGCTGTAGGTGGGCGGCAGCTGAATGAATAGCGGCCCCAATTTCTCGCCCAGGGGCGTCAGGGTTTGCAAAAATCGGTGGGCGTCTGCGATAAAAGGCACCAGCTTGCCCTGGTGAGAAAAGGCCCGAGGCAGCTTGGGGCAGAAGCGAAAGCCGGGCGGCATGGTGGCAGCCCAGCGGTCGATGGTTTTGGCGTCGGGCATGGAGTAGAAGGTGGTGTTGCCCTCTACAGTGGTCATGCGATCGCCGTACAGCCGTAAAAAATCCCCCGCCTTACTGCCCTTCGGGTAAAACTCCCCCACCCATTCCCGAAACGCCCACACCGCACACCCGGTAAAGTAAGCCCCCGCCATGCCCCTTCAGCCCCCACGAAACAACCGACCCATTCACCCTAAACGTTTGTTACGCCTCGGTTAACTCACCCTAAAACACGTTTACCTGAAAGGGACGCCCCACCTACCCACCTACCCACCTACCCACCCACTCCCCAACCCCGCTGCCACTCGAAACAACTTCGCCTCCTGGTACGGGGCGGCGATCAGCTGAATGCCCACGGGCAGATGTCCCGGCCGATGGATGGGGACAGAAAGCACGGGCAGGCCAATAAACGAGAGCGGCTGGGTGTAAAAACCCAGGTGAGGGCGCAGGGGGTAGGAAACGCCATCAATTTCTAGCGTGGTCTGGTCGAGGGGTGGGGCGACGCAGGGGGTAGTGGGGGCAATCAGCACGTCGTAGTGCTGGAAGATTTCGCGGACGCGATCGCGGTACCACCGTCTCAACCGCTGCGCCTGCACATACCAGGCGGCGGGGAGCATGGCTCCGGCCAGGAAGCGATCGCGCGTCGCCGGGTCAAAGGCCATCGGGTCTTGGCGCAGGCGTTCTAAATGCAGCTGACTGCCCTCGCAGGCGGTGATCAGGTAGGCGGCGGCCCTGGCCCGGTGGGTTTCAGGAAATTCCACCAGGTCTGAAACCGCTAGGGTTTGGAGAACTTCGGTCAAAACATCGCGCACCAGCGGCTCCATACCGCGCTCGAAGTGGCCCCCCAGTTGAGCAATCCGCAGCCCTTCAGTCCCTTGTGTGAGGGCTGGGGTGACGGGGGCTGGGGGCCGTTGGGTACAGACGGGGTCACTTGGGTCTGGCCCCTGCATAGCGTCGTAGGCGGCGACGAGAAGGGGAAGCGATCGCGCCAGCGGCCCCACGTGATCTAAGCTGCTGGAAAACAAAAATGCCCCCGCCCGCGACAGCCGCCCGTAGGTGGGCTTGAGGCCATACACCCCGCACAGCGAAGCAGGCACGCGAATCGATCCATTCGTGTCGGAGCCCAGGGTGAAGGGCACTAAGCCTGCCGCCACCGCCGCCGCCGAGCCGCCCGAGGAACCGCCCGCCATGCGGCTGGGGTCGTGGGGGTTTGGCGTCGTGCCAAAGTGGGCGTTGATGGTGACAAAGCCGTAGGCGTACTCGTCCATATTTAGTGCGCCCATCAGCACTGCCCCGGCCTGCTCTAGGCGAGTGATGACCGTGGCATCTTGTGTGGCGGCGGGATTGCCCTGGTTGAGCTGGGCTCCGGCGAGGGTGGTGAGACCCTCAATGTCGAACAGGTTTTTGACGGCGAAGGGCACCCCCGCCAGGGGGCCGGGGTCTTGGTCGGCGGCGATCGCCTGATCCACCGCTGCCGCCTGTCGCCGCGCCCGCTCCGCCGTCACCGCCGTAAAGCAGTTCAGTGCCGGGTTGCGGGTTTCAATATCCGCCAGCGTGGCCGCCACCGATGCCGAGGCTGAAAGATTTTCCCCTTTAACGGCAGCGGCTAGATCCATAGCATTCTGAGGGTCGGTCATGGCTCGAAGGTGGTGGCGCTCTCTAGGGTGTCGGGCAGCGGGAAGGTGATCACCGGCTGGGCGATCGTAAAAATATGCTCCACATTGGCCACCACCCCCGGCTTAATGCGATCGGGAATAGTCAGCTCTAGGGCCGTCGCCATAGCCTCCACATAGGCCGCAAAATCTACTGGGGGGGATGTACTATCATCCATCGGGCTATCATCCATCACAAAGTACGTCATCGCTGGCGCAGTCGCCAGGGTTAATCTTTAGCGCCACTGGGCGTCAATCCTGCTTCCGGCTGCCCAGGCGCAGGCGCTTCGGCTTTGGGACGGGAGACTCCAGCCCCAGGTAGTCTGATAGCCAAAACACAGCGAGGTAAAACGGCCCGGTATCGAGCAGCGCCGCCACCAGCTTAAACACATAGCCGTAGCCAATAAAACGAATCAGCTGGGGCCAGAGTTCTTGCCCAGCTTCAATGGGCAGTGCCCCGGCCAAAAAGTGGGTGATCAGCACCACGGCGGTGGTATCGACCAGCTGGCTGATCAGGGTAGAGCCGTTGTTACGCAGCCACAGGTGCTTGCCGTTGGTGAGCTCTTTCCAAAAGTGAAACAGGTAGACATCGACAAACTGGGCCACCATATAGGCGATCATCGAGGCCGCCACCGCCCCAAAGGTGAGGGTGCGAATTTCAAAAAACACCGGCAGTCGCCCGGCGGCGTCGCGCACCAGCTCGCCCGTAGCCGGGTCGATGGCCTCAAACCCCGGCAGCAGCCCCCCTAGCCACACAATAAATAGCACCCAGGCGTTGAGCAGCAGCCCCACCCACACCACCTGGTTGGCCCGCTGCTTGCCGTAGAGTTCGCAGATTAGGTCGGTGCAGAGAAAGGTTAGCGGGTAGGGCAGCACCCCCACCGCCACGGTGACGGCAAAATCACCCCAGACAAACACATTCACAAACCGGCTAATGCTGAGAATGTTGAGCATGCCCAGGGTGCCGAGAAACAGCCCGGACAGCACCAAAAATACGATTTCGCGGCGGTTTTGCAAATGTTCTGGCACGGGGCCATAGACCGCCCTAGTAGTCCCAGGAGATTCTACTGTCATCGGTGATTTTTCTCTCTGTGGAAAGAATAGCCAAATTTACTCCAGCTTACCAAGGGAGTCGGGGGAGCGGCAGTCTAAGCGTATTCCATCTAATCAAGACATCGCCATGGTCACGGCGATGAAGACAGCAAGCAGCCCTGAGGCAGCTTCAGAAAAACAGTTTCCCATGGTGGGCTGTGCCCACCCAGCCCTGTCAAAGTGGGGCCAGATTCGGGGGACGATCCTTTGGATTGGCCGCCCAGCCTAGGACCAAAAGTCCAAGACTCAAAGCCGAAATCCTCTGAAGAGGATTGCGGGACATCTGCCGCAGTCTGCTTTAGCAGACTTTCGCTATGAGCCAGAGAGTTCACTCCCTGGCGGTTGTGGCTGGAGTCCCTAGTCACAGGCGGGTCTTAATCCAAAACAATCTACCCAAAGGATTCTCCGATTTGCAGGCGACTGCCGTTGGCAAAGTCGGCTCCAGCCTGGGTCTGCTTGCCGCTAGGCTTGACCTGGCGCAGCAGCAGCAGCCCGTCGCCCGTCTGCACCAGGGGGCCGTGGCCCTTGAGCAATCCCACCAGGGTGCCGGGGTTGGCCGGGGTTGCAGCGGCAATGTCATCCACAACTGCTTGCAGTGCGGCTAGCTCGGGCGGCAGTGCTGTCCAGTGGGGTGCGCCCATGGGCGCGGTGGCCATCACCTTGAGGGGCTGGCCGCGCAAGGCGGTAACGCAGTTGGGGTAGAAGCCGCGTATTTGGTTGTGGAGCGCGATCGCAGACTTTCCCCAATCCAGCTCAAAATCTTCTTTTTGAATCAGCGGCGCGTAGGTGGCCAACGCATCATCCTGGGGTGCGGGGCTGAGCGTCCCGGCCCGTAGCCCCTGTAAGGTCTCCACCAGCAGGTCGGCGCATTGGTGAGAGAGCTCCGCAGCGACATCCTCCGCCGTATCCATCAGGCCAATGGGGAGGCGTGAGGTGAGCAGCATATCGCCGGTATCCATGCCCAGATTCATCTGCATGGTGGTCATGCCGGTGACGGTTTCGCCGTTGACAATGCACCACTGAATGGGGGCCGCCCCCCGATAGACGGGCAGCAGCGACCCGTGGCCGTTGATGCAGCCCAGCCGGGGCAGGTCGAGAATGCGCTGGGAGAGGATCTGGCCGTAGGCCACCACCACAAAGGCATCGGCCCCGAGCTGCTCAAGGGTGGTTAGGGTAGCCTCGTCTTTTTTGATCCGGCTGGGCTGGAGCACCGGGCAGCCTGCTTTCACCGCCACCTGTTTTACCGGCGAGGCATCGACTTTGCTGCCCCGACCCCGGCGGTGATCGGGCTGGGTGACCACGGCGGCGACCTCAAAACCCGGCTCGGCCAGCAGCCGCCCGAGGCTGGGCACGGCAAACTGGGGGGTGCCAAAAAATATAAGGCGCATAGGTGAGCTACTGGGTAGATTAGGTGTTGGGTGTCGGGTGTCGAGTGCTTGGTTTCAGGGGCGGTTGGCTGATTACTGACAGGCTGGCCTAGAGCATCGGTACAGTATGGCTAAAAACCCGGTTTCTTCGTCGCTGCTCTAACGACAGGACTATCCTTCTGGCCCAGAAATCGGGTTTCTGTACCGGCGTTCTAATTTCTGGGCACAATGCCAATCTCAATACGCTGGTTGCGCTGCTGGTCGCCGGGGGTGGTGCCCCCGGTGCTAGGTCGGGTTTGGCCATAGCCCACGGACACCCAGCGGATACCGCTGCCCTCTAGCTGGGGGACCAGGTACTGCTCTACGGCCACCGCCTGCTGGAGGGTGATCTGGCTGGCCTGGTCGGGGTTGGCGGTGCCGTCGGTGTGGCTGCCCACCAGCAGAGTGGCGGCCCCGTAGCGAGCCAGGTCGGGGGCAATGCTGTCGAGCAGCTGCTGGCCGGGGGCGGTGAGGGTGCTGCTGCCTGGCTCAAACAGCAGCGCGCTGGGCAAAACAATGCGATCGCTCACCAGGGCAAAGCGCGGCTCCGGGTAGGGCACCCGAGTTGTGGTCGGGGGTGCGGCGGGGGCAGCCCCAGCGGTGTCGTCGGTCTCGGGTGCACTGGTCTCGGGTGCGTCAGCCTCGGGTGCGTCGGCGATCGCTGCCTCAGGGCTAAGGCGCTGGTTGAGCTGCTGCAATCGCTCTTCGACAGTGCCGCCGGGCGCTGCGCCCAGGGTGGTCTCTAGCTCCGTCAGCCGCGCGGTGACGCTGGCCAGATCCTGCTGCAAGCTGGTGAGATCGGCCTGGATGTCATCCCGCTCGTCATCAGTTAACGGCGGCAGCTCAGCCGCCACCTCGGGCACAGCTGTTTCGCTTGACTCTAAAACCACCACTGCCGGTGAAGCACTATCGTCTGCGAAGGGCACGTTGTTCTGCCACCAGAAGGGCAGCTGCCGCAGCTTGCGCTGGGTCTGGCTGCCGTAGCGCAGAGCCACCTCCGTCAGGGGCGGCTCAGGGTTGCTGGAGGGCCATACCTGGGCCACCAGCAGGCCAGCCAGCCAGCCCAGGCTGACCCCAGCGCCCAAAATAATCAGCCGTACCACAAGGGTCCATAGGGTATGCAGTCCGGCCCCCAGGCCCGACCTAGGCTTGGGCGCAGGCGGTGGTGTAACCGGGCCAGGGGCCACCTCGCCAGGGCCAGCGCCAGCACGGGGCACAGCCGGGTCTGGGGAGATGGGCGGCAGGTCGGGGGAATCAGCCATGGCGCGATCGGACTATAAACATCAGGCCAGCATGACTTAGATCGTTGACGTTCAGGTTGAGCGCAGAGGAAGCCCTGGGGAAGCGCTACTGGGGCCAGCCATCCCAGGGATTGACTTCTAGCACGCCGCGCTCGGTAAACACGACCTGAAAGTCGGCCTGGTCAGCGGTGCTGTTGGCCGCTGCCACCAAGCCGGGGAGAGGGGTTTCTGCCGCCAGTAAACCAGCGGCGGCGTTGATCGGCTCGTAGCCCACCACGTCGCCCGCCTCAGTCAATCGCACCCGAAACCGCAGCGCCTCGTTGGCCGACAGCGGCTCTAGATCGGCCAAAATGCTGTCGTAGAGGGTGCGGTTAAGGTCGCGAATGCGATCGCCGTCGGTCACCTGATCGCCCAGGGGCGGCAGCGATGCCGGGGTAGTGGCACTGGTCACCCCGGCACCAGAGGAACCAGAATTTGCACCAGCCAGCGCTGTGGGTTCTACCACCACGTCGCCAGCGGGGGTAAAGGTGGTGATAAACTGCGCCACCCGCTCCTGCACCGGCGCGGCCCCCGGCACGGGCACAAAGGTGAGCTGGGGCAGCGGCGTGTTGTCAACCTCTGCCAGGGCCAGGTCATTTTCGTACTTGTAGCCCAAAATATCGCCGTTCTCAGACACCACCATGCGGTAGGCGAGGTCGCCGCTGGGGCGCGGCGCATCGGCCCAGGCCTCTCGCAGGCGATCGGTCAGGTCAGAACGCAACAGGGTGATCGCCGCCGCATCGGTAATCGGCGGGGCATTGTCTAGGGCGTCGAGATCGCCGCCGTCAGCGGCCAGCTCTGAGCTGTCGCCCTCAGCGGCTTCGGCATTAGCCCCCGACGCTGTCTCTAGAGGGTTAGTACTCGACTCAGCCGGGTTCGATGACTCAGCCTCAGGGCGGGTCGGCTCAAACTCAGGAATCGGCACGAAGAACAGGGCCAGCCCGGCAGCGGCCAGGGCGGCAGCGCCCAAGACCGCCGGGGCGGCCCGCTTGGTCACTGGCTCGGTGGGCTGCACCAGCCGCCGCGACACCGCCTGAAACTGAGCGGTTAGATCGGGCAGGGTCTGCGAATCGGCCAAGAGCTGATCCACTGCTTCCATCAGGTCGTAAAACTGCACGGTGGTCAGCTTCACATCTAGGGGAGCCTGAGCATTAACGTCGCTCACCGGCTCTCCCAGGGGCTGCTGATGCACAATCAGGTGATGATAGAGTCCTTCCCCCGGCTTAATTTCCACGACCGCAGCTTCCCCGGTGGTGGTGGGGTAGGGCACCCCGCTGAGCAACTGCTGGCCGTAGCGGCTCACCGCCGCCACCAAGCTGTCTAAAAATTCTCGACCGCCGGTGAGGCTAGCATCGCTGGCACCGGGCAGGTGGCACTCGGCATTCATCAGCACTGAGAGGGGCGAGAGCGGGTCGTTGGCGTTGGCGCTCATGCCCTCTAGCACCAGGTTGCAGTGGGGCAGGGTGTATTGCCGTTGAACGGTCATGATACTTCTCCGTCAAACAGGCTATTCCAAAGACGTTGGGGGCCGAGCACCCCAGAGCACAGCAGCAGCTGATGCAACAGCTGGATGGCCAGCTCGTCAAGCTTTTCGTCGCTGCTGTAGGCAATCACCCCGGCCCGGCGCGAGTTCATGCGGGCGCGAAAGTGGCTGCGAAAGCGAATCAGGTAGTCGGCCAGGCGAAAGTGGTGGTCGGGCGACAGCTGTTTGTCGGCCAGCTGCTGGTAGCCCACCAGCAGCTGCCGCACCAGCACCGTCAGCCGTCGCGACAGGGTGCAAATAATAATTACCAGGGCTTTGGCTTCTTCAATGTCTAGGGGGCGACGCTGGCTGTAGCGGCGCATGGGGTTGGTGCCCCGCAGCAGCCACAGGTGCACTCGGCCTTTGACCAGGCTCTCTAGGCCCAGGTCGCGGGCGGTGGCCAGCATGGCCTCGCTGCCGCCCAGGTCGAGAGCTTCGATCGCCAGCAGCAGCAGATCAAGCTGAATGCGCGCCCGGCGAGGGCATTCGTCGGTGGGCAGCCCTGGGTTGGTCAGGGTGTCGAGCACCATGGGCGGCTGGGGAGCGGACGGGCTATCTACTGGCATTCAGCTCTGGCTCTGGGTTTAATACAAACAGCATTCTATCAAAACACAGTAATACCCCAACCGTCCGGAGTAATTGCCAAACCGGCGGGTATGTGTGTTGGCGGCGATCGATCCTATGGCAACCAATTGCGGCGGTGAAGAGATTTGATCCTACCCCGCTGACCTTACCCTTCGGTGACGGATGCCGCTGGGTCAGCTTTATTTCTCGCTGGGTTACTAGCTCTTACCAGTTCTACAGATCCGCCAGCTTGCTCATGCCCTGGATGTACCAGTTGCCGTTTTGGCGCACCAGGTCGTACTGCATGCGCAGGGTGTCGTTGTAGGCGGCCCCGGCATTTTCAACCCCAAACTCAAACAGGCGGGCCTGCTCAGAGACCACCGCTACCGCCTGGAGCTGGTCGGCGGTGGGGTCGGCGGGGGTGACCGACTCCACCTCAACGGTGTGCTCGTACTCCCAGTACCAGCTCTCGGCGGCGGCGGCATCGGCCCGGCGCTGCCACTGGGTCAGCACTGGCTCTAGCAAAATATCATCGAGGCGATCGCCCTGGTAGCTTTCACCCAGCGCCCCGCGCTTGACCTCTAGCCATTGATTGATTACCCGGCCTGCCATATCGTTGACACCAATTTCGGCGGGGGCCGGAGGCACCTCAGGAATTTCAAAGGCTGGCTGATCGACGCGAATAGCCAGGGGCTGGCCCGAGATCCGAGGGCCGCTAAAGGCCCCCGCCACCCAGCCCAGGGCTCGCATGGTGCCAAAGCCGAGGATGCCGATGCCCACAATGCCCACAGCCCCGATCATGGCCAGCCGACCCCAGTGGGGTGAAGCGCTGCGATCGCGCCTTACCGACCCCTCGGGCGGAAACGCCTGCCCTGGGGCCAGGGTCGCAGGCTCAGGAGCAGGGGGACGGCGATCAAGGCCGGGGGCCGATTTTTCACCAGGGGCCGTCATTTTGCCCTCTGGTGACATCTGAGCCACTCGCTCAGCCACCGAGAGATCATCCCGACGAAAATTATCTCGTTGGGGATGATCTCTCCGCAGCTCACTGCGCTGAGCATCGCTGCGCTGAGCATCACCCCATGACCCATCGCCAGGGCCTACTCCTCCATCAGCGGGTTTAGGGGCCTTGGCCCGGGGGGGGCGGCCATTGCGAACGGTGTCCGCACCAGGGTAGGCTCCGTTGCCATTGCTGGAAAACCCCTGGGCCGGGGGGGGCGACCCCCGGCGAGCCGTGGCCACCGGCTTAGGCATGGTGGGAGCACCAATGGGCAGCGACCCTTCAATGGTGGGGAACTGGCCGATGGAGTGTTGATGGGCCGCCCCCTGCGCCGATCCTTGTGCCCCTGGGGCCGCCACCGGGAACTGCGGCGACTGCGGCTCTGCCGCTGGGCCGCCGGGCATAGTCTCTAGATAGGCCTGTACCTGGGCATCGGCAAAGTAGTCTTTGAGGGTGGCCTGCTGATCTTTGAAGTCGCGAAAGTGGGGAAATAACTCGTCTTTGAGCCAGCGCTCGGCATAGAGACACAGGCCCGGCAGCAGGTCGGGCGACTGGCGCGAGTGCTCGCGGATGTAGGCTAGGGGCTCGTACTCCTGACTGAGTTCGAGGGCGCGGTTGGCCTCTTCGGTCTGACCCAGCAGCAGCGAACACACCGCCTGTTCCAGATGCACATCCTGCTGGGCACCCAGGCGCAGCAGCAGTTGCTTGGCGCGGCGCACCAGGGCGGGCTGGTGGCGGGCAAAGCCTCGCGCCAGCAGGGCGTATACCGTCAAGTAGGTGGCCACGGGGGAGGGGCGGCGGGCCTCGTGCTCAAACAGCTCCTGCTGCTCGCTGGCGGTGAGGTAGTCGCGCAGCTGCTGAATAAACCGCAAAAAATCGTCGATCGCCAGGCCAGAGAGGTCGTCTTCGGTGCCCTCAATGCCGCCTCGGTCTTCGAGCATAGCCTTGAGCAGCTTGATACCCTGGCGACGCTCGCGGGTCTGGTCGAGGGGGCGAGCCAGCAGCTCCAGCACCCGATAGGGCCGCAGCTTGTACAGCTCGGTCTGAATCTCGGCCCGAATGGCGGAGAAGTGGTTGCCCTGGGCCAGCAGCTCGTGGCCGGTTTGCAGCGACTCGGCGGCAATTTCGTAGTGGCGCTGCTGCCACTGCTCGCGGCCCAGCTCTAGGCAGGCCAGGGCCAGGGTGAGCACCACATCTTCTTTGCCGGGGTCAGCGGTGGGCCCGCTGCCGTAGGGGTTGCTGAGCAGGGGCTGGCCCAGCTGGAGCACCTGTTCGTATTCGCCCAGCTCTAGCAGCAGCAGCAGCGCCCCGGCCAGCTGGTCGCTCTCAATTTCAATTTTGGAGCTTTGGGCATCGCTGCCGCCGGGTTCGGTGGCCAGCGATCTAAGCGCCGCCTCGCCCGCGTCGGCGGTCACCTCTAGGCCCGGAATGCGCCCCTCGGGTAGCGGCTCGGGGGCCATGTCAACGGTGTAGGCGCTGGCGAGAAATTTGCTGTCGTAGTCGCGGCGGCGATCGCGGTCAGACAACACCGCGTAGGCTTCATCGATCAGCTGCTTGCGGGCCTCAATGGCGCTGGTGGAAAACTCGCGCCGGGGGAGCTGAAGGCCGCGATCGCGGTGGGCCTGCTGTAGCTGGTCGGCAGTTGCCTGAATCGGCAACCCCAAAATTCGGTAGTAGTCTAACGGAATTTGCACAGCTCACGTCCCCAACGGCGAATTCACTCGAATAGTATCCAAAAAGATTTATTGCGGACTGCTTAAGCTCTCGAATCTTAAGAACCGCCACCCATTACCTCGCCATCCTGCTAGCCAACCTAGGACTCCTAGCCGAAAGCTTTAGCCTACAGCTCTGGTGACCCATAGCGCTGGCCTACAAGTCTGGCCCACAGACAGCTAACCACCAAACCCTAAGAAATAGCTACACCCTATCGCGTTTGTCCTCAAAGCAGAGCAAAGGTGAAGTTTATAGCACACACCCGCTGCCGTCGCCAAGGGCGGTTCCGGCAGTTGACGGGGTCAGGTTTCAGGTTTCAGGTGTTAGGTGTCACAAACAGGTGGTTGACTCATGCCGCAGATTACTAGAGAAGTGGGCCGATGGGTTAACCGAAGCTGCTGGTAGCCGTCAAACCGTGGCCTCACCAACGGCGCGACGCCAACTAAGGCGCAGCTTAAAGATTAGATAAAGATCCCAGTAAAGATCACAGGCTCGCCCGCATTTTGTGGGGGTTGGGTCTTTCTCGCTAGATAGGGTTATCTAGGCCGGAGCCAAAATACGGTCTGGTAAGAATGCTTTAGGCTCACGGATGCCCCTAGATGCCCAGGAGATGTCAGATGGATGAAAGAGAGGGGAGGGAGGTGGTCGCTGTTGGTCGGCAGCACCCGACACGATCACCGAGCAGCCCGCTCGGTATGATGGAGGGCATCTCTTAGTCTGGCCCCTGCCCAGGGAGGGATACTTTTCGGTATAGTCAAAAGTTGGACATCGCGGCGTAGGACCCAGCAACCCATGGTTCAAGAACGAACATTACCCCAGTTCCAGGCTCCAGCGGCCCAAATTTCTACCGATCAGGGTCTGGTGCTCTACGAAGACATGATCCTAGGGCGTTACTTCGAAGACAAATGCGCCGAGATGTACTATCGGGGCAAAATGTTTGGGTTTGTGCACCTCTACAATGGTCAAGAGGCCGTGTCTAGCGGGGTGATCAAGTCTCTGCGCTCCGACGACTACGTGTGCAGCACCTACCGTGACCACGTCCACGCCCTCAGCGCCGGCGTGCCCGCCAAGAACGTCATGGCCGAGCTGTTTGGCAAAGAGACTGGTTGCAGCAAGGGTAGGGGCGGCTCGATGCACCTATTTTCGAGCGAGCACAACCTGCTGGGCGGGTTTGCGTTTATTGGCGAGGGCATTCCCGTTGCCCTGGGGGCGGCGTTTCAGTCGCGCTATCGCAAAGACGCCCTGGGCGACCCCAGTGCCGACCAGGTGACCGCCTGCTTCTTTGGCGATGGCACTACCAACAACGGCCAGTTTTTTGAGTGCCTGAATATGGCCGCTCTGTGGAAGCTACCGATCTTATTTGTGGTGGAAAACAACAAGTGGGCGATCGGCATGGCCCACGAGCGGGCCACCTCCCAGCCCGAGATTTATAAGAAGGCGGCGGTGTTTGGCATGCCTGGCGTCGAAGTCGATGGCATGGATGTGATGGCGGTGCGCGCTGTGGCCCAGGAGGCCGTAGCCCGCGCCCGCGCTGGGGAAGGCCCCACCCTGATTGAAGCCCTCACCTACCGCTTTAGGGGCCACTCCCTGGCCGATCCCGACGAGCTGCGCTCTAAGGCCGAGAAAGAGGTCTGGCTGGCCCGCGACCCAATTAAGCGGTTTGAGGGCTACCTGCTGGAGCACAACCTGGTGGACGAGGGGGCGCTGAAGGAGGTACGCGATCGCATCCAGACCCGCATCGACGCCGCCCTCACCTTCGCCGAAGACAGTCCCGAGCCCAGCCCCGACGATCTGTATAAGTACATCTTTGCCGAGAGCTGATAGATCTAGAGCCGGGGTACGCCCCTGAACATTGGCGTATTTTGTGGTGGGCAGTGCCCACCCTACGGCTACAGAACGGTGCATTGGGGTTCGGCATTGGCTTGAGCGTCGTCCTAGGATAGCTGCCCGCTAATGCACCCTACCCATCCACCCGCCCACCCATCCACTCACCCACATCCCCAAAATGGCAGAAACCCTCCTATTCAACGCCCTGCGCGAAGCCCTCGATGAAGAGATGGGCCGCGACGACACCGTGTTTGTGCTGGGCGAAGACGTCGGCGTCTACGGCGGCTCCTATAAGGTCACTAAAGATCTCTACGAAAAGTACGGCGAGCTGCGCGTGCTCGACACCCCGATCGCCGAAAACAGCTTCACCGGCATGGCGGTGGGCGCGGCGATGACCGGCCTGCGCCCGATCATCGAAGGCATGAACATGGGTTTTTTGCTGCTGGCCTTCAACCAGATTGCCAACAACGCGGGCATGCTGCGCTACACCAGCGGCGGCAACTACAAAATCCCCATGGTGATTCGCGGGCCGGGGGGGGTGGGTCGCCAGCTGGGGGCCGAGCACTCCCAGCGGCTAGAGGCTTACTTTCAGGCGGTGCCGGGGCTAAAGATTGTCGCCTGCTCCACCCCCTACAACGCCAAGGGGCTGCTCAAGGCCGCCATCCGTGACGACAACCCGGTGCTGTTCTTTGAGCACGTGCTGCTTTACAACCTCAAGGAAGACCTGCCCAACCACGAATACATCGTGCCGCTCGACAAGGCCGAGATCGTCCGCCCCGGCAAAGATGTCACCATCCTCACCTACTCGCGCATGCGCCACCACGTCACCCAGGCGGTCAAGGGTCTAGAGAAAAAGGGCATCGACCCCGAGGTGATCGACCTGATTTCGCTCAAGCCTCTCGACTTTGACACCATTGGCGCGTCGATTCAGAAAACCCACCGGGTGATCATCGTCGAAGAGTGCATGAAAACTGGCGGCATTGGGGCCGAAATCATCGCCTCCATTAATGATCGCTACTTTGACGAGCTAGACGCTCCGGTGGTGCGGCTGTCTTCCCAAGACATCCCGACCCCCTACAACGGTAAGCTAGAGACAATGACTATTGTGCAGCCCAAACAGATCGAGGCCGCCGTCGAAAATATGGTTGCCCTCAAGGTCTAAGGACTATTGCCCTTGTCCGGTGGGCATCGCTCACCACCACTGATTCCAGGGACAGCTTCCAGGGACAGTCTCAGCGCTTCCCGTAGGGTGGGCACCGCCCACCACCCACTCACGCTCCTCACCCGCACCCACACCGCAGCAAACCGCAATGGCAAAATATCGAGCTTGGCTAGGGGTAATTTTGGCGCTCACTGTCGCCGCCGTAGTGGTGATCAGCCAACTGCCCACCCGACTAGGGCTAGACCTACGCGGTGGCTCTCAACTCACCATTCAGGTGCAGCCCACCGAGGCCATTCCCACCATTACCGAGCGAGAGATGGAAGCGGTGCAAACGGTGGTTGAGGGCCGGGTCAACGGCCTGGGCGTGTCGGAGGCTGTGGTGCAGCAGCTGGGCAACAACCAGCTGCTGGTGCAGCTGCCCGGCGTCAGCGATCCCCAGCAGGCGGAGCGGGTGCTGGGGGGCACTGCCCAGCTTGAGTTTCGCGCCCAGCGGCCGGGCACCGAGCAGCAGCTGCAAATCGAGAACCAGATTCTCCAGGGCCACCTGGGCGAACTGGCGGCCCTGCAAGCCTCCAGCCCCGCCGATGGCTCCGTGGACAGCGACACCCAGGCCCGCATTGACCGCCTCCAGGGCGACATTGCCGCCAGCGAAACCGCGATCGCCAACCTGTTTGAGCCGAGCACCCTGGGCGGTGAAAAGCTCACCGATGCGATCGCCCGCCCCACCGGCGGCACCCTCTGGGAGGTGGTGATTCAGTTTAACAACGAGGGCGGCAACGAGTTTGCTGAGATCAGTAAAGCGATCGCCGGTACCGGCCGCAGCATCGGTATTTTTCTCGACAACCGCCTGCTCAGTGCCCCTACGGTCAACGTGCAGTACGCCGAAACTGGCATCACGGGCGGCAGCGCCGTGATTTCGGGCAACTTCACCGCCGAGTCGGGTCGCGATCTTGAAATTCAGCTGCGCGGCGGTGCCCTACCCCTGCCCGTGGAGGTGGTCGAAAACCGCACCGTTGGCCCTACCCTGGGCCGCGACAGCATTCAGCGCAGCCTCTACGCCGGCATGGCAGGGCTGGCATTGGTGCTGGTGTTTATGGCGGTTTACTACCGGCTGCCGGGGGTGCTGGCCGATATTTCGCTGATTATCTATGCTCTGCTCACCTGGGCTGCGTTTAACCTACTGGGGGTCACCCTTACCCTGCCGGGCATTGCCGGGTTCATTCTCAGCATTGGCATGGCGGTGGATGCCAACGTGCTGATCTTTGAGCGCACCCGCGAAGAGCTGAAATCAAATAAAACCCTCTATCGTTCGGTAGAATCGGGCTTCTTTCGAGCGACTTCGAGCATCTTGGATGGCAACGTCACCACCCTAATCTCTTGCCTGGCGTTGTTTTACTTTGGCGCTGGGCTGGTGAAGGGGTTTGCCCTGACCCTGGGCATTGGTGTCTTGATCAGCATGTTCACCGCCCTCACCTGTACCCGCACCCTGATGTTTCTGGCCATCAGCCTGCCCCAGTTTCGCAAGCCTAGCCTGTTTTGCCCCGGCCTAACCCCCGTTCGCCCCGACCCCGTTCGCCCCTAGGAGTGCCCATGAAGCTCAATATTATTCAGCAGCGCGGCCTGTGGTGGGGCATATCGTCAGGGTTTGTGCTGGCGAGCCTGGTGGCCATGGCGATTTCATGGCAGCAGTTTGGTGCTCCCCTGAGGCCGGGCCTCGACTTTGCTGGCGGCACTCGGCTGCAGCTGACCCACGCCTGCGTTGTCACCGACAGCTGCACCGAGGGACTAGATGTCACCGAAGTGCGGCAGGTGCTGGGTCAGCAGGGGCTAGACTCTAGCAGCATTCAAATTTTGGGCAATGACCAGCAGGGGCTTTCCATTCGCACCCGCAACCTCGATGTGGAGGAGCGCACTACCCTGCAAACCGCCCTAGAAGAGACCATTGGCCCCTTTGACCCCGGCTCTACCCAAATCGACTCGGTGGGGCCGGTGATTGGCCGGCAGCTGCTGGTGTCTGGCCTGCTGGCCCTGCTGGTGTCGTTTGCGGGCATTGTCGCCTACCTGAGCCTGCGGTTTAAGATCGACTACGCCCTGCTGGCGATTCTGGCCCTGGCCCACGACGTCATTATCACCGCCGGATTGTTTGCCCTGTTGGGGCTGGTGCTGGGGGTGGAGGTCGACAGCTTGTTTATTGTGGCGCTGCTCACCATCGTGGGCTTCTCGGTCAACGACACGGTGGTGATCTACGACCGCGTGCGCGAAAACCTCAAGCTCAACCCCGGCATGCATGTCAATGACGTGGTCGATAGCGCCGTCAACCAAACCCTGAGCCGCTCTATCAATACGTCGCTGACCACGGTGCTGCCCCTAATGGCGATCGTGCTCTTCGGTGGCCCTACCCTGAAGTACTTTGCCCTGGCTCTGATTGTGGGGTTTTTGGCGGGGTCTTACTCCAGTATTTTTGTGGCCAGTTCGCTGTTTGCCCTGTGGCGCGATCGCAGCGGTCAAGCCTACGGCACCGAGGCCGACGTCGACCCCCAGCCCGAAACCCTGAGCTAGAGGTGTGACCCATGGGCCGCCCTAGCCCCTCCATCGAAAAGCTGAGGGTCATCATTTTGCGCCGCTGGTGGACGGTGAACGGTTTGCTGTGGCTGACGGTGGCCCCCCTCAGCCTGTGGAGCCTGCGCCCCGAAATTGCCCAGCTGCGCCAGTACTTTACCTGGTCGACGGTGCGTTTGGGCCTGGGCTACAACCGGCTGGCTGCTCTGGGGCTGGGCCTCTGCGTGGGCCTCACGCTGGCCCTCTTGGTCAACGAAAGCCGCCACATTCTCTGGGGCATGACCAAAGAAGAGCAGCAGCGGCTGGGGAAGCTCTGCGATCGCATCGAAGCCCAAGGCCCCTCGCACCCCCTCTGGCGGCGGCTGCATCGGAGTTAATGTCAAATCCTGCTTGGCTACCCCCGCTTCAGCTGCATAGGCCCGCCAACGTCGGCATCGAGATGTCATTTCATAAGGTGGTAAGATCAACCCCGGTTCTCCGGTGGGCAATCGGGGTTAACCTGGCTAGGGCTAGCCAAACTCTCAATTCCCCTTTGTTTACTCCATCTCAGCAGCAGACAGCGGCATTTCTATGACTTTAAAAACCGACGGTATTGCGCCCCACGGCGGCACCCTGATCAATCGCCTGGCATCCCCTGAGAAGAGCGCCACGTTCTTAGCTGAGGCCGATGCTCTGCCTCGGGTAAGCCTCGACGAGCGGGCCTTTTCTGACCTGGTGATGATCGCCATCGGCGGCTTTAGCCCCCTGGAGGGCTTTTTAAAAAAAGCCGACTACGACACCGTGGTCACTGACATGCGCCTGGCCAACGGGCTACCCTGGGCGATTCCGGTCACCCTGTCGGTGGATGAAGCCAACGCCGCCCCGCTGCAAGAGGGCGCTCTGGTGCGCCTCGACGACCCCAGCGGCCGCTTTGTCGGTGTGCTAGAGCTAGAAGAAAAATACACCTACGACAAAGCCCACGAAGCCATCAATGTCTACCGCACCGACGACGAGAACCACCCCGGCGTCAAGGTGGTCTACGACCAGGGGGCGGTGAATCTGGCTGGCCCGGTGTGGCTCTTGCAGCGCGATCCCCATCCGCTGTTCCCCACCTACCAGATCGACCCGGCGGCGTCACGGGCGCTATTTCGCGATCGCAGCTGGAAGACCGTAGTCGGCTTCCAGACCCGCAACCCCATCCACCGCGCCCATGAATACATCCAAAAGTGCGCCCTAGAGACCGTCGATGGCCTGTTTTTGCACCCGCTGGTGGGGGCCACCAAGTCCGACGATATCCCCGCCGATGTGCGCATGCGCTGCTACGAGATTATGGTCGAGCACTACTTCCCCCAGGAGCGGGTAATTCTTGCGATCAATCCCTCCGCAATGCGCTACGCTGGGCCTAGAGAGGCAATTTTCCACGCGCTGATCCGCAAGAACTACGGCTGCACCCACTTTATTGTGGGCCGCGACCACGCTGGGGTAGGCGATTATTACGGCACCTACGACGCTCAATATATCTTTGACGAGTTTGAGCCAGGGGAACTGAGCATTGTGCCGATGAAGTTTGAGCACGCCTTCTACTGCACCCGCACCGGGGGCATGGCCACCTCTAAAACCAGCCCCAGCGACAAAGACGAGCGGATTCATCTGTCGGGTACCAAGGTGCGAGAGATGCTGCGCCGGGGCGAGCTGCCCCCGCCAGAGTTTTCCCGGCCCGAGGTGGCGGCAGAGCTGGCCAAGGCCATGCGGGTGCCCGAAGTCGTCAGCTAATGCTAGCAATTGGGATGCAGTTAACTCGGTGAGATTAGATCGACGGGCGTTTTTGCGGCAGGCAACTCTGGCCCTGGGGGCACTAGGGCTAGGCAGCACTGCGCTGCTGGGCACCGCCGGCCAGTACCAGCAGGCTTTGGCCAAGCCCGCCCGGCGCAAGCTCGCCCTGCTGATTGGCATCAACGCTTACCCCGATCGCGCCCTCGACCCCGGCGTGGCCCAAGATATTGGCCTTCGGGGTTGTCTCACCGATGTTGCCCTCCAGCGCCAGCTGCTGGTGCATCGCTTTGGCTTTGCCCCCGTGGACGTGGTGACGCTGACCAACCAAGAGGCCACCCGCACCGGAATTTTAACCGCCATTGACGAACATCTGGTGCAGCAGGCCACCGCCGACGATGTGGTGCTGCTGCACTTTAGCGGCTACGGCAGCGAGGTGCTGTTGCAGGGCGATGACGGCATCAGCCAGCCCCAGTCGGCCTGGGTGCCCGTAGACAGCCGTCTGCCCAGCGAAGACTCGCCCGCTCTCACCGACCTGCTAGAGGCCGAGCTGGTGGCCCAGCTCAGCCGCCTCGCCACGGCCAACCTCACCACCGTGATTGACGCGGGCAGCCAGGATGTAGGCTACCTGCGCTGGGGCAACTCCCGGGTGCGATCGCGCCCCACGGTGCCCACCGGCACCCTCCCCTCAGGAACTTTGCCCCGGCCCCAGGGCCAGCCGCTGCCCCTAGATGCCCCCTGGCCCGGCCTGCTGCTTCGGGCCGCCGCCCCCGGTCGGCTGGTGCTTGAAAGCCAGTGGGATGGCTTTAGCGCCGGGGTGTTTACCTACGCCCTCACCCAGAGCCTCTGGGCTACCGCCCCTGAACCCAACGCCGAGGCCCTGATTCGCCGCACCGGGCCGTATCTCCAGCGGTGGGTAGGCACCGACCAACAGCCCGTGATGGGCGATCGCCTGCCAGCGCGCGCTGGTCCTGGGGTCTATGGCTTGCCTACTAAGGAGGCGATCGCCGCTGGCGTAGCACTGTCCAACGGTGGCGCTCGCCCCGTCGACCTGTGGCTGGGCGGGCTGCCGCCCCTGGTGTTGCGCTATCTCCAGCCCGGTTCTCGCCTGGTGGCCATGCCGGCCAACGGCCCTGCCATTCCCCTGCGCCTGGAGTCGCGCAGCGGGCTGAGGGCGCAGGCCAGACCCGTGAACGATCCGCCCCCATTGCCCCTGATGCGGCTGCCCGTCTACGAGCAGGTGCGGTTGCTGCCCCAGTCTATCGACCTAGTGGTCGCCCTCGACAGCCAGCTGAAGCGGGTCGAGCGGGTCGATGCCACCAGCGCCCTGGCCGGGCTATCGCTAGTCACCGCCGTCACCGCTGGGGAGAAGGCCGCCGACTGCCTGTTTGGCCGCCTGCCCGTTGGCCCCTCCCCCACCCTCACCGCCGCCCTGCCTGGGGTCACCACCGCCGGCCCAAGACCCAACAGCGACGGGCTGGCTGAGAGCAGCTACGGCCTGTTTGCCCCCAACCGTACCCTGCTGCCGGGCACCATGCTGGCCAAAGAAGAGGCGGTCAAAACAGCGGTCAACCGCCTCGGCCCCTACCTGCAAACCCTGCTGGCGCTGAAGCTGGTGCGTCTGACCGAAAACCGCGGTTCGTCTCAGCTGGCGGTGGCAGCGGTATTGGCAGCGGTGCAGCCCAAGATCACCCCCCTGTGGGTGCAGACCACGGAGCGTCCGGTGGCGCCCGCCTGGCCCCTGGCGATTCGTCAGGCCCAAAAGGCGCAGACCACCCCCGAACAGCTGCGGCTTTCCCGCGATAGCCGCATTGGCTACCAGGTCGCCAATGCTACCTCCCACGACCTGCACCTGCTATTGATCAGTTTTGACAGCCGCGGTGAATGTACAGCCCTGATCACCCTACCGGAGCCTATCCCAGAGGAGGAGCCTGAAACCCCCCCGGAGGCTACCCCACTGGCGGCGGGCCAGATGCTCTCTCTGCCCCTCGAGGGGCAGAGCTGGGCTATGCCCGGATCTGCCACCTGGGTCGAGGCTCACCTAATTCTTAGCACCCGGCCTTTCCAGCGGTGTTTGACAGTACTTGGGGCAGCGCCGCCCTCCCTGGCCACGGGGTTTCGCCCCATTGCCCAACCCCTCCGGCTGGCCCAGGCGCTGCTGCAAGACCTCAGTACTTCCCCCGACGGCAAGCCCCAGGATGCGATCGCCCTGCACCACGACCGCTGGGCAACGCTGAGCTTTCGCTACGCGATCGCCTAGACATCGGGGATAGGGGTCTGCCAAGCCCAAGGGGACAGGTTAGTGGGGTGTACGGTGCACGGTACAGGGTATACGGTGTACGGCAGTCCTTGAACCGTATACCTTGCACCGTGTACCGTCTACCCCTCGTCACAATCTAGACCGGGCCAGATATCGCCATCTAGGCGGTCAGCAGCCCAATGCCGCCGCCGATGAACAGGCCGAGGAGGCAGGTGCCGATCAGGGTGAGGCTGGTCGTGCGGCCCGGGTAGCGGCGCAGCAGGCGATCGCCCAGGGCAGCGGTGGTCAGGCTACAGAGCGCCGCCAGCCCCACCGCCAGCAGACTGTAGACCACTACCTCCGTGATGGCGCTGGCAAGGGTCAAGTCGTCGAGGTTGTCGGTGCCCAGGGAGTTGAGGGCCACGGAGAGCGCCACCGCCAGGGCCGTACCGCCCACAATGCTGCCCAGCACCATCAGGTTGGCGGCCAGCCCCTGAAACCGCTGGAGTGCCTGCGGGCCAGCCAATGCCAACCCCTGCACCACCGCTGCCGCCGCCGCCACCAGCCACAGCCAGGGCAGCGCTGGCAGGGCAGTCAAGATCACACCAGCAAAGGCGTAGAGCAGGCCGCAGAGCAGCCACAGCCCGCCGGATGAGCGGCGGTTCGACAGCCGCACAGGCGCCCGGTTCTGCCCCCGTGCGGCGCGGGGCGGTCGCGGCTGGCCACCAGAGTCGGGGCGACGACGGCGCTGGCTGGGTGGGGTCATGGCAGTAGGGCAGCCCAGGGGCGGCGATAAAAATTCCTTAGGGTCTAGTTTGCCAGGAAGCGGAGCATTGTGCAGTACCCTGATCATCATGTCCGGCCATTGCACTCCCGGTCAGGGTGATCATGGGCATTCCGTTTACTGCACTAGTTTTAGGATTGGTGGGGGCCTCTAGTTTGCTGCTGGGGGCAATTTTAGGCATTGTCTGGCGACCGACGCGATCGCTCACGGCGGCGATTATGGCCTTTGGCAGCGGCACGCTGCTCTCGGCGATCGCCTACGACATTACCCTGCCCGCCTACCGGAGCAGCGGCTTTTGGCCCCTGGTAGTGGGCTTTGCCCTGGGGGGCACCCTGTTTACCGTGCTGGTGAGCTACATCGACAACCAGGGGGGCTTTATTCGTCACCCGTCGTCGTCGCGGCGGTTTCTCTACCACCACCGCCAAGACGAAGCTTCAGAGGTGCTCGATCGCATTGGCCATATTGAGGTGCTCCACAGTCTGTCGCCCGCCGAGATGCAGGCCATTATTCCTCTGCTCAAGTCGCTTCAGGTGGAGGCGGGTACGGTGCTCTGCCAGGAGGGTGCGCCGGGCAACTCCATGTTCTTGATCGTAGATGGCAGTGCTGCGATCTATAAAGGCCCCCAGCGGCTGGCCGCCCTGGGGTCGGGGGAGATCTTTGGCGAAATGGCGCTGCTCACGGGGGAAGAGCGATCGGCCACGGTGGTAGCTACCACCCCGATGGACCTCTACGAACTCGACAAGACCGATTTTGACGCCATGCTCACCTACGCCCCTCAACTCTCCAGCGGGCTGAGCCGCATTTTGGCCCGACGGCTGCGCGAAACCACCCAGTCCACCGCCAAGCCCGCCCCGGTGGATGACGACCACTGGCGGCGGCAGGTGCTCGACAGCGTGGAGGTCGATATCCCGATCTCTGAGCAGCAGTTTAAGCAGCTGGCCCAAAGCTCTGCCCCCCTGGCCATTCTGATTGGCACGCTGATTGACAACATTCCCGAGGCCCTGGTGATTGGCTTTCACGTAGGTACGGGCCACACGGGGGCATCATTTTTGATGGCGGTGTTTATCTCCAACATTCCTGAGGCCATGTCTAGCTCCATTGGCATGCGCCAGGCGGGCACCTCGGCGGGGCGCATTGTGGCGCTGTGGACGGGGGCGGTGCTGCTCAGCGGCCTGGTGGCCATGGTCGGCAGTCAGCTGGTGCCCGTAGTCTCTGAGTGGATGCTAGATGTGGCCAAGGCCACCGCCGGGGGGGCCATTCTCGCCATGATCGCCAGCACGATGATGCCCGAAGCCTACGAAATGGGCGGCGGCTCGGTGACGTTTTCGACCATTGCCGGGTTTTTGGTCAGTTTTTGGCTGGCCTCGTCAGCGCTTTAAAGGCAGCTCCCCTACCCTGTTGCTCACCATCTCAGCACCAACATCCCATCTGCTAGCCCCCCATGACTCTTGCCCTTTCTACTGACGAACTGCGAACCGCCCAGGCCATGCTGCACGGCTATGGGCCAGCCCAACCGGCGATCGCATCCCTGCACCAACATCAGGGCAACCTGGAGGCCAGCCTGGAGGATCTGGTGATGGAGTCGGCTGGCACGGCGGTCTACGGTGAGACTGTCCGGGGGGACAGCCGCAAGACCCTGCGCCAGGTGTTGCTGGCTAACCTGCGGCGCGAGCTGTGCGGCGACGACAGCTTTCGAGAAAAGGTGGAGGAGTACAACAAAAACCCCGCCCAGGCGGCCCTGCTGACGGGGCTGATTGTCTACGTGGTGGAGCTGGTGGCGCTGCCCTGGATGAGCCCGGCGATCGCCACCGTTGCCGTGCTCTGGGTGCTAAAGATTGGCCTGCGCACGTTCTGCGACTACACAGAACCCAGTGAAACCTCGGGTGAAGCTCGGCGGGGTGGGTGAGGTGGCGGGCGGTGCCCACTCTACGGCTTTCTGTATCAGTGCTCTAGGAATCTGGAGACAGAATCTCATCGAGGGTGAGGTGGTCGAGCCACTGGGCACGGTCGTTTATGTAGTCGCCGTGGCCTTGGTCGAACTGTTTGATAAAGCGCACCGCATCGACATAGCCTAGGGCGTCAACTAAAGCCTGAAAGCCTTTATGGGTGAGTTCAGTGGGGGTCATAGGATTGTGGGATATGATCTGAGGCATACAGCAGGAGAGAGAGGTGCTGGGGATGTGATCGCTCACGTATACAGTAGCGCTTTACCACTCTGAGGAAGGGTACAGTGTGTCTTGCCCAGGGCTGCCGGGGTGTTGGTCGCAGGGGGAAACCGAGGCAGAGGCGATCGCCAATATCCAGGTGGCGATTCAAGAGTATTTGGCTGCGATCGCGGCATGATGTCTAATAGATACTGCCTCGGTAGTTAATGTCATAAACAAAGATTTCATTCGTCTCTCTGCGAATTTGAAAAATAATGCGAATTTTGCCGACACGAATCCTAGAAAACCCTGTTAATTCACCTTTTAGTTTCTTGATGTCCAGTTCTTCTGGTGGGTAGATTCTCTGATTCTCTAGGCAATCTTTGAGTATGCCAACCTTGTCAATTACGGCTTTCTTGCCGCTTTCATCTAGTTTTTAAAGAAACTTGTTGGTAGATTTACTCAGCTTGACTTTCATCGTTAAACCAGTGAGTAATATCTACAAAGTCTTCGTCGCTGTGGTCGGCAGGAGAAAATGAGGCTTCAATGTCTGCTTGTTCTTGGGGGTCCACGTAGGGAAGGAGCAGGTCAAAGAATTTGAACCACTCTTCTCGCATGACTTCGCGGACGCTGTCTTTGATGAGGGATTTGAGGGTTTGGATATCGAGGGAGGCAGTGGGTTCCATAGCGGTTCTGTGTCTGGGTTGGGTGGGCCTGTCTCTATTGTGTACGACACTAAGCTAGTGTAGTCGTCGGGTCAAAGGGTTGTTGCTGAGGCACGGGCTAGAGATCCCAGGGTTCTGGCGGGGGATGCTGGGTGGTGCCGGGGCTATGCCACAGAACCCTGGGATCTGGGACGCTAGGCACTGGCGGCGGCGAAGAGTTGCTGCACCTGGGCGGGGGTGGTGCCAAGGCACTGGGCGACGGTGGTGAGCAGGGTGTCGTCTTGGGTGGTTTGGTACAGGCGGGCAATGTCTACTCTGCTCTTCTTGGACTTAGCCCTAGGTTATGATGCAAGTATGGCGGCGTTAGTATGGACTCACCTTAGGGATTAGTGCTGTGCAGGTTGACCAACTCTCTATTTCGTTGCCACCGTCGTTGCTGATATTTTTGGCAGATTACCAGCATACCCATACGGTTAGCTCTCCTTCTGAGGTCATTGTTAGGGCGTTGGAGCTTTTGCAGAAGCAAGAGTTGGCGGCTCAGGCACACAAAACGTCTGCGAAGACTCAGACCCCAGCAAGTACGGCTGAGTTGGTGGAACAGTCTGGGCCAACGGTTTTGCAGCGGATGGGTGGCATTCCTCAGCATTTGCTTTCGGTGGGGGGATTG
>DAIPYU010000070.1:0-18713 GCA_036782635.1 Nodosilinea sp. CTOTU7353
AGCCTGGCCTTGAGTTGGGGAATTCAAGCCTCTCATGAAATGCCCCGCTCCATCTGCCCTGTCTCATTTGAGACTCTTTGCACAGCAACCCTTTCAGGACTTTTCTGCACCACTAAGGAAATCTCCTAAACACAATTTAAGCGGAGGTGTATTGAGCGATCCAATCTTGATAGGTTCACACCCTGGCGGGATTGTTCAAGAACAGGTCGAGTTGAACCTGGCTGCACTGGTTGAGAAAACTCTTATCCAACTGTGGAATCTTCTCAATCGCGGTCTGGGGAGAGTCAAACTCATAGATAGTGCCTTTGAGTTCGTTGTTTCCGCCGAGGAGAATGACCACCCTGACTTTCTCGCAGGGGTGATCTGGCCGTTGATCAGCGGCGTTGAGAAAGGTGATCGCGTCTTCAATAGTCTTAAAGCTGCCGCTGGCGGTGATGTCTTGAGGGCGATTTCTCGTCGACCGAGCAGCGATTTCATCCCCCTGAAGCTGAGTTTCCCCCAACTGGATCTCAATAGAGGAAGCCTGAGCACCGGTTTTTTCGACCACCAGTTTCTCTCGTCGGATGGGTACCTCCACCATTTCGGTCTCGACTACTCTGCGGATGCTAACCTCACCCACCTTGACGCGTTTACGATTGACAACCAATCTCTCTCCAAATAGCTGAATCTTTTGGTCAGCCCGGGGAGCGATCTGCTGTCGATCAAGGTAGACGTGAATGCTGTTGTTTTCAGAGTCAATATCTTGGATAGAAGTATTGTAGATCGTGACCTGGTTATCTCCACCATCGTGCTCTAAAAGCTGCACAATTAGAGCAAAATCTTCATCGGCTGAAGATTCGGCTGCAGATTGAGTGCTCACAACATTGCCTATGAGATATCCTGAGCGATCAAATACAGCGCTGTTAAGCAGGTGTTGTTGAGACATTGTCAGATACAAGTAAAATAGCGAATAATATTTGAAACAGATGCTATGCCGAGTTCAACTTGGGAGTTAAAGTTTTTCCCAGGCAGAACTCCATTTTTGGACCTGAATGAGGTGTAAGAGGGCATAGCCGCTATGGCTATACCCCCTTAGCTAACGAGTTAACTAACCGATTAACCCGGACTGAACGTCTACTGATTCATTCTAGGCTTGCCGTCGGTTTTGACGTCTAGCTCTTCACGACGAACCTCTTCCCGTGAGCGAATGAGTTCGCGATCAGTCTCTTTTCGAACCTCCACTTCTTCGCGGACGAAAGCCTCTTTCCCAATGTTGACTTGGTCTTCGTAAACTTCCATGCGAGCCACTTCTTGGTCTTCAAAGGCATGGCCGGCACCCACTGCGGGCTGGTTGGTGACATCGTGTCTTTCGATTACAACGCGCTCTTTTTCGATGGGTTCAGAGACTTCAGCGGTCTGGGTTTCAACCCGTTTGCCCACAGTCACTTCGCCCACTTTGGCGCGGTTGCGGTGAGCTACTAGGCGCTCTTCGTACAGACGCAAAGGGCTGTGATTATCTTCGTCACTCAAGCCATAGAAACCAGGCTCACGGTCATAGAGATCATTACCTCGCTGGTCAATTTCTGGGGTGACACCGGCAACAGCTTGCGTGCGCTGACGATTTTTATCTAACGGATTCATCCGGTCAGGATCTAGAGGATTCATGCTGGATGCATCGTTAGACGTAGCGTAGTTATTACCTAGGAATTGGCGGTTAGAGCGACCTTGGGCAATGGGCTTATACTGGCCCCTCACCTGCTCTTCGTATTTTTCATCTACAACGGTGTCATCTTTATATTCAGGAAGATTTTCAACCTGAGTTTTAGACAGACCATTCACGTAAATACGGTTTTGGTTGTAGTCAAACCTAGTTACACCAATCGGTAGCAGGACATTTTTACCAAAAATCCACGGGCCGGTATCGACAACTAAATAGCGAAAACGACCAGATTCATCGACCAGCAGATCTTTAGCAGTACCAACCTGATCGTCACCCTGGGCGTATACAGAGTAGGAACCAATGTCTCCTAGCTGTCCATCGGCTATGGTTTCGCGGTAGTTAGGATAGTAGTCTTTGAGATGATGCAAAGGCATAGTTAAGCCTCCTTTAGTTCGTCTTGGCTTCATACTAAAGCCCTGATTGTTTTGTCTTATCGGTCAATAGAAGGACGCTTGCAACCTCAATAGGAATAGCTTTTTTGCTGTTTGGCCGGGGCTGCTGTGGAGGTTGCTATAGATGAGTCACTCCCCACTGCAAACAAGACCCATGGTTTTCGCAAAAACCATGGGTCTAAGTTATCTACATATAGACTTGTTCTAGGCCGCTACTAGCCCCCGGTGACGCAGTAGCGCCTGGGTGCTGGGTTCGCGCCCCCGGAAGGCTTTAAACACCTCCATGGGGTGTCGACTGCCGCCCAGGGCCAGCACCGTATCGCGAAAGCGGCGACCGGTGGCGGCGATCGCCCCTTCATCATCTAGCCCCGCTTCTTCAAAGGCGGCAAAGGCGTCGGCGCTCAGCACCTCGGCCCAGAAGTAGCTGTAGTAGCCCGCCGCGTAGCCCCCCGCAAAAATGTGGGTAAAGGCGCAGAGAAACGCATCCTCCGGCAGGGGCTTGAGAATGGAGGATTGCTCAGCAATGCGGCGGTTGACCTCAGCGACGGTTTCGCCGCTGCCGGGGCGGTAGCGGTGGTGTAGCTCAAGGTCCGTCCAGCCAAAGCGCACCTGACGCAGAATGGCGCTGCCGGTCATAAAGGTGCGGGCTGCCACAATTTTCCGGTACAGGTCTTCGGGCAGGGGCGCGCCGGTATCCACATGGCGGGCCAGGGTCAGCAGGGTATTGCGGTGGTAGCACCAGTTCTCCATAAACTGGCTGGGCAGCTCGACCGCATCCCACTCCACATTGCTAATGCCCGACGCACCGGCAAAGTCAACCGTAGTCAGCATATGCTGCAAGCCGTGGCCAAACTCGTGGAACAGGGTCTCTACGTCGCGAAACGTCATCAAGCTGGGCTTGCCGTCCACCGGGGGGGCCTGGTTGCACACCAGATAGGCCACGGGCAGGCGCACCTGGTCATTCAGCTTGCCCCGGTTGATGCAGTCATCCATCCAGGCGCCGCCGCGCTTTTCTGAGGGGCGGCTGTAGGGGTCAAGGTAAAAGTGGGCAATGGGGTCACCGCCGCTGTTTAGTACTTGAAAATAGCGCACGTCGCGGTGCCACACCGGAGCCTCGCCATCGGCGGGGGCAATGGTGATATCAAAGATGCGGTGGGCCAGGGCAAACAGGCCGTCGAGCACCTGGGGCAGGGGGAAGTAGGGCCGCAGCTCTTCGTCATTGAGGCCGTACTTTTCTTCGCGAATGCGCTCGGCCCAAAAGGCGATGTCCCAGTGGGTGAGGCTGTCGGCTTCGGGTACGCCCTTGGCAGCGGCAAAAACCTGAAGCTCATCAAGTTCTTTGATGGCGGTGTCGTGGCTGGCGACGCGCAGCTCACCCATGAGCTGGTCGATCGCCTCCACCGAGGGGGCCATTTTGCGGGCTAGGCTGAGGTCGGCAAAGGTGGCGTAGCCCAGCAGGTTAGCCATCTCGTGGCGCAGCCCCAAAATTTTCTCAATGTTGGGGCTGTTGTCGAGATCGCCCTCAGCGGCGCGGGTGACAAAGGCGCGGTAGAGCTGCTCGCGCAGGTCGCGGCGGCGGCTGTGCTGCATAAAGGGGCCAAAGCTGGGGTAGTCTAGCGTGATCCGCCAGGGGCCAGCGTCGGGCGTCGCGTTTGCTTCGCCAGCATCGCGGGCCAGCTGGGCAGCCAGGGCCAGTAGGCTAGGGGGGAGGCCGTCTACATCTGCCGGGGTGGTGAGGCTGAGGTTAAAGGCTTTGGTGGCATCGAGCACATTGTTGGAAAACTTGGTGGTGAGTTCGGCCAGGCTCTGCTGAATCTCGTTGAACCGCTCTTTCTCGGCCCCCTCTAGACCGACGCCAGACAGCTCGGCCTCGCGGATAGATGATGCGACAATGCGCTGCTGGGCCGGGTCAAAGCTGGCCCAATCAGCGCTGGTGCGCAGCTGCTTAAAGGCTTCGTAGATGGGCTTGCTCTGGCCCAGACGAGTGGCAAACTGCACCAGGGGGGGCTGCACGGCTTCGTAGGCGGCCCGCAGTTCGGGGCTGTTTTTGACGCTCATCAGGTGGCCGACAATGCCCCAGCTCCAGCCCAGACGCTCTTCGATCTGGGTAAGGGGTTCCACTAGGCCCGCCCAGGTGGGAGAAATCGTCGATTCTAGCTTTTCTAAATCGGCGGTGAGCTCGTTAATCAGAGCGGCAATGCCCGGCACGACGTGGTCAGCCTGAATGCTGTCAAATGGAGGTAGACCGGAACCAATCAAGAGAGGATTTTGAACGGTGGTAGCTGTCATAGTCGCACTATCAATCAAGTTAGGAGGGTCGAGAAAACTGGAGCAGTTAAATCCATGCCCAGGAGTAGAGTTTTGCCCGAAGGAAAACTCCAGATTTTGAGCTGGACTTGGCACGGCAGCACAAGTTATACATCGCCAAGGCTATTGGCAAGGGTGTTTAGCCTGGGAGAGTTTCATTAAAAAACTGCCTTAAGCAAAGTCGTTATGAGTTTGTTTAATAGTGTATCGCAATTTGCAGTGTGCCGCACTTTTTCGATTCAGGGTTGCCAATTACCATAGCCTTTAATTGAAGACTGATGCGAATCTCTAGCGAGAGCAGGAGGCTAGGCCGAGGTATGGATGCGCAATAACAGTTCGTTTCGGCGAATTATCGCGGGCATTGTCTTTTTCTCTCTGACGGCGATCGCAGCGGTCATGGGCTACATGCTGGCGGGCTGGGGGTTTATAGATGCCATCTATATGGTGGTGATTACGGTGTTCGGGGTGGGCTATGGAGAGGTCAAACCCCTGGCTTCGCCGCTGCTCAAGATATTCACGATTTTTGTGATCATCGCTGGGGCGCTGTCAGTGGCCTATATCGTGTCGGGCTTTGTGCAACTGATCACCGAAGGCGAAATTCACCGTGCCCTCAACCTTAAACGCATGACCAAAGAGATTGACGACCTAGACAATCACGTGATTATCTGCGGGTTTGGCCGCATTGGCCAGCTGGTGGCCCGCAAGCTAAAAAAAGACCACGAGCCCTTCATCATTGTCGACAGTGACTCCCAGCGGGTAGCCATGGCCCAGGAGCTGAGCTACCTGAGCTATCAGGGCAACGCTACCGATGAAATGGCCCTAGAGGCAGCGGGCATTCACCGGGCCAAGTCGCTGGCAACGGTGCTGCCCAACGACGCCGCCAACGTGTTTATCACCCTAACGGCGCGGGAAATGAACCCAAACCTGATGATTTTGGCCCGAGGCGAAATGCCCTCTACCGAAAAAAAGCTGCGCCTGGCGGGAGCCAACCACGTGGTGCTGCCCGCCAGCATCAGCGCCCTGCGCATGGCCCACTTGATCTCCCACCCTTCGGCAGTAGATTTCTTATCCCAGACCGACGGCCACCACGGCCTCAACGAGTTTTTGGCGGAGCTAGATATTCAGCTCAACGAAATGCTGATCGAAGCCGGGTCGCCGCTGATTGGCGGCACCATTGGCGACATTGAGGTGAAGGGCCAGGGCACGTTTATTACCGTGGCCCTGCGCCGAGCCGACGGCGAGGTGGTGATTCACCCCAGCCGGGCCACCTACCTGGCCCTGGGCGACTCGATTATTCTCATGGGGCACCAGGGCGACATGCCCAACTTTGCTCAGCAGAATGCCTTTAAGAGAGATATGCGCTATCGGGGAGCGAGGGTGAGGTAGATAGGTAGGTGGGTAGGTGGGTAGGTGGGTAGGTAGGGGCGTCGAGAATTGCGGGATTGTCACCTCTTCACCTCCTTCACTTCTTCACCCCTCACCCCCAGGAATCGACACCGTCACCGCTGCGATCGCCACATACATATCATCATTCTTGTCGTCGAGTTCGGGAATGGCCCGCCCGGCCACCACCATGCCGCCGTCTTTGAGCACCAGGGTCTTTTGGCCAAAGGGCAGCACCGCCAGCACCTCGTCTTGGTGCACCTGGTCGGGGAATGGCACAGCCACCTGCACTTCGACGATCATCTCATTGGGATGGCCGAGGCCAGCGACTTCCCAGACGCCGGGGAGGGCGTTGTGGGCGATCGCATTGCGCACCGCCCGAGCCGCAGCTACGGTGGGGTCTTGGCCGTGCTGGTCGACGCCCATGCCCATTTCAATAATCAGTCGCTTGGGAGTCACGGTCAGTCCTCTGAACTAGGGTTGATTGATCTAGTACTTTGACAAGCTAGGGATGGTGGGTCAATGGGGTTTGCGGTTTGCGGTTCACGGTTTGCGGTGTACGGTATATGGTGCAAGGCAGGCCGTGAACCGTACACCGTACACCTTGCACCGAACCCCTGAACACAGGATTGTCTAATAGGTCACATTTTCACGTGCTAGCTTTGAGTTCTTTAGGAGTTTCCTCCTATGTCGTCATTTCCGTTGCAGCCTGACTGCCCGATTACAGAGTTAGTGAGCCAGTTTATTCAGGCCCGCACGATTTCTCAAGCTCAATATCAGGAGTTGACGGCGCTGGTCTTAGCCGACGGCACCGTAGACGAGAGCGAGCGCAGGCAGGTGAATCGCCTGTTTGACGCGATTCAGAGCGGTCGGGTGAAGATTGTGGACTGAAGGGGTGAAGACGTGAAGAGGTGAAGAGGTGATGGGGATAACAATCCCGCAATTCTCAACGCCCCTACCCACCTACCCGCCTACCCGCCTACCCATCCACCCACCTACCCCGTAACTCGCCCCGTCAACGGCGAACTGGCGCTGGCAACGCCCTGAATAGGAATCCGCCCGGCCCGGTAGGCGAGGCGACCAGCCAGGGTGGCGAGGCCCATGGCGCGGCCCATGGCGATGGGGTCGGCGGCTTTGGCGATCGCCGTGTTGATCAGCAGCGCATCGGCCCCCATTTCCATGGCCTGGGCGGCTTCGCTGGGGGTGCCAATACCGGCGTCTACCACGACCGGCACCTTGGCGGTTTCGATAATAATTTGAATGTTGGCGGCGTTGCGAATGCCCTGGCCCGAGCCAATGGGGGAACCCAGGGGCATGACGGTGGCGCAGCCCGCGTCTTCGAGGCGCTTGGCCAGCAGCGGATCGGCGTTGATGTAGGGCAGCACCGCAAAACCTTCTTTCACCAGCTGTTCGGCGGCCTCTAGGGTGCCGATGGGGTCGGGCAGCAGGTACTTAGCATCGGGGATGACTTCGAGCTTGACGAAGTTGTTGTCTTCCTGGCCCAGCAGTTTGGCCATCTCGCGGCCCAGGCGGGCGACGCGAATGGCCTCTTCGGCGGTTTTGCACCCAGCGGTGTTGGGCAGCATCCAGATCTTTGACCAGTCGAGGGCTTCGGCTAGGCCCTGGTGGCCGGGGGCGTTGGTCTGCACCCGGCGCACCGCCACGGTGACGATCTCGCAGCCGCTGGCGGCAACGCTCTGGCGCATTACCTCAAAGTCGTCGTATTTGCCGGTGCCGGTCATCAGGCGCGATGCAAAGGTGCGCCCGGCGATGGTGAGGGGCGAGTCGACCATCGCCGTCTGAGCCGGCGGGGCGCTGGAGTCGGCGGCGAGGGGGTTGGGAGCGATATCGGTAAGGGTCATAGCCTGGGGGGTAGGAGAAAGCATTGGAGGAGCGGGGAGGGGGCTAGGCGCTGGGGCATGAAAACGCCGCCAGGAAAATGGTTGGAGCTGGGCGTCTGCCTCGCCCAGCACCGCCTGGGCCACCAGCCGGGCAGTGATCGGGGCGAGCAAAATGCCGTTGCGGTAGTGGCCCGTGGCCAGGGTCAGGTTTTCAGCGGGGCCGGGGCCGAGAATGGGCCACTCGTCGGGGGTGGCGGGTCGGTAGCCCCACCAGGTTTCATCGAGGGTGAATTCGGCCAGCTGGGGCACCAGGGCGATCGCATGGTTCAACAGCTGATTTACCCCCCCAGCGGTGTTGTGGGGGGCAAAGCCCACCTTCTGGCTGGTGGCCCCCAGCACAATGCGGCCATCCTGCCGGGGCACGATGTAGATGTCTTCGCCAAAGATCACCCGCCGCAGCGGGGGGGTGGCGGTGTAGCCCACCGGCACCCGCAAACTCGCCATTTCGCCCTTTCTGGGGAACACCGGCAGGGGCAGCAGCTCGTTGGCCCAGGCCCCGCTGGCGAGCACAACCTGATCGGCGCTAAAGTCGCCCGCCTGGGCGGTGCAGACCTGCTCCACGCGGCCCTGGTGCTGGCGCAGGGCGATCGCCCCCGTACCCTCATGGATCGTCACCCCCAGATCGATCACCGCCGCACGCAGCGCCTTCACCAGCAGGCGATTGTCGACCTGGCCCTCGTCGGGGTACCAGTAGGCCCCTGCGACTGCCTGGCTCAGACCGGGCTGATAGTAGCGCAGGGTATCTGCATTGAGCCAATTTCCGGTGGTGTCAGCGGGAACGGTGCGGCGCGGTGCCAAAATGCCGCCGGGCCAGTAGCCCACCGACTGCCCGGTGAGGGCTTCCAGCTTGCTCACCCAGGTGGGGTACAGCGCCAGGCTAGCTAGCGATAGATCGAGCATCGGGCCAGAAGGCAGCCCCTCTGCCTGGGGGGCCAGCATGCCGGCGGCGGCGTGGCTGGCGGCCTGGGCAAAGTCGCGGCTGAGCACGGCAACCGTAGCGCCCTGCTGCTGTAGCTCTAGGGCGATCGCCAAGCCAATAATGCCGCCGCCCACTACTAAGACGTCGCTTCCCCGATTTGCCATGCCCGTTAGCTCAAAGCGCTGAATGTCTGCTCTATGTCATTTTAGGGCACTTGAGGGGGCGATCGCAGCGCCCTTACCACAGGGCTGGAATGAAGCTGGGTTAGCTGAAGGGGGCGATCGCAGCGCCCTTACCACAGGGCTGGAATCGAGTCTAAGTCTGGTTCTATGGGGCGCTGCTCCAATCCCGGTCGCACTAGCTCTGGCTGAATAGGGGCAATATCGCCATTTGTAGTCGGGAAAGTCGTCGTCTGGTTAGTGCGCGGAATCACATTGCCCGCCGTGCCCGTCGCGCCCGTAGTATCTGGGAAAATGTCAGGCCGTCCCCCCGGATCTTGACCGACAAAGTCTGGGGTCGTGCGGGTGCCTGTACCCACATCGCTCTGACGACGCACCAGCTGCCCTGCTTGCTCCACGGGCAGGCTGCCCAGGTCGCCAGTTTCGACCCGGTTGTTGTTATTGTTGCGATTTACACCCGTTAGCCCAGTTTGCGAATCGCTCTCTGTGAACATCCGACCTAAACCGCCGGTCAACGCCACCACTATGGCCGCCAAAATGCCGCCGATAATAAAGCGATTCATGGCTTTCCTCACCCATAACTTAAACTCTATCGTGGCGCAGATTTCAAAATTTGACGCATCGACCAGCTGTATTTGGCCAAATTTTTAAGTATTACCCCAATGGCTGCCCCCCAAAGCAGTCGAAGGGGTATTGTGCCCCGTCCCTAGGCAAAATCTAGTATGTCAGGCCGGGGGCTGGGAGGCAGACTGGTGCGCCTGAGCATCGAGTCGGCGGTTTTAGCAAAACGATCATCCTTTAAATTTAAGCAGCTAATGCAATCTAGTCAGCAGCCGGGTAACTTCAACAATAGGTGGGTAAACGCCTAATCTGATTCGTCATTGAGGCCGTAAAATGTAGGGCAACCCCAAGGTATTTAGAAGGTTGGCGATTTTTCCTGCCAGCGGAGTCGTTGTGGTGACCTTATTTTGACGCCTTCAGTGCATTCCCGTTCACAAGCCTGGTGAGATATTCTGGTTAAACGGCCCATCCTCTCAACAGAGTTGCTTTATCTATGGGAAGTGTTGTTGTTTCACTGCTGCCCTACATAGTCGGTAGTGCCCTGGTGCCGATACAAATCATCATTGGCCTACTGCTGTTGCAAAGCCCCGACCGAGGACTGCTCAAAGGCTCAGCCTACGTCGCTGGCATGACCCTGACTCGCTTGCTTCAGGGGGCCGCCTTCGGGCTATTTTTGGGTGAGTCGGTGGCCGCCTCCGCCGAGGGCGGGCAGAAGGGACCAGTGGTTGCAACCCTGCTGCTGCTGCTCGGCATTATTTTGCTCGTTACCGCCTACAAAAAATGGCGCAAACAGCCCGACCCCGACGATCCACCGCCCAAGTGGCTCGCCGCCATGGACAGCCTCACCGTCCTACAGGCTCTGGGCATTGGGCTCACGCTGCCCCTCGTTGCCGTCAAGCTGTAGGTGTTTACCCTGAGTGCCTTGGCCACTATTGCAGCCACCCAGATGGGATGGCGAGCCGGAGTGATCGCCTACCTCAGTTTCATTTTGTTGGCCCAGGCTTTGCTGCTGGCTCCCTTGATGTTGCGTCTGGCGTTGCCCCAGCAATCTAAAGTCTGGCTGGTCCGCGCGGCGGCTGGGCTAACAGCCCATAACCGCCCCATCGTGATTGGTGTTTCCCTGGTGTTTGGGCTGCTGTTTTTGCAGTCGGGCCTCAGCGGGCTACGGGCGATCTAAGGGCCATGCGTGGGGCAGGGGAAATAGCTATGATCCGGAGTAGCTACCCTAAGGATTATGGCCTCTGAACCCTCTGTATATCCGCAAACAATACATCGGCAAATGGTATACCCGCAAACGGCCCTGGTGATCGGGGCCAGTCAGGGGATTGGCCTGGGCTTTGTACGACAGCTGCTTGAGGACGAGCGGTTTGAGACCGTCTACGCCACCTACCGCCGCCCCGAGTCAGCCCAGGGGCTGCTGACCCTAGCCGCTCGGTTTCCCCAACTCACCTGTTTGCCGATGGATGTGACCGACGAAGCCTCTATCGCCGAGGCGGTGTCGCAGATTCAGGCCCGCACCCCGCAGCTGCACCGGGCGGTGTATTGCGTCGGGGTGCTCCACGACGGCGACTTTCAGCCGGAGAAAAGTCTGCGGCAGATCAGTAGCGAAAATTTGATGCGATCGCTCCAGACCAACGCCTTTGGGGCAGCGCTGCTGGCCAAGCACCTGATGCCGCTGTTCAAGCATGACCAGCCCAGCGTTTTTGCCGCTGTGTCGGCCAAGGTGGGCAGCATTGGCGACAACCGCCTGGGGGGTTGGTACGGCTACCGGGCTTCTAAGGCGGCGCTGAATATGCTGATCAAAACCGCCTCCCTAGAGTACGCTCGCCGCAGCCCCAATACCATTCTGGCGCTGCTGCATCCTGGCACCACCGACACCCGCCTGTCGCAGCCGTTTCAGCGGGGGGTGCCGCCGGAAAAACTCTTTCCGGTGGAGCGCACCGTGGCCCAGCTGACGACGGTGATGGACGACCTCACCCCCGCCGACAGCGGCGAATTCTTTAACTGGGACGGCACGCGGCTGCCCTGGTAGGAAGGGCTCAGGGTTCAGGGTTTAGGGTTCAGGGCCGCCCTTGAACCGTATACCTTGAACCGTATACCTTAAAAAATGGATCGATCACTGATGGATTGGCAACTGCTAGAGAGCATTGGTCTGGGCCTGGGCCTGGGGGTGGCCGCCGGGTTTCGGGTGGTGGTGCCCTTTTGGGTGCTGAGCGCCGCCGCGCTGTTTGCCCAGGTGCCGCTGACCGACAGCCTCACCTGGTTGGGCAGCCCCACCGCGTTCATCGGGTTGTCAATCGCTGTAATTGTAGAAATTTTGGCCTACAGCATTCCCTGGCTCGACAATGTGATCGATACGGTGGCGCTGCCGGTGGCGGCGGTGGCCGGTACGCTGCTGATGGCGATCGCCGCCAACCAGCTTGACCCCTTTGCCCAGTGGAGCGTTGCGATCATCGCCGGGGGTGGGGCCGCCGCCACGGTGAAGGGGCTTAACGGGTTGACCCGGCTGGTCTCCACGGCGACCACGGGCGGGGCGACGAATTTGATTATTGCGGGCATAGAGCTGGTGGGGGCGGTGGTGATCTCGATCTTGGCGCTGCTGGCCCCGGTGGTGATGTTTGGGCTGGTGCTAGCGTTTTTTATCTTGCTGGTGCGCTTTGGGATCAAGGCCTTTTACCGCACCCGAAAGCTCGCCCCCGACTCTGAGTAGCCTCATTTCGGGATAATGCCGTCCCCTCCTGGGAGGGGTGCCCGGAGGGCAGGGTGGGTTAAACCTACGGCAAAATACAAGTTTCTGGATGCGGTGAGTTGCCCTGCTGGTATGCACTAACCCACCCCTACCCCTCCCAGGAGGGGACAGTGGACCGGCTTCGGCAAGAATTTTCTGAATCCCGAACTCCGGTTGAGCGGAGCCGCCGGGGGCGGGCGATCTATCGACTCAGTTTAGCTTCAGCATGAATCGCCAGGGCGCTCATCTCTGGCAGGGTGGCGGTAAACTGCCCTGCCTGGTTGACCAGCACCACCTGGGCGTCATTGGCGCAGGCGGTGCCGTCAGCCACCAGCGCTCCCTGCACCACATTGCAGTAGCGGCCCTGGGGCAGCTGGGTTTGAAACTGACGGCTCAGCGGCTCGGCCTCGCGGTTGATCACCACAAAGCCCCGATCACCCCTACCAAAGGCGATTTGGTTGGCCTGGTTGCTCCACCAGTCGGTGACCTGGGCCACAGCCTGGGTGGCGTTGCGAAAGCCCACCATGCCTGAAATAGCTGGCCAGCGGTGTTCGCAGACCCACTCGCCAAAGCAGGCGGCCTCGCCATTGTGGTAGACGGGGCGGGTGCTGCCGTCGGCGTTAGCGGGCGGCCCCTGTTCTGAATCGTCAAAGGCATAGCTCGACATCACCTGGGCCTTGCCGTAGGGGAACCCCAGCATAAACACGTTGGCCAGGGCGTAGAGATCGCCGCTTTTGTAAGTCAGGTAGTCGCCGCCGCCGCCGTGGCCCCGCTGCTTGTCGTGGTTGTCAACGAAAATGACTGACTGGGCTGAGGGGGCCAGGCCCCAGCCTTCGCCCAGGGTTTCGAGGTTGGCCAGGGTTTGGCCCTCTAGGCCCAAAAAGGCTTCACCGATAAAGCGGCCGTACTTGAAGTCGAGCACATTGCCGCTGTCGTAGTAGTCTTGCTTGCGAATCGCCTCGGTGCCGGGGTCGATCACCTCTTGATAGATATAGATGTCGGTGTCGGGGTAGCGATCGCGCAGCTGCGTCAAAATTTCCCCCAGTTCTGTGCTGCGAATGTGCTTGGCGGCATCAATGCGAAAGCCTGCCACCCCCATATCGACCAGCTCACCCATATAGTCGACCAGGGTGGTTTGCACATGTTTAGAGCTAGTGTCGAGGTCAGCCAGGCCCACCAGCTCACACTGGGTGACATTTTCGGCGTCGCCGTAGTCGGTGACCTGCTGGCCGCAGTCATTAAAGTCTTCGGGGCCGTAGAGGTCGGGGTATTCGTACTTGGTGAACTCGGTGTCGGCGCTGCCAATACCGGCTTCAAAGCCCGCCATGTGGTTGATCACCGCGTCGGCATAGATGGCAACCCCGGCGACGCGGCAGCGGTCGATCATCGCCTGCAGGTCGGCGCGGCTGCCGCTGCGGCTTTCGAGCTGGTAGCTGACGGGCTGGTAGCGCTGCCACCAGGGATAGCCGTAGTCGGGCAACACGATGTGCTCTTGGGGGGGCGAAATTTGCACCGCCTCGTAGCCGTTGGGGCCGAGATAGGTTTCGCACTCGGCGGCAACGTCAGCCCAGGTCCACTCAAACAGATGCACCAGGGTGGTCGGCGGTGGGGTCGGCTCCTGGGCCACAGACTGGTTAGAGAATAGGGCCGTAACTGGGGCCAAGGGGTTGAGCAAGACCACCAGCCCCATAATGCTGCTGGCTGAGAATGCACCCAAGACAAATTTCCACATAGCTTTTTATCTAAATCGTTATAAAAGCAGACGAATTTCAGGAATGGTAGTGGCCATTGCCATCGCTATCATGCACCTTTGCCCGACAAAAATAACTCTTTCCCCAGAGGCATCAGGATGAGGCGATCGCCCTTCGTCTGGTTAACTTTTCCGGTTGCTCAGCTAAGGTTGGGCGGATTGTAGGTAAGGGGGCAGCATCCAGATTTTGGGCTGACTCGTATCCAGGGCAGTCATACTATTGGGCCAGATCTGGCCGGGGGAAGCATACTGTGGGCCAGCAATTGGTGGAGCGATCGCCCAAATTCTCGCCCGGCTGGAGGAGGAGACCCCCAGCGGGGTGACCAGCTACCTGACCGGCAAGGCCGTGGTCGACTACGAAGCCCAAGCAATCAGCAAAAAAGACCTGCTGCTGGCCGAAGCGCTGTCGCTGCCCCTGACGTTGATTGCCCTGGTGTTTATTTTTGGCTCGGTGGTGGCGGCGGTGCTGCCGGTGGCCATGGCCGTGGCCACCGTGACGGTGACCAGCGGCTGGATCTACCTGATCGCCCAGTCGGTTAACGTGTCTATTTTTGCCGTCACCCTGACCACCATGCTGGGGCTGGGGGTCGGCATTGACTTTACCCTGGTGATGGTCAGCCGCTTTCGCGAAGAGCTGGCCCACCGCTCGGTGCCGGAGGCCGTGGTCGAAACCATGGCCACGGCGGGGGAGGCGGTGTTTTATTCGGGCCTGACCACCTGCATTGGTCTGCTCAGCCTGCTGCTGTTTCCGGTGGTGCTGCTGCGATCGCTCGGGGTGGCGGGGTCGCTGGTGGTGCTGATGTCGATCTTGGCGGCGATTACCCTGGTGCCCGCCCTGCTGGGGGTGCTGGGGCCTCACATCAACCGCTGGCGGGTGTTTACGCCGGGGGTTGAGGGCGCGTTTTGGGAGCCGTTTTCGCGGCGGGTGATTCGCTATCGGGTGGTGGCGATCGCCGCGGTAGTTGCCATTGTGCTGGTGCTGATGTCGCCCTTTTGGCAGGCGCAGTGGGGCCTGGGCGATGTCAACGCCCTGCCCGCCACGGCTCAGGCCCGCCAGGGGGTAGAGGTGCTCGAAGACGCCATTAGCGCCGGACGCACCGCCCCGATTTTAATGGCGGTCACCGCTGACGCGGCGGGCGGCATTTTGGCAGCGGACACGGTAGAAACCATCTACAACCTGGTGGTCGACCTGGAGGCCGATGGGCGGGTCGCCAGCGTGCAGAGCCTGTTTAACCTCGATCCCGAGTTTGACTTGGCCACCTACCAGCAGCTCTACCAGAACCCCGGCCAAATCCCCCCGGCGGCGGCGGCGGTGGCGCGACTGAGCGACGGCGACACCACGCTGATCTCAATCAACAGCAACACCGACAGCAATGCCCCGGCCTCGCGGGATCTGGTGCGCGAACTGCGGCAGACCGCGCTGCCGGGTTTGGCCCTGAGCATCGGCGGCGAAACCGCCAAAAGCCTCGACACCATCGACGTGATTGTGGCGCGGGCACCGATGGCGATCGCCGCGATTATTTTGGTCACCTTTGTCTCGTTCACCCGGCTGTTTGGCTCGGTGATCATGCCGCTCCAGGCGATCTTTTTTAACGTCGTGTCGATTGGGGCGTCCTTTGGGGCGCTGGTGTTTATCTTTCAGCAGGGCCACTTTCAGCGGGTGCTCAACTTTGCCCCGGTCGGCTACCTCGATATTTTGCTGCCGATTGTGCTGTTCTGCGTGCTGTTTGGCCTCTCTATGGACTACGAGGTATTTCTGCTGGCCCGAATCAAAGAGGCCTACGATCGCACCGGCAACAACACCGAGGCCATCGTCGAAGGGCTGGAGAGTACTGGCCGAATCATCACCAGCTCGGCCCTGCTGACCATGATCGTCACCGCCTCCTTTGCCCTCACCAGCATTATTTTTGTCAAGGCGCTGGGCCTGGGCATTGCGATCTCGGTCTTGATTGACGCGACGCTGATTCGCACGGTGCTGGTGCCCGCCAGCATGCGCCTGCTGGGCCACTGGAACTGGTGGTCTCCCGCCTGGTTTCGCCCCAGGGGGAGACGGCAAATTTCTGCTGACTGAGGTAAGTTCAAAAGAGTTATCTCCTTGCCCTACACCTCACTAAACCCATGTCTTTTCCCTTTTGCATGCCCCCCAGCGCCGAGTCTCGCCGTCAGCATCAGCGCTACAAGCTGGAGATGATGAAATCGTGGCGTGACTCCCTAGAGGCCCATCTGGCCGCCGTCAATGCTGCCATCAGCACCGTTGAGCAGCAGATCAGCCAGGAGGGGGAGGGCTAGGGACTCCGGCCACAACCACCAGGGAGTGAACTCCCTGGCTCATAGCGAAAGTCTGCTAAAGCAGACTGGGGAACTCGGCTCTCAATCCTCTTCGGAGGATTTTTGCTTTGAGCCTTGGACTTCTAGTCCAAGGCTCAAAGCAAAAATCAGCGCTTGGACACCTCCGATACCTCTGGGCGAATGCCATTCGCCCCTACGGTTTGGCCTTTTGGTAATCGGGGGTATGTGATTCGGATTGTGTATAACTCTGCCCCTTTGATGGGGATCGCTCTATCTCTTAGGAACGACTTTCCGCCATCAGGCTAGCCAAACTACACTTTTTAACGCCCTATTCCCCTAGGATATGACCTGAGCTGGTGGAGATTGCCAGCCGCCGCCGTCTCTCGCTGGTTGCCCCGATGGTTATGTCTGAATCCCCATCGTCGATGTCTTTGGCCCTGCCGCTGGCGGGGGCTGTGCCGTTGCTCCAGCCGATTGGGGTCAAGGCCCTCTATGGTCTAGCTCTGTCGGGCGATCGCCTGCTGGCGGTAGACCCCTTTCGCGGCTACCTGCTGCGCCTCGACCCTAAAACCGACCAGCTCGAAATTCTCAACTCGCAAAATGCCGAGGCCTTTTACGGCGCAACGGGCCTCGCCTGCTGGGATGAGCAGATCTGGTTTAGCTGCGACCACACGGTCTACACCACGGCCCTGAGCGACATTCAGCCGGTGCCGCTGCTCACCCTGCCCTACCCCGCCGACGGCGTCGCAGTGTGGGAAAACACCCTCTACGTCAGCTGCAAAAAGGGGGGCTGTATCTATGTCTGCGATCGCGCCACTGGCCAGCGCATCACCCAGTTTTCGGCCCCCGGCATTGGGGTCGAAAATCTCTCGGTGTGGGGCGACTACCTGTGGGTCTGCGACCAGACCGAGCAGACCGTCTACTGCCTCGACCGCGCCACCGGCGAGCTGATGGTGAAAATGCTCACCCCCTTTGCCACCCCCACCGGCATTGCCGTGCCGCCCCACACCAGCCCCGAGAGCGGCACCGTCTGGGTGGCCTACGCCAACGAAGAGCCCCACGTGCGCGAAGACCCCAACGGGGCCGAGCCCTTTGTGCTGACCTTTCGCGATCGCACCCTGATTCACCCCCTCAGCTATCGCTGGTACAAAGAGGCCAACTACTGCCGCACCAGCGGCTACCTGGTCGAGATGACCTACGTCGAAGAGATCGACACCCTCGAAGACGCCCAGCCCCTGCAAAACATCGAGTGGCGGATCGCCTTTCCCACCACCACCGACCGCCAGCGGGTCAAGTCGGTGGAGCCGGTGGGGCTGCCCTTCACTGAGGTCGAGCAGGGCGGCGAGCGGGTGGCCAGCTTTAAATTTGACCGCCTCGACCCCAACCAGCGCCACCTGTTTGGCTGGAAGGCCCTGGTCGAGGTCTACGGCATCAAGTACCAACTCTCGCCCCGCCAGGTCGAGTCGGCCCCGCCGTTGCCCCCCGAGTACGGCCCCCGCTACCTGATCGACGACGACGACCTGGCCATGGGTAACCCCCTGATCCAGGCGGCGGCCCGCGAGAGCGTCGGCACCGAGACCAACCTGCTGCGCCAGGTGCTCAGCATTCGCAACTACGTCTATGACAAGCTCTCCTATGCGGTCACCCCCGCCATTGAAACCCCCGACGTGGTACTGCTGCGGGGGCGCGGCTCCTGCGGCGAATATGTGGGCCTGCTGCTAGCCCTGATGCGCCTCAACGGCATCGCTTGCCGCACCGTCGGTCGCTACAAGTGCCCCGCCCAGGCCGACCAGCCCGGCATCTACCTCGAACCCGAGTTTAACCACGTGTGGATTGAGTTCTACATTCCCGGCTTTGGCTGGGTGCCGATGGAGTCTAACCCCGACGACGTGCAGGAGGGCGGCCCCTACCCCACCCGCTTTTTGATGGGTCTGCCCTGGTGGCATGTGGAAATGGGCAAGGGCATTCCCTTTGAGAAGCTGATTCGCCCCGAAGGCAGCCCTGAGGCCCGCCTCGGCGACCTGGCCGTCAACCACATGCGGTTTAAGATTCTCGGTGAGTTGGCTCCTTAGGGGGAGTGGGTGGGTGGGAGAGTGGGTGGGTAGGTGAGTGGATGGGTGGATGGGTGGATGGGTGGATGGGTGGGTGGGTGAGTGGGTGGGTGGGTGTAAGGGTGAGTTGCTCGACTCTACCTGCCGACTGTTCAACACCTTTCCCCAGATAGACGGACTGGTGAGACAGATCGGTGAACATACTTAAATCGCGTTCTCCTACCGCCATGCTCGATGTGATTAGTTCCACAGTTCGGCCTCTGCTGCTGGACGACCAGGTGCTGGAGGTGGCTTACAGACTTTATATGACGGCTCCGGGTGGCAGTTCGCCCGCCATTAGCCTGAAGCGTTTGGCGGAGATGACCGGCAAAACGCCGCTGAAATGTCGCAACGCCATTGTGGAGGCCAACGGCCTGGGCCGCTTCCCCGACTGCGAGCTGCATCCGTAGAAATTGACCAAAAATTCACCGGGGAAACAGACGCGCAGACTTGGCGTCTATAAACCTGATGGCAATGGTTTTAGGCCCGTGGTTTTGGGTATAAGGTACTAGGTG
>DAIPYU010000070.1:18813-24600 GCA_036782635.1 Nodosilinea sp. CTOTU7353
TAAACCTGATGGCAATGGTTTTAGGCCCGTGGTTTTGGGTATAAGGTACTAGGTGCTGGGTCTCAGGTCTTAGGTGCTGGGTCTCAGGTCTTAGCTGTAGGGTGTGTTGTAGCGAAGCTCAACGCACCGCAGGGTATGGGCTGGGTTTCAGGTATTGGGTGCTGGGTCTTAGGTACCGGGTATTAGGTATATGGCAGCTCCGCAGACCGCAACCCGAAACCTGACACCTGAAACCCGAAACCCGAAACCTGAAACCTGAAACCTGAAACCTGAAACCCGACACCTGAAACCCGACACCCTATCTCGCCGTAGTTCTGCCGTTGTGAATTTTCAAAAGCGTCTGGAGCCCTTGCTGAGCCGCAAGCGAGTTGCCATTGCGGAGGCCTGCCTGATTGGTTTGGTGTCGGGCCTGGCGGCGGTGCTGCTCAAGCAGGGGGTCGAGTGGCTGGCCCTGTGGCGCACTTCTAGTACCCTGCCCCTGTGGTTGGCGTTGCCCGCCATTGGCCTGGGGGGTGGTTATCTGTCGGGGGTGCTGGTTGAGCGGCTGGCCCCGGAGGCAGCGGGCAGCGGTATTCCCCAAGTCAAGGCCGCCCTGGGCTTTGCCAAAATTCCGTTAAACCTGCGGGTGGTGCTGGTAAAGCTGAGCAGCACCCTGCTGGCCCTGGGTGCTGGGCTGTCGTTGGGCCGACAGGGGCCGACGGTGCAGATTGGGGCAGGGCTGGCGGCACAGTTTAGCCGCTGGGTGCCGACCTCGCCAGAATATCGCCGCCAGCTGATCTCAGCCGGGGCGGCGGCGGGTCTGGCGGCGGGGTTTAATGCCCCCATTGCCGGGGTGCTGTTTGTGGTGGAAGAGCTGCTGCAAGATTTTTCTGACCTCACCCTGGGCATCGCCATTTTGGCCTCGTTTATCGGGGCGGTGGTGTCGCGGCTGCTGGGGGGCCAGGGCCTAAACCTGGTGATGGACTCGCGACCGATTAGCCTGTCGGTGCACGACCTGCCGTTTTTAATTATTTTGGGGCTGCTGGCGGGGCTGCTGGGGGCGCTGTTTCGCCGGGGTATTTTTGGCAGTCTGGCGTTTTTTCGGCAGTTTAAGCAGCTGGGGCTGCCGGGGCGCATTGGCCTGGTCGGGCTAGTGACGGGCCTGGTGGGGGTGTTTGTGCCAGTGGCGGCGGTGGACAACACCGGCCTGCAAGAGTTTTTGGTCACCGGGTCGGCGGGGTGGCAGCTGATTGCGATCGCCTTTGTGGTCAAGTTTGTGCTCACCCTGCTGGCCTACGGCTCAGGCGCCCCTGGGGGGATTTTTGCCCCCTCGCTGGTGTTGGGGGCGGCGTTGGGCTGTCTGGTGAGCTTTTTGGCCCAGGGGGTCTACAGCGGCTTTGGGGCCTGGCCGCTGCCCGAGGATCTGGCTAGCACCACCACCTACGCTCTGACGGGCATGGGGGCATTTTTTAGCGCGGTGACGGGGGTGCCGATCACGGCGATTGTGATCGTGTTTGAGATGACCACCAACTTTAACCTGGTGCTGCCGCTGATGATTGGCTCGGGCATTGCCTACCTGGTGGCCGATCGCGCCAACGACGGCTCGATCTACAACCGGCTGCTGGCCCTCCAGGGCATTCACCTGGAGCCGGTGGCCCAGGCCAACAACCCCTGGGCCGGCCTCAAGGCCAGCGACCTGATGCAGCGCCGGGTCGAGACCCTCTCTAGCCAGATGGCGCTGCCCGAGGTGGTGCAGGCGTTTTCGCGATCGCACCATCGCGGCTTTCCGGTGATCGAAGAGGGGCGTCTGGTGGGCATTGTCACCCAGAGCGACCTGGGGGAGGCCACCGCCCAGGGGGTAGATCAATTCCTCACCCTGGCCGATGTGATGACCACCGAGCCGGTTACCGTGGCCCCCGAGGCCACCCTGCCCCGGGTGCTGCACCTGCTCAACCGGCTTAAGCTCAGCCGCCTGCCGGTCACCGAGGGCAACAAGCTGGTGGGCATCATCACCCGCGCCGACATCATTCGGGCCGAGTCTGACCAGGTCAGCGGCGATCTGGCTGAGCTTGGCCCCCAGGCCGAACCCTCCTACGTGGTGTTTCAGCAGCGGGGGCCAGCGGTGGGCCGGGGTCGGCTGCTGGTGCCCCTGGCCGACCCCCAGACCGCGCCCAACTTGATCAAAATTGCGGCGGCGATCGCCCACGGGCTGCACTACGAGCTGGAATGCGTCCATGTCATATCGGTGCCCCGCAGTGTGGCCCCCGCCGAGGCCAAGGTTGACCTCCAGGCCGCCGAGCCGCTGCGCCAGCTGGCTATGTCCTACGCCGACCACAGCGGGCTGTCGGTGCACTTTCAGGTGCGGGCAGCCCACGAGGTGGGGCGGGCGCTGCTGGAGATTGTGCGCGATCGCCACATTGACCTGGTGCTGATGGGCTGGCACCACCCCAACCTCACCCCCGGTCGGGTGATCAGCGGCGTGGTCGACACCCTGATTCGCCAGGCCCCCTGCCAGGTGGTGGTGGTGCGCCCGGGCCGCAACCTCACCTTTAACCACTGGCTGATCCCCACGGCGGGCGGCCCCAATGCCCAGAGCGCCCAAACCCTGCTGCCGGGGCTGCTCACCCTGGGCCACAGCCCCGAAATTCAGCTGTGCACCGTGTGCCACCCCGAGAAGGGCGAGTGCCTTACCCCCCAGCATATTTCTGAGATGGCCGATGGGCTAGAGACCGCCCTCAAGCGCCCGGTGTATACCCAGATTCTCACCCACCCTTCGGTGTCTCAGGCGGTGGTTGACTGCGCGGCCCTGGGCCGCAGCGACGCGATTTTGCTCGGGGCCTCACGCGAAAACCTGCTCAGCCAGGTGATCAAGGGCAATGTACCCCTGGAGATCGCCCAGCAGACCGATATCACGGTGATTTTGCTGCGCCAGGTCGAAGACTAGCTCCAGAAAGGTGCGTCAGCAGGCACAACTTACCAGGGTTCTCTGCCCCCACCCCTGCCCCTCTCCCTGGGAGAGAGGGGTTCTGAATCCTTCTCCCCTTCTCCCGAGGGGAGAAGGGACTGGGGGATGATGGTCTAGCTTAGATTCTTAATTAGCTAGCGTACTCAAGTAAATGTGTGTTGCTCAACTGATGCTGTCTGGAAACAAGCGAGGAATGCGATCTAATGGAGGCTCAGCGCTAAGATATAAAAAACACTGTGACTGTTGGTCACTGTGTAGATGCATCGCTAATGCCCTATGACAGCTTTAGACCTTCGCCCTCTAAACCTTTTACCCCCCATTACCTGGGACAAACTTCCAGCAGACTTTATACTGCCTGACGAACCGGTGGAAAGTAATCTTCAACCCCTTTTGGCCGCTGCTTTACGAGAATCTTTAGAATTAGCCGGTTTGATTGTGGAGTCGGCTTTGATTGCGTCAAATTTTGGTCTTTGCGCCACCGTGGGCGACAAAACTATTGTCAAAGCCCCGGATTGGGTTTATGTGCAATCGGTACAGCCTCTCCCAGAGGGAACTATTCGACGCAGCTACACGCCCCATGTTGAGGGCGATGTACCCACTGTGGTGATAGAATTCATTTCAGAAACCGAAGGGGGAGAGTACTCTATTAATCCCCACTTTCCCTATGGGAAATGGTATTTCTATGAGCGTATCCTGCAGGTTCCTCTGTACGCTATTTTTCATCCTAAAACTGGGGAACTAGACCTATACCGCTTGGTCGAAGGCAGGTACGAACAACAGCTTGCAAACGAAAATAACCACTATTGGATCGAGGAAATCGGTTTGTTTCTGGGAGTATGGCCCGGCAAGAAAGCCGAAATGACTGCATCTTGGCTCCGCTGGTGGGATGCATCGGGGAGTTTGCTGCTGTGGGGCGGTGAGCGGGTAGAGCAAGAACAGGAGCGGGCCGAGCAGGAGCGACAGCGGGCCGAGCGCCTGGCGGAGCGTTTAAGGGCGTTGGGCGTCGATTTAGACGAGTTATCTTAGGCGGCCTGATGGAGTCTTACGATGGACATTAGCAGTTGGTCATTCTATCCCTTAGAGCGACCCGCTTAGGTCGACTAGGAAAACATTGCCCAACATGGGTGACCCTACAATACTGAGGTAAAGCCAATAAAAAAGCCGCCCCGAGAGGCGGCTATAGTAAAAGCTACTGCTGACAGCTGGTGCTTTGCTAAAGCCTAAAGGTATCAGCAAAGCACCAGCCCAGAAAACTAGGCGTTTTCTTCGGCAGACTCTTCGTCTTTACGACGCAGAGCCGCTACGCCCATGCCGATGAGACCGGGGAGCAGAGCAGGAGTAGGGACGGCTCTGATAGACATAGACCAAGTGCTGGAATCAACAAAGTCAATTTGAGACGTAAAGCGACCAACAGCTTGAGTGGTTTGCCCATCTTTCGTGAAGAAACCCTTCAGTACAGTTGAGTTTCCTGTATTGCTATCAAGGATAAACTTAGTGAGGCTAAACTGCACGTCATTGAAGCCTGAAAGAACAGGAGGTAGATTGATGTTCCTGATAAAGTTGGTTTGAGTCGAAGCTAGGGAGAAGATGCCACCGCCGTCATTAACAAGAGTTAAATCTTCGACCCGAGCAAAGGGGCCAACACGAGCGAAGCTGCCAGTTCCGATTCCGACACCGGCTGTCTGAGGTGCGAAGTCTAAATTCCCAGTGGTTTCATTGAAAGAGACCCTCCCTACTAATGGAAGAGAGGAAAATTGAATAGTGCTACCAACTGAGATAGCGGCCGCTTCGGCGGGAGCGGCTGTTACTACAGTGGATGATACAAGGGCACCTGCGATTGCAGCCCCAGTAGCAAATGTTTTGAATGACATAACTTGAAACCTACCTTTAATGTGGTTGAAGGAGTTGCTGTAAATTTTCGAAGCAAATCAGCAGGCTTTCTAGCAGAAGACTTAGCCAGAAAGCAGATAGCTGCACCAGAGGTAGATGTGCTCAGTGGCAAGAAGCAGAGTTTTCGTAATGCATAGCCTTATGTAGGCTATCAAAACTACATATGAGCCTGTGTAGTTGGTAGATGACTAAATCTCAGCTGAGTAAGGCTCATTTATCTTTATCAAGCGAACTCTGCTATCTCAGACTGACCTATTCATTTATACACAATTTCAATGAATATTAACAAGGGTGACCTACAGGCTTTATGATTTCTATACAATCAGCCAAGGAATTATGTATTCTCGAAAACTACGAAGCCTGCGGAACGTTATTTAGCTAAAGCAGACGATCACATTATGAGTTACTGCTTAAGTTTTAATATCAATTGGCAATAGTCCGGACACTTTTTTGGGCAAGCACTGAAACCCTTAATTTCTCATTGACTAGGCTACTGGGGAAGCGGGTTGGAACTCTTCTTCCACCGTTGGCTATCAAAAACTGTCCGGAGTGTTTTGAATTGGGTAACTAATTCTGAATCTAATCTTTAAACATAGTTGTAGTGAAGACCAACGTATCGTCAGTTTGGGCTTGGTGCGTCACACTGGGCAATAACACACTCTACGATAACTGGAACAATAGTCCGGACACTTTTCTGGACAAGCTCTGAAACCCCTGATTTCTCGTTGACCGAGCTACTGCAGAAGAGGACTGAAACCCGCATTCAATTGTTAGCGATTAAAAACTGTCCGGAGTGTTGCTGGAAATCTTCTAAACCATAGAATCTTCTCGCTAGCGCCAAACTGGTTTTGCTGAGTTCTGCTAGCGCGTCAACCAATGTATATCTCAAAAACAACATTACCCGATGGGCAGCAGCGCTCCCTTGGGGGCATATTCTTTAGCAATTAGCCCCA
>DAIPYU010000071.1:0-24238 GCA_036782635.1 Nodosilinea sp. CTOTU7353
CCTGGCACTGCCGAGGCTGATCGACTAGACGTGCTCAGCACCTTGGTAGATGCCTACGAGAAAGTTCACTTCCCCGTTGAGCTGCCCGATCCCATTGAAGCCATTCACTACTATATGGAAGCCCGCGGCTGGTCTTCGCAGGATCTAGAACCCTGTTTAGGAAGCCGGGCATGGGTTGCCGAGGTGCTGTCACGCCAGCGCTCCCTTACCCTGGAGATGATCCGCAAGCTCAATCAGGAGTTGGGTGTTCCCGCCGAAATTCTGATTCAACCCTATGGCGCGTTGCAGACCTCCGCCTAGCGCTCCCCCATGGTCAGCCATCAGGCCCAATCGTCAGGATTCTGTGATTTCCATGACTACTATCTGGCCGATCGCCCCTAGAGTGGGTTAAAACCCGATTAATTTCATTCTCTGCCGTTCCCCTTGCCGCCGCCTATGTCTTCAGCCGCCCTTCAAGAGCAGCTTGATCGCTATTACCAACAGGTCAAAACCGTGATTTTGTCGCGGCAGCACCCGGTGAGCGGTCTCTTGCCGGCCAGCACGGCGGTCAACATCCACGGCGACTACACCGACGCCTGGGTGCGCGACAACGTGTTTAGCATTTTGGCGGTGTGGGGGGTGGCGCTGGCCTACCGCCACCTCGACGACGACCAGGGCCGCACCGTTGAGCTAGAGCAGAGCGTGGTCAAGCTGATGCGCGGCCTGCTCCAGGCCATGCTGCGCCAGTCCGAAAAAGTCGAGCACTTCAAAGAACGACAGGACCCGCTGCAAGCGCTCCACGCCAAGTATGACACCGGCACCGGGCTGCCGGTGGTGGGCGACGACGAGTGGGGCCACCTGCAAATCGACGCTACCTCGGTGTACCTGCTCATGCTGGCCCAGATGACCGCCTCGGGGCTGCAAATCATCTTCACCCAAGATGAAGTCAACTTTGTGCAAAACCTGGTCTACTACATTGGCCGGGCCTACCGCACCCCCGACTACGGCATCTGGGAGCGGGGCAACAAAATGAACCACGGCAAGCCCGAGCTCAACGCCAGCTCCGTGGGGTTGGCCAAGGCGGCCCTAGAGGCGCTGCGGGGGTTCAACCTGTTTGGCATGCGTGGCGGGCAGGCCTCCACCATCCACGTGCTCACCGACGAGATTGCCCGCGCCCGCATCACCCTAGAGTCGCTGCTGCCGCGAGAGTCTGGCTCGAAGGAGATCGATGCGGCGCTGCTCAATGTGATTGGCTACCCTGCCTTTGCCATTGACGACGCAGACTTGGCCCGCAAGACCCGGCAAAAGATTGTCGACAAGCTCCAGGGGCGCTACGGCTGCAAGCGGTTTTTGCGCGACGGCCACCAGACGGTGATCGAAGACACCCACCGACTACACTACGAACCCGAAGAGCTGCGCCAGTTTGAGCACATTGAGTGCGAGTGGCCGCTATTTTTTACCTACCTGTGGCTCGACAGTTTGTTTGCGGGCGACAAAGACCAGAGTCAGTTTTACCAAGAGCGGCTGGCGGCCCTAGAGGTCGAGCGCGACGGGGTGGGCCTGCTGCCCGAGCTGTACTATGTGCCCGAAGAGAAAATCGAGGCCGAGCGGGCCAAGCCCGGCAGTCAAACCCGCCTGCCCAACGACAACCTGCCCCTGGTGTGGGCCCAGAGCCTCTACCTGCTGGGGCAGCTGCTCCACGACGGGCTGCTCAAGCCCAGCGACATCGACCCCCTGGGGCGGTACCGCGCCCTGGGCGACCACCGCTACCCGGTGGTGCAGGTAGCGCTCTTGGCCGAAGACAAGGCCCTGCAAACGGAACTGGCCACCTACGGCCTACCCACCCAAACCCTAGAAGAGATTGCTCCAGTGCAGGTGTTCCCAGCCACGGAGCTGTCGTCGATCTACGTCGAGATTGGCAAGAACGACAAGCTGGGCCTCAGCGGTCGCCCGGTGCGGCGGCTGCGCAGCCTGACCACCTCCCGCATTTTTCGCATCAAGGGTGAGTCGGTGGTGTTTTTGCCGTCGTTCTTAGACCAGCAGCGGTTTTACTTCACCCTTGACTACCACTTTTTGGTGGCCCAGATGCGCAGCGAGCTGGCCTACATCTACGACCACTGGCGTGAGCCGGGGCGGCCCACGGTGGCACTGATGCTCACCCACGCTATGTTTCAGCTGGGGCGCAAGCCGATCTATGAGTCGCCGCTGATGGCGCTAATGCAAGAATTGCAGGGCGATCGCTGTGACCACGTGCCGGTCAAGCTCGGCCCCTTGCACCAGCTGATGATGACCACCAACCTAGAGCGCATCGACAATGTCAACGGCTACCAGCTGGGCAGCACCTCCGTGGGCTATGCGCCCCTGTGGACAGCATACCTGGGCTTTGAGGCGGGCCACGACGATCCCCTCTCACAGCTCGAAGAGTACGACGTGGAGAATGAGACCGACCTGGAGCTGCTGCTCACCCAGCTGCGCGAGTCCAACAACGTCTACCAGCAGATTGAGCTGCTGGCCACCCTTCAGCACCTGCACGGCAACGACTTCAACACCGGCCTGGGCGGCTCCAGCCACGCCGTCACCGTTGCCAGCCTGCTGGATGAGGTCTATGCCAAGGCCAGCCAGCTAGAGCAGTGGAGCGTGCTGCGCCGCGCTGCCGGACTGCTGGGTAAGGCCGATATCACCCTGTCGGATGCGGTGACCGAGCTGCTGGTGCGCCAAAAGCAAATCTCGGTGGGTAAGTCCTACAGCGAAGCATCGCTGATCACCGAACCCATGGGCCACAGCGAGATTGTCGATAAAATCCGCACGTTCTGCGGCGACGATGTGCGCGACCACGTGCTCACCCAAGAGATCTTGATTGACCTGAGCATTTTAATCAAAGCCGAACCGAGCTTATTTAAAGGGCTGATGACACTGCGCATTGGCTACCTGCTGTTGCTGATCACCAGTGAGCTGGCCCGCGAGCGCGGCATCACCCAAGACGAAGCCTACGGTCAACTGATCGACCTCAGCCCCCACAGTCTAAAACAGCGCCTGCGTCAAGTACTAGCTGGGTTCGACGGACTCAATCAGTCGGTGTTTCGCCGCGAGTCACTGCATGTTAAGCCCCACACCTCGATCAACTGGCGGGTGGTGCCTACCGACATTGAGGTCGAGCCAGAGGAAGCCGAAGCCGAGCCGATCGACTGGTGGCGCAAACGCATCATTGATGGGGAAATCGCCCGCATTTCTGAGGGATTTTATACCCAGGTGTGGGAGGTGCTGAAGCATTCGAAGGGCATTGTGATCGGCAACAAGTTTGACCGCAAGAATCGACTGGACAGCGATCGCATCCTTTCTGAAATGACCCCCGGCGAGCAAAATTTTGAGCGCCGTATCACCCACCTGCTCAACAAAATCCAGGCCCCGGAGTATCGCCACCTCAGCCTGGAGGCCCTGCGGGAGATGGGCGAGATCTTCAAGGTCAACTCTGACCTCTACTTTGAAGACCATATATATCTAGATGTGCTGATCGGCCACGCCGTGCGCCTGGGCTGGCTCGACCAGCAGCCTGATCGCGCCGGGGCCTACGAGTCTGATAAAGCCGCCGCCTGGCAGGCATTCTACCGGCTGCCGCCGACCCAGTGCGCCACCTATATAGCCATGGCGCTCCAGTTTCTCACCGTGCTGGGCGAAGCCGAGGCTGGGTCCGAGGTGCTAGAAGAGGTGGCTTAGGCCTTAAGATTGGTTTCTATAGGTAAGGCATCCTGCAATCTCGTGGACAGCCGCGACGGTTGTCTAAGGGGCAGCCTTGCTCCTTAGAGATGCGAAAGAACGCCATAGAATTAAACCTATGAAAACCGTTTTTGTTGCTGGATCCCTGGTACTGGGGCTGCCGGTGGCAGCGCTGGCAGGCACCTTTTTATATATCAGTGCTCCCAATTGGCAGGCCGCCGACTACGACAACCTGGTCACTTCTGAGACCTTTTCCCCCGGCACCGACAGCCCAGAGCAGCTCAGCGTAGTCAGCTACAACCTCGGCTATCTGTCGGGGTTGACCAACCAGCAGGCCGTAGAGCGCGACCAGACCCTCTACGAAACCAATCAGGCCACGGCGGTCAAGGCGCTAGGCGATGTACAACCCGATATTTTGGCGCTGCAAGAAATTGACTTCGATGCCTACCGCTCGTTCAACGTCAACCAGCAGGATGCGGTTTCGGCGGCATTGGGTATGGCCTTTGGGGCGATCGCCGTCAATTGGGACAAGCGCTACGTGCCCTTTCCCTACTGGCCACCCAGCGCCCACTACAGGCAGGTGATCTCCGGGCAGGCCATTCTCAGCCGCTACCCGATTCGCCGCAACGAGCGGTTGGTGCTCGAGCAGGTGCCGACGAATCCGTTTTACTACAACGCCCTATACCTAGACCGCATCGCTCAGGTGTCTGAAATCGACGTATCTGGCCAAGCTCTCATCGTCATCAACGTTCACCTCGAAGCCTTTGATGCCCCCACCCGCACCCGCCAAACTCAGGTGGTGCGCGACCTGGCCGAAGGCTATGCCCAAGACTTGCCGGTGCTGCTGGTGGGCGACTTTAACAGCAGCCTCAACCGAGATGAAGGGGGGGACAGCCACTCGATTCAGATTTTGCTCGATTCTCCGGTGCTGGCCACCGCGCCGCCGCCCCAGGCCAAAGGCTTTACTTTCCCCTCTGATCAGCCTCAGTACCGGCTCGACTACATCTTCTACACCCCCGCCACCCTGGAGGTGGTCGAGGCCGAGGTGGTTGCCGCTGCCGCTCAAGCGTCTGATCACCTGCCGATACAGGCCCAGGTGAGGCTGCGCTGAGCCTCAGTAGAAAGCATCTCAGTTTGGGATCACACCTTTCCTACAGTGGCTAAAAACCCGGTTGCTTCGTCGCTGCTCTAACGACATGACTAGCCTTTTGCCCCAAAAACTGGGTTTCTGTACCGGCGTTCTAGGCACTAAAATGAGCAGATAGGCAATGGGGCCGCATCTTTGCCGTTGTGCCTGAGATTCTTTAGGTGAGACTTTTTTGGGTGAATATTTTCTAGGTAAATGTATCAACAGCGCCAAAAGCTGACGGTTTGACCAATAACCCCACTCAAATTTAGGCGTGGAGTTTAACCGGTGAGAAAACTATAGATCCCGAGCTGGGCTTGACATAGTCTCAGCCGGTCATGGGAGAAAGCACTGTGTTTACTGGCTTTGACATAGTTGTAATACTGATTGTGTTTTTCGCGTTTTTCTACGCCACTGGCTCTAGCGGCGATTCGGAATTTAAGGTAGAACCTCTGACGCTGCTGGTGGTAGCCATTGTGGTGGGCATGGTCGCGGTCTCACTGCTGCGCTGACGGCGGCTCTCCAAGGACGCGAACCCGGCCCGCTGGGCCGGTCGCAGTGAGATCCCGGATACGTGTTTAATTGGCAGATTCACAGAAAAATCGAGAGGGGTCGCAGAAAGCTGGCCAACCTGGTGTAGGCAGCCTGAATGTTGTCGCCTTCTAATACGACTTCTTCGGTGGGGTAGTTTTGCAGCACCTCTAGGAGGGTGATTTGCTTGTCGTCGCTGGCGGAGACGACCAAGGCCGATCGCAGCGCCTGACGGTTGGCTTGGCCAGTGCCGGTGTGGATAGATTGGCCGAGGTAGTCGAGCACCCACTCACCGGGGCGGTTGTTAAGGGAGCGATCAAGCACAACGGGGTCGGCGGAAAGGGGGCGGGTGAGCAGCGATCGCAGTTCGCCCCCATCTTGCCCTGCCTGGTTGAGCAACCCGCCCAGCACCCCCGAGGATTCGCCTGTTTCTGCCAGCAAGACCAGCAGAGACACCGGTACTGTGCGGCTAAAACCACGGTAGTTGAGGCGCACCCGCTCGGCAGCATGGGCAGGGCTGACGGCCAGGGTACTTACCCCCAGACTAATGAGGGCGACTGCCGCAAATATGCGCTGCTTCATGGAAACCTCTAACCAATAACGTTAATAACGATGGGCGGCTGTTGAGAATGTTGCCACCTATACATAGTCAGTATGAACGATGCCCAGGTGATCGACTATCTTGGCTGCATCGCCTGGGCGACACAGGCAATGCAGCACAGTCGATACAGCCTCAGCCTAATAAGTAGAGAACGCCCGCAGGCACCAACATGGGGTCAGTGGCTATCATGCCTCAGGTCACCCCGCCAGAGCGGGTGCTGAGGGAATAGCAAAAGCGATCAGCCCGCGAGATCGTTGCCCCGTGGAGCACCGGCTGCTGGTCGCTGGAGTAGGCGGTATAGCGATAGACCATTAGGGCATGACCCAGGGGCACTTCCAGGTACCTGCTGAGGTCGTAGTCAGCGTGGGTGCACTCAATCAACCCGTCTAGACAGTTGATCGGGATGCCGTTTTGGGCCAGGGTGGGAAACGTCATTTGGTACTTGAGCTGGGAGGCAAAGCGCTGGCCCAGGTCAGCCATCAGGTAAGAAATATCCACAGCGCCCGCGGCCCCATCCATGCGCAGGAGTTTTTTTTGCAGGTAGACCTCAGACTGCGGGGCAAGCTGCATTGCCGCCGCCACCTCGGCGGCAGGTAGAACCACCTCAAAAGCTAAGTTTTCAAAGGAAAAGGCCACCCCCTGGCGGGCCATGTCTTGCTCTAGAAACACCAGCGGACTAGAGAGAGAATAGGTGACTTTTTTTTGCGGAGTGACAAAGACGCCCTTGCCTCGATAGGCGATCGCCAGGCCCTGGCTGACCAAGTTGGCCATCGCCTGCCGCGCGGTGATGCGGCTGACGCTAAAGGTTTCCATCAACTGGTGCTCACTGGGCAGGCGATCGCCCGACTGGTACTGCCCCAGCTCAATCTGGTGGCGCAGCTTTTCTGAAATGGTGATGTGTAAGGGAGTAGCCATAGTCAGGCAATAATTAGCGGGCGGCGGGCGCGGTGAAGGGCGGATTGGTCACCCCCTGACAAATGTGCTAAGCTCACTTGTCATAACAAGTTAAGAGTGCCGTTGAGAGCGGGTCGTTTTGCTGGCCTTTTGAGCCAGCGGGTCGTTGGGGAAAGGTGGTTTGAGATCCTGGGGCGTTACCCAATCGAGCTACTTCCCGTTGTTCAATTGTCTGACGTCACCCAAGCATTTTTTACCAGAACGTTAACCATGCTTACGAATACTACACCTGCTGCCGAACTCAGTCCGTTGCCCAGTCAACCTCGCCAGGTTTTATCGGCGGCGGCCTTGGCCTCCCTCAACCAGCGGTCAAACCGGGCCGGAGCTGTGCGGTTTTGGGGCCATTTGGGGGCGATCGCCCTGAGTGGCTATCTGTGGGGCACAGCACCGCTGTGGCTGGCCCTGCCCGCTTTACTAGTCTGCGGTGCCAGTCTAGCGCTGATGTTTTGTGCCATGCACGAGTGCTGTCACCGCACCGCCTTTGCCAACCCCCGGTTAAATGATGGTGCGGCCTGGCTGGCGGGGCTGCTGTCGTTTTACAACAGCACCTTTTACCGTCGCTACCACAAGTGGCACCACCGCTACACCCAAATTCTGGGCAAAGACCCAGAGCTAGACGACCCTAAGCCCGAGAGCCTGGGCGACTATCTGTGGCAACTCAGCGGCATCTCCTGGTGGCTGGGCAAGGTGCGCTGCCATAGCCGAGTGGCTCTGGGCCAGATGGAGGAGTGCTACTACATATCTGAAAGCGGTAGGGCTGAAGTGGTGCGATCGCTGCGGCTGCAATTGCTCACCTACGCAGCGGTGATTGCGGTCTCTACGCTGCTGGGCCATCCCTGGTTTCTATTCACCTACTGGGTACTGCCCCTGGCGGTAGGCCAACCGGTGCTGCGGCTGGTGCTGCTGGCCGAGCACACCGGCTGCCCCCACAGCGACAACCCCCTGATCAACACCCGCACCACCATCACCCTCTGGCCCCTGCGCTGGATCATGTGGAACATGCCTTTCCACGCCGAGCACCACCTGTACCCGTCGATTCCGTTTCACCAGTTGCCTGTGGCCCACGCACAGCTTAAGCCCTACTTCGAGCGGGTCGATGCGGGCTATGTGCGAGTCAATCGCGGCATTGTGGCCAGTTTTAACGCAGACCTTAGCACTGACCCTAGCGCAAACCCTAGCTAAGAGAGTCCCATGGCAACGCCGAAACAGTTGACCCTCAACGACTTTCCCTTGCAGTGCGGCGTGGTGCTGCCCCAGGCGGAGATGGTTTACAAGATCTACGGAGAGCTGAATCGGGGGCGGGACAACGTCATTCTCTACCCCACCTCCTACGGGGCGCAGCACAGCGATGTCGACTGGCTAGTCCGCCCCGGCGGCATTCTCGACCCCAGCCGCTGGTGCGTGGTGATGGTGAATATGTTTGGCAACGGCCTCTCGACCTCGCCCAGCAACTGCCCGGCGGTGGCCCAGCCCGGCGTCTACTTCACCCACTACGACAACGTGCGCGCCCAGTTTGCCCTGCTGCAATCCTTAGGGATTGACCAGCTGGCCCTGGTCTACGGCTGGTCGATGGGGGCGCAGCAGGGCTACCACTGGGGGGCGCTCTACCCTGAGCGGGTGCAGCGCCTGGCTGCCCTCTGCGGCACCGCCAAAACCACCGACCACAACAAGCTCTTTCTCTACAGTCTGCGGGCCGCCCTCACCAGCGACCCCGCATGGAATGGCGAACGGTTTGAGGCCACCCCCGATCGCGGCTTTCACACCTTTACCCAGATCTATGCCAGCTGGGCGGCCAGCCAGGCTTACTACCGGGCTAAACCCTACCTGGCCTGGGGCTACGACTCGCTCGAAGACTATATCTCGCGGGCCTGGGAGGCGGGCTATCGTCGCCGCGACCCCCACAACCTGCTGGCGATGATCGACACCTGGCTGCGCTGCGACGTGGGCGATAACCCCGTCTACCAGGGCGATTATGCCAAAGCGATGGCGTCGATTACGGCCCAAACCCTGGTCATGCCCGCCACCACCGACCTCTATTTCACCCCTGAGGACTGCGAAGCCGAGGCGGCGTTGATCGCCAACGCCGAGTACCGCCCCATCCCCTCGATTTGGGGCCACCGGGCGGGCAACCCCTACCAAAACCCCGAGGATGAGGGGTTTATCCGGGGGGCGATCGCAGAGTTGCTGGGCTGAGAATTCTATTTAGGGAAACCTGCTGATCTCGGGAACAGGATAATGGTGGATTTTGGGTGTTGCTGAATTTAGACATGAATTTGGGCAAGGGCAAACGGCCGTTTGCCCCTACGAGAGGCATTCAATGTTTGATTCATCTACGGTTAGCAACCTGAGATTTTGCTGCTGCTGTCCTCTCCCGATGGCGCTGACTGCCGCGATCCCGCCCCCACCCCCTCTGTTCCCGAGCTGCGTTATCATCCTAAATACATAGGTCGTAAGGGTTAGGTAGAGGGCTGAAATGCTAGACGGGTCAATACTCAAGCTGTTGGTAGACGGTCGTGCCGAGGCAGACACTACACCCCTCAACTACGGCGTTTACTACAAAAACACTCTAGTCGCCCTCTGCCACGCCCTCGAAGACTGCATTTTGACCTCTGGGTCTGCTCCTCTGGTGGTCACCGCCTTTCAGCGAGGCAAGTGGTATTTGGAAGAGGCCGACCGCTACAGCGCGATCGCCGACAAAGCCGAGCAAATTGTGATCATGGCCGCCTCAGAGGCGGGTTTTCACGACCATCCCACCAGCCAGCGCGAGAATGTTGCCTTGGTTGACCTGGCCGACGACGATCCGGTGGCTGAAGAGTGGCACCTGATGATTCTCTCCCCCGACTACACCGCCATGGTGCTCTGCCAGGAGCTGTCGGTGGCCGACTACGGCAAAGCCGGAGTGCCCGAACACGACCTCGAGCGCAAATTCTACGGCTTTTGGACCTTTGACTCGGCCCTAGTGAGCGAAACCGTCGAGCTGGCGATCGCCCACGTCAATCGCTACAACCCCGCCCTCGCTGCTCAGCTAACCAAGCATCTCACCACCCTCAAGCAGCAAAACCCGGCTCTGCGCGGCGACGAGTCTACCACTGTTAGCCATACTGTTGCCCAGGTGGTGCACTACCTGCAAAACAGCCGCAACGACCTCAAGGGCAACCTGGCCTTTAGTCTAGTAGACGATCTCGATCAAAACCTCTTTTCCAACGAGCTGCAAGCATTTTTGCGCATGGCCCAACTCGTGGACTACAGCGACCCGATCAACCCTCTGGCCGCCAGTGAAGTGGTGTCTCTGCTAGAAATGATGGGCCAGCTGCTGGATCTGCCCGCGTGGCAGCTCCAGCGGCTGCGGTTGGCAGGTATGCTGCACCGCATTGCCCCAGCCCCCGACGTGGCCAGTCTCACAGTCGATGGGCCTAGCTGCCCGCTGATTCCGGCGGTGCAGGCCCTGCGGCTAATGCCCCGCATGCGGGCGATCGCCGCCATCATTGCTCACCAGGGTGAATGCTGGGACGGCAGCGGCTATCCCGCTGGCCTGGAAGGTGACTCCGTACCCCTCGAATCGCGCATGCTGAGTTTGGTGGCCGAGTTTCAGAACCGGGTGGCCGAGGCCCGCCACGGCACGCCCACTGACAACAACACCACCGCCCTAGGCGAAGTGTTGACCACTTGCCAATCCGAAGCGGGGCAGCGGTGGGACCCAAAACTGGTCGAGATTCTGGGGCTGATGGTGATGGGCCTTCAGCAGGGCATGAGTCTGCCCACAATACCGACTAAAATTACTTTGGGGTCAGGTCTGTTAAATCCTGACCTGGACGATCAGCCGCCCGTCTATCAGCCCTCGTCTCAGCTGACGCCGCACTAGGGTGACTTCTGGAAAATAGTTTCCCCATGGTGGGCAGTGCCCACCCTACAGCAACTACGGTCGCTGGGTTAAAGCTGGTATTCTCTTTCCTAGAAATCTCCCAATAAAAAGCCTGACTGCAAATCCCTAACCAACACCGTCGCCCGTGCCTACAGACTCCATTGACATCGCCGCCCTGCGACTGGGCAAGCTTCGCCACCTGGCCGGGGCCGATCTAGAAGACGAAGACCTGTCTGGCAGCGACCTAGCGGGCGTTCAGTTGGCCGGGGCAAACCTAATGGGGGCCAACATCAGCCGCGCCTCTCTGGCCAAGGCCCACCTTGAGGGCGCCAACCTGATGGGGGCCAGCCTGGTGGGTAGCGATCTGCGAGCCAACCTGTGGGGCGCCAACTTGATGCAGTGCGATCTCACCGGCGCCGACCTGCGCGGCGCTAACCTGCGCGGCGCTAACCTGATGGGGGCACGCCTGGGCGGCGGCAGCCTGGCCGGAGCTTTCTTGAGCGGCGCTAATCTGATGGGGGTCAACCTCCAGGGGGTAGACCTGCGCGGGGCCGACCTGCGCGGGGCCAACCTCAGCGACACCAACCTCAAGGGGGCCGACCTGTCCCAGACCGATTTGCAGGGGGCGCGGCTCGACAATGCCAACCTCGAAGAAGCCGATCTGCGCCATGCCAATCTGTCAGGGGCTTCGCTTGGGGGCGCTAACCTGCTCTGCGCCGACCTCTCTAGCACTCAACTCGACGGCGTCAGCCTGACCGGAGCTTGCTTAATTGGTACCCACCTAGACACCTAGGCTGACAGAAATAGGAAAACACCTGATGGGGTGCTGGGTTTCGGGTTTCAGGGATGGGCCGACGCATGACGCAGATGACTAGAGCATTTGCTAGAGCATCGGTGCAGTATGGCTAAAAACCCGGCTTCTGGGCCAGAAGACTAGGTGCGTCGTTAGACAGGGCGTAGGCCAAGAGATAGAATTTGGCCTGGGTAAACCAAAATAATTAAACCCATATTTTTATTTGCGTAATTGTGCAATTGCGCTATATTCTAATCATGCAGTTAGATTTCTTTCTCGAAGCATTTTTGGCCCTGGCCCAGGAGACTAGGCTGGCGGCATACCGGTTGCTGGTGAAGGCCGGGCCAGCGGGGCTGCCAGCGGGTGAAATTGCTGAGAGCTTGAGCGTTAACTCGTCTACGCTATCTCGACACCTGGCTCAGCTAGAAAGGGCCAATCTGCTGCGATCTTGGCGGGTACAGCGGCAGGTGTTTTATGCCATTGATTGGCAGGGCACCCATCGACTGCTGCGGTTTTTGCTGGAGGACTGCTGCAAGGCCGATCCAGCCATTTGGAGCGATGGTGATGCCAGAACCGATGATCCGCTAGTTGATGAGGACATAACCGATGAGCGTTGATCACAAGCCGAGAATTCTGTTCCTCTACGGTTCCTTGCGGGAGCGCTCCTACAGCCGCCTACTGGCTGAAGAGGCCGCCAGAATTATCGAAGCCATGGGGGCCGAGGTGCGGTTCTTCCATCCCCACGATCTGCCGATTTTGGGCAGCGTGCCCGACAGCCACCCCAAGGTGCAGGAGCTGAGAGATTTGGTGGCCTGGTCAGAGGGGCAGGTGTGGTCTAGCCCCGAGCTGCACGGCAACGTCAGCGGCCTGATGAAACACCAGATCGACTGGGTGCCCCTGAGCATTGGGGCGGTGCGGCCCACCCAGGGCAAAACCCTGGCGGTGATGCAGGTGAGCGGCGGCTCCCAGTCGTTCAATGCGGTCAATACCCTGCGGATTTTGGGTCGGTGGATGCGGATGGTTACGATTCCCAACCAGTCGTCGGTGGCCAAGGCCTATCAGGAGTTCCACGACGATGGCGCGATGAAAGATTCGCCCTACCGCGATCGCGTCATCGACGTGATGGAAGAACTCTATAAATTCACCCTGCTGCTGCGTGACCAGGTCGACTACCTCACCGATCGCCACAGCGAACGCCAGGCCACCACCGCAAAGCAGGCAAATGCGATCGTCAGCCAGGCCACCGGCACTGGCAGTTCCCCAGCCGCTTGACAGCTCCCTTTGTCATGACCTTTTTCTCTGGCCACGGGCCATTATCGTCCTACTAACCGTCCTCGCCATCGCCTGCCAGCTTGACTACATTGAGCGCATCCAGGCAGGCGACTAGAAGTGAGACTAAGGACTAGCTAATAAATAAAGTCCCAGCGTCATTCCCATGCAGGCGGGAATCCACTAGAACATCGGTTCAGTATTCGCTGCCCCTCGTTCCAACTCGTTCCAATGCTCTGCATTGGAATGCTCGTCGGCGGCTCTGCCTCCTCAAATGAGCGGCAGAGCCGCAAGAGCGGGATGCCCAGGCGGAGCCAGGGCACCAGGGTGAGTGCTGCTATTTAGATACTGAACCGGTGCTCTAGAGCATCCAATCTCTCTGTTACCTTATTTTGATGCGAATCCCTTACAGCAATTTTTGTCGCTAAGGCAGCCAGTTCTGATCCAAAGCATTTTTGAGATCAAAACTGGGCTGTGCAGGCACGGTATCAGCATCAAGCCCGCTGGCGGTTAAGAAGAGCATTTTGCCGTTGCCGTATTCTTCAAGAAAAATTTCTTCTAGATAGTTCCTGAGGCTGGGGCTAGATTTTAGCCGCCGCTGCAACTGAAATCTAAAGTTAGTGATCTCGACAGACCAGCCGCGAAAGCAGCGATCGCGCTCAGAGTCCCAGTATTTCAGCTTCAGAAGATGTTCGCACAGGTGCATGAGGTAGCTGGCAACGGCATGTTTCTCACTTTTGCCCAAGTCGCCGATCTCCTCAATCAGGTTAGTAATATCTAAGCCATCAAAATCTTTTTGCCGCAACTGCTCGGCCACCTGCTCTAGCCACAGCAAATAGTCTTGCTCATAGAGAGAAGTCTTTACATCTTGAGCGAGCGTCATCGGTAAACCTGGAAAACGGCCAGAATTGGGTTAGCTCAATTCTAGCCGAGCACCCCGTTACCATTGACAAGGCTCAGCTGCAGCCAGCAGTAAAATTGCGCCGCCAGGGCAAGCCAGCCTGCCGGAGCTGCAAACCGTCATCAGCCAGAAGAACGCACCATAGGTGAAGAGACTCCATTCATCGAGCCAACTATGCGCTTGAGTGATAAATAAATCATAAGGTTTACATTGTTTAATTTCTAAACAGCCCGATGGCATCCGAGGAGTTACGGGTCTCGCAGGGCCATACACTAGGAAACATTAGCCAGCGCGGGCGATCGCGCGGCGGGTGTTTTCTGGGTTTCAGGCGTGAGGTCAATGAAGTTTCGCTCGTTTATTCGCCCCCTTGCCATTGCCGCCGGGCTGGCTCTGGTGCTGGGGTTGGGCCTGCTGGGGCGCTTGACCCTCAACACCCCTATGTACTTAATTGAGCGCGGCGGCCAGGCGCAGCCGCTGGCCCTCCAGTTTGTGCCCAAGCAGTCGCCCCTGGTGGCCTCGGTGCTGGTGCGCCCTGATCGCCTCGCCACCCTGTGGGAATATCTGGCCGCCCCCCGCCTGCGCCAGGCGACCCGCCGCGATCAAGAGCGCATTGAGCAGCTGCTGCTGGCCAACACCGGCCTCAGCTACAGCCGCGATATTCAGCCCTGGCTAGGCGAAGAGGTGACGGCGGCGCTGGTCACCCCCGACCTCGACTACGACCCTAACAATGGCACCACCCCCGGCTACCTGGTGGCCCTGGCCTGCAATGACAGCGCGGCAGCCCAGGCGGCCCTAGAGCTGTACTGGCAAAACCGGGCGATCGCCGGGGATGCCCTCACCTTTGAAGATTTCTCGGGCAATCGGCTGATCTACGCCCAGCGAGGATCGCAGCCCTTCCCCGGCGAAGCTACGGCCCAGCTGGCGACCACCCTGGTGGCCAACCGCTACCTGCTGGCCGCCAACCACCCCGACGTGCTGCGCCAGGCCCTGACCGCCGCTCAGTCTAACGACCTCAATCTGCGGGGCGATCGCCGCTACAAAACCGCCCTGGCAGAGCTGCCCCAGCCCCGCGTGGGGTTATTGGCTCTCAACCTGCCCGCCCTCAACCAGTGGCTCCACCCTGACGAGAAGGCAGCCCTGGCACTGGGGCCAATGGGGGCTACCGACGACGAGGTGGGCTGGGGGCTGATGTCGTGGCAGCTGACCCGCCAGGGGCTGCTGGGCCACACGGCGCTGCTGGCCGCCCAGGGCCACCGGCTGCATCCTCAGCCAGCCGGGGCCAACGATGGGGCGGCGATCTCCCCCTACCTACCCGAGTCGCTGGCGGTGGCGGCGGTGGGGTCTGACCTGGCTACCCTTTCCCAAAACCTCAAGCCGCTGCTGGCGATGGTTTCTAGGGAAGCTGGGGCCAGCCCGCTGGGGAGTCTGATCGACGGTGCCCTGGGGGCGGGGGCCACAGAGCTATTGCAGACTGGGGTAGACCGCGCCTACGGCGTGGGGCTAGCCACCGCCGCAGATGGTGCGGCTGACTGGCTGGTGATAGCCCCCCGCAGCGATCTGCTCTCAGTCGCGCTAGAGGCCATCACGGCCCAGGCCCAGGCCCAGGGGTTGGGGGTTGGTGCCCTTGATCTGCGGGGCACTTCGGCGATCGCCTGGACGCGCCTATCGCTGCCCCAGCGGGGAGCACAACCCTTGCAGGTGGTGGCCGAGGTGGCCGGGTTGCACGCCCCGGTCGATCAGTACGAAGTGGTGGCGGCGGCTCCGGCAACGCTAGCGGCCGTCATGGACGCGGGTGCCGCTGGGGCGCGCCCCGGCTGGTGGCAGCAGGTGGCTGAGCTACCCGGCCCTAGCGGTGGCTATATTCATATAGACTGGCCGCAAATTCAGACCGAGCTGGTGGCCCAGCTGCCCCAGGCGCGGCTGTGGGCCGCCGCCGCCCAGCCCGTCCTCAAGCATCTACAACAAATCACGCTGGTCAGCGGCGATCGCACCGACGCCATGCAGACCGGCCGCCTTTTGGTGCAGCTCAGCAACCAGTAATAGCCCAGTAACAGCGATGACAGACCTGCCAGAAGATTCCAGTCCAGAAACGCCATACTCTGCGATCGTCCCCCTGCTCACCGCCCATCTGGCTGCCCCCCCCCTGAGCCCCGCCCAGCTGGCTCAGCTCTTGGCCTGGGAGCTGGGCGACCCCCGGCGGGCCGCCGCCTGGGGCATCACCGCCGCCAACGGCGAGGCCCAGATCCAAGAGCGGCTGCACTGGCTGCAAACCCTGGTGCCCCACCACAGCGCTCTACCGCTGCCCTTGGCCCCAATGGAGCGCTACCTGGAGCTGTACTGGCGGCTGTGGCTGCCTCTGGCCCTCACCCTCAAACAGGCCCGCGATCAGCTCAATGCCCCGCTGATCCAGGGAGTGCTGGGGGGGCAGGGCACCGGCAAAACCACCCTCACCCTGATTTTGCGCCACCTGCTGGGGGTGATGGGCTACAAAGCCGAGGGCCTGTCCATCGACGATATCTACAAGACCTACGCTGATCGCCAAGCGCTGATGCAGACCGACCCCCGGCTGCGGTGGCGTGGCCCGCCCGGCACCCACGACATTGATCTGGGGCTGGCCACCCTGGCCCAGGTGCGCGCCGCCCCCAGGGGAGAGGCTATTCCCCTGCCCCGGTTCGACAAATCGCTGCACGGGGGCGAGGGCGATCGCGCCGACCCCGAGTGGGTGCAAGATGTCGATATTCTGCTGTTTGAAGGCTGGTTTTTAGGGGCACGGCCCACAGACCCTATTCGGTTTGACCAGGCTCCCGAGCCAATCGCCACCGAGGCCGACCGCCAATTTGCCCGCGATATGAACGCTCAGCTCGCCACCTACCTACCCCTGTGGGACGGCCTCGACCGGCTGATGGTGCTCTGCCCGGCAGACTATCGCCTGAGCAAGCAGTGGCGCAAAGACGCCGAGCACCAGATGAAAGCCCAGGGCAAAACCGGCATGAGCGACGCCACCATTGACGCGTTTGTGGACTATTTTTGGCGAGCGCTGCACCCAGAGCTGTTTATTGATCCCTTAAAGCGCGACGGTGAACACGTTAATCTTGTGGTAGAAATTGACCGCGATCGCACTCCCAGGGCGATTTACGCCCCCGCATTGGCTATGATCTAGCAGGGTCACTACCGAGCTACTTCAGGAAATCTTTAGATGTAAGTCGTTAAATTAGGATTGTATTTTTACTATGAGTTCTGACATTCGAGTTATTGAACCCATTGGCATTCTAGACAGCACCAAGGCTGAGGAGTTTCGCCAGTCGGTGGAAGACCTGCTGAAAAATGGGGCCGAAACTATCTTAGTTGACCTTACAGACATTACCTTTATCGACAGCTCTGGCCTTGGCACCCTGGTCGTGCTGCTAAAAGAGATCCGCGGGCTAAACCGCAGCCTCTGCCTCTGCTCCATCAACGATCAGGTGCGCATGCTGTTTGAACTCACCAGCATGGATCGGGTGTTTGAGATCTACGAAGACCGTCAGGCCTTTGAAAACACCAGGCTGAAGGTGTCTTAGATTGCGGCAAACAAAAGGTTTGGGGTTCAAGGTTTAGGGGTAGACCTTGAATCCTGAATTTGGCTAGTGAATATTGAGTCAAGACATTGCCAAAGGGGACTCTGTAGTTCTTATCCTCATCCCCATACTTAATCTAGATGGACCATCATCAGCGACATATCGTCGCTGGCTACCTCTCCTGCCTGGCGCTGAATGACGGCGTCGAGAATGTAGTCAAGGCTTTGGTCGCGCTTGGCCAAGGCCAGCAGATCGACAAAGTCGTCGAGGCCAATGTACTGTTCATTTTTTTGCAGCACTTCGTAGAGGCCGTCGCTAAACAGGTAGAGGCTGCTGTTGGGGGGGAGTTGGCAGCGCTGCCATCGATATTTGGCGTCGGGCAGCATGCCCACAGGCATACCGGGGGTGCGCAGGCGGGTGGTGGTGACCAGCTGGTGGTCATCCACCGACACCAGCACCGCTGGGGGGTGGCCCGCGCTGGCGTAGAGCAGTTGGCGGTTGGCGCAGTTGAGCACGCCATACCAGATGGTGAAGTACTTTTGGTTTTGGTCGCTCATCTGAAAGGTTTCGTTGAGCGCCCGCAGCACCTTCTCGGGGCGGTAAAAGCTGACGTCGGGCAGCGACTGCGATCGCAGCACATTGAGCACCGAGGTGGATAGCAGCGCCGACCCCAGCCCGTGACCCGACACGTCAAGCAGATACATCACCAGGTAGTCGGGGTCGAGCCAGTAGTAGTCGTAGCAGTCGCCCCCCAGCTGCTGGGAGGGCAAAAACCGCGACTGGATCGGCACCTTGCCGGTGCAATCCTCAGGCAGCAGCGATCGCACATAGCCCTCGGCCTCGGCCATTTCGGCCTCCATGCGCTGCTTTTGCTGACGCAGGTCTTGGGTCAGCTGATAGATACGCAGCCCCGCCCGCACCCGCGCGTTGAGCTCGTTGATATCCACCGGCTTTGAGAGCAGGTCGTCGGCCCCCATCTCTAGCCCCTTGACCCGGTCGGCGGTGCTGTAGCGGGCAGTCAGCAGCAGCAGTGACGAAATCGACAGCACCGGATGATGCTTCAGCGTGTGGCAAATGGCCAACCCATCGACAGCGCCCGGAATATTCCAGTCGCAAATAATGACCCCCGGCAGCAGCTTTTCAGCCAGGGCCAGCCCTTCGGCCCCGCTGCGGGCGACGGTCACAATGTAGCCCTGCTGCTTCAGAACGCTGACTAGAAACTGCTCAGTAGCGGCATCGTGCTCAATGATGAGGATGTCGATCATGCTGCACTTTGGATCGAGGAATTAATCGTTAACCGTGAGAAATAGAGCCTGAGGATAGATAACCAAAATTGAACACTGTTTAGGAATGTAACCAGTTCAGCCCCAGTGTAGCCATTGAAACTCAATATTCAGGCTTAGCCTAACCCTAAACTACTCCCCCAAGAGAACTTCATCACGATCCTACGCGATCTATTCGGGGGTGTCTGCTGGCCGGGAGCTATAGCCAGCCTGCCTTCACGTCCAAAAAGCCCACAGCAGGCTTCACGGCAACCCAGCCAACTTTTTATGAAAGGTGCAGTGAGCTACTGTGATCTCCGTGGCAGTCTGTTATGCATAGTCCAAGCCAGCCATATATTCAGGCTAGCCATCTGTTAAGCCTGTCTAAGCCCATCCCCGTCAATTCCTGAAATCCAGCTCCGAGAACCCAGTTGATCTGTTTATGGAACACTTTGGTTATGGACACTTTGGTTATGGATACGACCACCTGTCCGCTGCCCACCAGCTGCGTTGTCCCGGTTTATAAGTCGCCCAAAGACTACCAGGCCTTTCGCATTAGCCCTGGCGACAGCAACCGCTTGGCCCTGGTGTTTGACCCCACCATTGCCAATATGTCGCTGACCTACTGCGTCGAGATCTTTGATGTTGCCGGCAAAACGCCCCCCAACCGCCACCAGGTTGCCGTAGAAATGTTCTTTGTGCTCAAGGGCGAGGGGTTGGCCACCTGTGACGGAAAAACCGTAGCCATTCGCGCCGGAGACAGCATTTTGGTGCCCCCCAACGGTGTCCATGTGGTTGAGAATACTGGCCCGACGCGGCTCTATACTCTGTGCATCATGGTGCCCAACGAAGATTTTGCCGAGCTGATTCGCAGCGGCACCCCGGTCGAGCTAGATGAAGAAGACTTAGCGGTGCTGGGGCGGTATGATGGGCATCGTTCTTGAGTACGCAGCTTTCCCCTGGCCCCTACGCCGTCGCTCCTAAGCAGACGGTGACCCTGAGTTTGGCCTCCCCAGCCTCTCAATCTGGAGAGAATGCTGGAGGGCAAAGTACCTCGGCAGTTCACCTCGATGCCGATGTCTACTATCCCGTGGGGGAGGGGCCGTTTCCGGTACTGCTGATGCGGCAGCCCTACGGACGGGCGATCGCCTCTACCGTGGTCTATGCCCACCCCACCTGGTACGCCAGCCAGGGCTACATCGTGGTGATTCAAGACGTGCGGGGGCGGGGCAGCTCGGGGGGCGAGTTTGACCTGTTTCGCCACGAGGCCGACGACGGCTACGCCACGGTACAGTGGGCGGCGGGGTTGCCCCAGAGCAGCGGCGCGGTGGGCATGTACGGGTTTTCGTACCAGGGCATGACCCAGCTGTATGCGGCAGCTAAGCGACCGCCCGCCCTGAGGGCGATCGCCCCCGCTATGGTGGGCTACGACCTCTACGCCGACTGGGCCTACGAAAACGGTGCCCTGCCCCTGCAAGTTGGCCTGGGCTGGGCACTCCAGCTGGCCGCCGAAACCGCCCGCCTGAAGGCCGATCAGGTGGCCTACCAAGCCCTACGCCAGGCCGCCCAGGCCCTGCCGGCGGACGCCATGCCGGCTCGCCCCCAGGTGCTCAAGACCCACGCCCCCGATTCGTTCTTTCACCAGTGGCTGGATCACCCCCGGCCCGACGACTATTGGCAGGCTCTACAGCCCGATCTGAGCCAGGTCGATCTGCCCATGCTGCACATCGGCGGCTGGTACGACCCCTACCTGCGCGGCGACCTGCGGCGGTATCAGCAGATGATTGCTCAAAGTCGTGCACCCCAAGAACTGTGGATTGGCCCCTGGGGACACCTGCCCTGGGGGAGACGGGTGGGGGCGGTAGACTTTGGCCCCGAGGCCGATAGCCCTATTGATTGGCTGCAAATTCGCTGGTTTGACCAGTTTCTTAAGGGCACCCCTTCGGCTGTCGAGCCAGCCCAGGCCCCGATCCAGCTGTTTGTGATGGGGCTAAACCAGTGGCAGGGGTGCGATCGCTGGCCCACCGACCCTGGGCACACCCTCTATCTCAGCAGCACCGCCCTGGCCGGGATGCGGCAGGATAACGGCATTCTCAGCGCCGAAATACCTCAACCCCAGGCCGTCCCAATTCCCCAAGACATTATTGTGCACGACCCCTGGCGGCCCGTGCCATCCCTAGGGGGCCACTGCGGGCTGCCCCCTGGTCCCTTTGACCGGGCTGCGATCGACGGCCGCACCGACGTACTGACCTACACCACCGCTGCGCTGCCCGAGGCTCTAACCCTGGTGGGCACCCCCACCGTCACCCTGTATTGCTGGGCCGATGCCCCCAGCTTTGACCTCAGCCTGGTGCTCTCAGAGGTGCATGGCGATGGTCGAGCGATAAATCTCACCCAGGGGCAGTGCCGCGTTGACCGTCCTGCCACCCCTGACGCTCCGCCCCAGCCGATCACCTTGGCCCTACAGCCCACCGCTTGCCAGTTGGCAAGCGGTGGGCGGCTGCGGCTGAGCGTGGCGGCAGCCTGTTTCCCGGCATACGCGGTCAACAGCGGCACTGGCGCGGGGCCGGGGGCATGCCCCCAAATCGACCACAGAATTATCACCATATCCCTTGCCCACGGGGCGTTGTACCCTTCGGCAGTCAGCCTGCCCCTGGGGGGCGATCGCAAAGGTAAAGAATAAAAAAATCGACTCCCCGAAGGCAGCCGATTAGGTGATACTGAATATCTACGTTGTTCTCTCAATCTGGAAGAAACCACCAAAAACTCTGCGCTTAGGTCAGCGCTAGGCTTTGATACTTTTTCCCTGGAGGGCTCTCATCTCCTCCGTTGTCCATTGTAACAACAAGTACAAATTTTCATTAACACAATCCCCGCTCATTGTGTGATGATTTGATAACTTAAGCTGATGAGCAAATGTACTCAGCGTCTCTACGGAGCGCGGTTCACGGTATACGGTCCACGGCCCGCCTTGAACCATATACCGTGAACCGTATACCCTCCTCACTTCTTATCTTTAGCCTGGCAGTCGACCAGCCCTACACCGACGCTTGGCTTTGGGCCATCTGCTGCGACTCAACTCGCCGGGGTTGACCCCAGATGACGGTCTCGTGTTTATAAATCACCATGCCGGGGCGGGTGCCCTTGGGCTTGTAGACGTGGCGCGGCTGGGTGTAGATCACGGGTACCTGGTCAGATTGGCGGGCGCGGCTGTAGTAGGCAGCCAGATCGGCGACGTAGGCCAGGTCGCGATCGCTCGCCGCCTGCCCAGCCCCCAGCCGCAGCAGCACGTGACTGCCGGGGATTTCTTGGGTGTGAAACCAGAGGTCGTAGTCGGTGGCCACGGTGGAAATCAGCAGATCGTTTTGGCGGTTGTTGCGGCCCACCAGCACCGGCAGCCCGTCGGGGGTGTGAAACTGGCGAAAGCCTTCGTCGCGGGAGTTGCGATCGCTGGCCTTGCGATCGCTGGGTCGGTAGCCGGGAGTCACCATATAGCCCTGCTGAATCAGCTCGTGGCGAATGTCGACCAGGGCTTCTAGATCCGCCGGTTCCTCGTAGGTGGGGGTTTGGGTCAGGGCGGCTTCCACCTGCTCTAGATAGGCCAGTTCGGCCTGCACCTCCGCCAGGAGGGGAGAAACGGCATCCTTGGCGCGCCTCAGCTTTTGGTGCTGTTTGTAGAGGCGCTGGGCTTGCTGAATGGCGGTTTTGTCGGGGTCGATGGCGATCGCCACCGGTTGCTCTGTCTCAAAATCATCCACGGTCATCTGGGTCATGCCCGGCTGCCACTGGTGGCTGTAGGCCATCAGCAAATCGGCCCGCTGGCGGTGCTGGTCGGCCTGGGCCGACTGGTCGAGGCGCTGCTCAAAGGTGCGGGCCTTTAGGCGCAGCTTGTCGAGCAAACCCTTGAGCCGCTGCTGAATCTGGTTTTTGAGCCGCTCAAACTGCTGCAGGTTGAGTTCGTGGCGGTAGTAGTCGTTGAGCAGGGTATGGACATCGGCCACCGGGGCAAGGCCTTCCCAGTCGAGCACGGTGTAGCCCCCCTCGGCCCAGCCCGGAGCAAACTCCCGCTTCTCTAGGGCGGTGAGCCAGCGCTGCCAGACCCCAAACAGCCGATCCCAGTCGGCCTGGGTGAGGGTGTTGGCGGGTTGGTCGGGGGCCAGGCGGGCGGCGGTCAAGAGCGATCGCACCAGCGACGAACTCAGCCCCCCGTAGCTCTGCATCAGCATTTTTTTCAGCGTCGTGGGCACCAGGGTCACCCGCTCCTGCCAAGCCGCTGGGGATTCTTTTAGGCTGGGCAGCGTGTTGAGCATCGCCGGAGGCAGCACGTAGGGGTCGCCGGTCTGGATGGGCCGCACCCGCGACTGCTGGTCGCTGACCTGATGGGCGGCGCTGACGATCTGGTTTTGGGCGTTGGCCAAAATTACGTTGCTGTACTTGCCCATGACCTCGACGTACAGATGCCACTGGGGCGGGTCGCCGGGGCGGGGGCCAAACTGAATGTCGATGGCCCGCTCCCAGGGAGCCACGGGGGCGATCGCCACCAGCGCCAGCTGGTTGATCTGGTGCTTGATCTGCTGGCTAAAGGTAAAGGTGTCTTGCCCCTTGGGGGGCGCGTCGCCCAGATGCAGCCGCGCCGCCTGGGGATGCCAAGAAATCGTCAGCCAGCCGCGTCGGTCAACGGTTCTCAGCCCTAGGGCCAGGGTGGTGGTATCGATCTGCACCACGGTTTCGCACCGGGCAGGCACCCAGTCGGCCTCAAGGCTCTGGCACAGGGCCATCAGGGTAGTAAAGTCGACCGGCTGCACAGGCAATTCTCCAGACAAATAGATCAAACCGAGCGGTGCAGACCCCGCCGCCTTTTTGCGGTTTGCTTGTGGGGGACTTTGGGGGTGGGGCTAGAGCTAAAGCGGTTGAAGCGCTAAAAACTATCGCCTAAGAGTTCTTGGGGCCGCAAAATGTAGCCCAGTGAACGAAAACGCCAGAAAACTGAAGTTGCGCCAGATATTAACCCTCAGAGCCAGATAGATTCGTTAACATGACAATTAAGCCCGATCTAAGCTCAAAGACAGAGCATTGTGCCAAAAAAGCCTTGGGTTTTCTGGCCAGCTAGGGGCAGCCCTGGCTTCATTACCAGAATCTCCCGTTATCGCTCTCTATCTATATTATGGACATCAAGCTCATCAACATCGGCTTTGGCAACATCGTATCGGCCAATCGGGTGATCGCCATTGTTAGCCCTGAGTCTGCCCCCATTAAGCGCATTATTTCCGACGCCCGTGAGCGCGGGCAGCTGGTCGACGCCACCTACGGTCGCCGCACCCGTGCCGTAATCATCACTGACTCGGGCCACACTATTCTCTCAGCTATTCAACCAGAAACCGTAGCCCATCGCTTTGTCAGCGGCAAAGACAGCGACGCGAAGGGGTAGGTGAGTGGGTAGGTGAGTGGGTAGTTAGTATCTTTACCCACGGGCAGAACTGACTTCTAAGCCGTCGCCCTAAACTACGATCTCCGTCGGGGCCGCGCGTTTGGTTTCGTAGTAGCGGCAGGCAAAGTAGCCGACGCCGTAGAGCACGCTGGCGTTGCTGGCTACGCCCAGAACTGCACCCAGGCCAGGAATCAGTTCGGCTACGCTCAGCCCTGACTTGACCATGCCCCCGGCGGTGGATGACAGCAGCCAGATGGCCAGCAC
>DAIPYU010000072.1:0-23818 GCA_036782635.1 Nodosilinea sp. CTOTU7353
CCACCCCAGCAGGCGGCGGGTGAGGGTAAAGCGCTGGCGATCAATGCGCAGGGTGACGTGGGCCAGCAGGGCGTTGACAAAGCCTGCCACCATCCCAAAGCCCACCACAAAGAATGGAATGGTAAACAGCACGGCCAGCCCAGCGCCGCTGAGGGCTGCCATAATCCCCCAGACAAGCACAAAGCCATTCCACAGCAGGCCAAACAGGCCAATGCCTACGGTCTTACCGCGCAGGCCGGGGGGTGGAATGGTGATGCTTAGGGTGGTGAGCGATCGCTGCACCTGCACGCGGGTACCCGCCGGAGGTCGCGGAGTTAGGGTGCGGAGAGGGGCCGTCGCCAGGGGGGCAGGCTCGGTCAGAGCCGCCAGCGCCATCTGGGCAGAGGCAAAGCGGTCTTCGACTAGGGGGTCGATCAGCTGGTCGAGCCAGGCGGCAAAAGCGTCTGACACCGCCACGTAGGGGCGAAAGTCGATGCGCAGCCGCGCCTGGGGCAGGTCGGCAGGCGACTGGTGGGTGAGCAAAAACAGCAGCGTCGCCCCGAGGCTATAGAGGTCGGTGGCGGGCACCGCCTGGCCGCGAAACTGTTCGGGGGCCATATAGCCGTAGGTGCCCACCACCGTGCTGCCCTGACCGTCGCGGTGGACGGTCTGCACCGCACCAAAATCGACCAGATAGATATGGCCATCGTCGTGGCGAATGATGTTTTGCGGCTTGATGTCGCGGTGAATGACGGGCGGGTTAAGGCCGTGCAGATAGATCAAGACCTGGAGAATTTCGGTGGCAATGCGGCGGGCTTCGGCCTCGTTGACTCGGCCACCGGTCTCGACCCAGTCGGCCAGGGAGGTGCCCTCGGCCAGGTCTTGGGCTAGGTAAAACCAGCGGTTGTCGGCGGTGTCGACCTGAAAGTAGTCGATATATTGAGGAATCGCCGGGTGGTTGAGGGTTTTGAGAATGCGGGCCTCGCGCTCAAACAGCTCAATTTTTTTCCAGTCTTGCCGGCCGCGCAGGGAAAGCTCTTTGAGCGCGATCGCACGGCCAGTCTTTAACACCTCGGCGGCGTAGGTGGTGCCGCTGCTGCCCTGGCCCAAACACCGCACAATCCGGTAGCGTCCGTCAATTGTGTCATTGGTGGCTCGGGCAAATTCCATAGCGGGGGTTGTCTGTGCGTAAAACAGTCTAGGCCTAAGTAAGAAGCTTTAATTATTTGTAGGATGCGTTATCGCGCCAGCGTAACGCATCAGCCTAGGCCTGCGGTGCGGTGGGCGATCGCCACTAGAGCAGGTGATGCTCCCATTATGCCCTTGGCCCATGAAGCTGCTGCTGCCTGAGAATTTGCCCCTGACTCGGCCAATTGAGCCGCCTGGGGCAGTAATTTAGGCGTTTACCGAGGTTCAGGGAATAATCCAAATAATTTGGCTCCTCTCCGATGCCAAGGGCCACTAGACTAGTGGGAGTCATGAAATCGGGATGCAGCCATTGACCGAGGCGCAGGACACACCGACAACCCTCACCGTAGATCGGAGAGAGCTGCAAGAGCTGGTGCGATCACAGCTTCAGGTGCTGCTTGAGCGGGGTAATTTGCCAGGAGCCAAAGCGCTGCTGGTGCCGGTGCAGCCTGCGGATATTGCCGAGGCCATCGAAGGCCTGCCCGAGGCCATGCAGGTGATCGCCTTTCGACTGCTGGGCAAAGGCGAGGCGATCGAGGTCTACGAAAACCTCGACAGCAGCATTCAGCAGGCCCTGATCGAAGACTTCAAGCGCCAGGACGTGCTCGACATCGTCGACAAAATGTCGCCCGACGACCGGGCGCGGCTGTTTGACGAGCTGCCCGCCAAGTTTGTGCGCAGTCTGCTAGCTCAGCTCAGCCCCCAAGAGCGCGAGACTACGGCCCTGCTGCTGGGCTACGGCGCAGGCACCGCCGGGCGGATCATGACCCCCGAGTATGTGGCCCTCAAGGAGGGCTGGACGGTGCTGCGCGCCCTAGAATACATTCGCAGCCGCGCCTTTGTCAGCGAAACTATCTACTACCTCTTTGTCACCGATGCCGCCCGGCGCACGACCGGCATTATCTCTCTGCGGCACCTGGTCACCGGCCAGCCTGAGCAGACCATCGGCGACCTGATGACCCGCGAGGTGATCTCAGTGCGCACCGACACCGACCAAGAAGAGGTGGCCCGCCTGGTGCAGCGCTACGACTTTTTGGCGGTGCCCGTAGTCGACACCGAAGACCGCCTGGTGGGCATTATCACCGTCGACGACCTGATCGACGTGATCGAGGCCGAAACCACCGAAGATATCTATACACTGGGCGGTGTCCAGAGCGGTGGCGACAGCTACTTTCAGTCAAACCTGTTTGATGTGGCCCGCAAGCGGGTGGTGTGGCTGTCGATTTTGATGGTGACCAACACCGCTACCATCGCCGTGATTCGCAGCCAAGAAGAGATTTTGCAGCAGGTGGTGGCCCTCGCCTCCTTTATTCCGCTGCTGATTGGCAGCGGCGGCAACGTGGGGGCGCAGTCGTCTACGGTGGTGATTCGCGGCCTCAACACCGAAGAAATCAGCTCTAAACAGGCGCTCTCGGTGATTTGCCGGGAGGCGATCGCCGGTGCTGTGCTGGGCCTGATGCTGGGGGTTGTGGTTACGGTCTGGGCCTACCTGATCCAGGGCAATCTGGCGGTCGCCCTCACCGTCGGCATTAGCCTGGTGGCCATCTCTATTTTGGCCTCCACTGCGGGGGGGGGGTTGCCGATCTTGTTTGACAAACTGGGCTTTGACCCAGCCCTGATGTCGGCCCCGTTTATCACCACCATTGTGGACGTGCTGGGGGTGCTACTCTACCTCACCCTGGCCCGCTATATGATCGGCCTGGCCTGACCCTGGGTATGTTGGGGCCACTGGTCTAGGGTTAAACTGTTAGCCACGCTACTCACTTGTTTTAGGATGGAGGTAACAAAGCCGAAGTTTAGGCATTGGATCTCTATATATCGCCCCCTTCTCGATACATTTGTTTACAATGTCGTCATATGGTCGTTGTAATTTAGGTCGCCCCACCGCTCGCTTGTCGCCCATCTTTTGATTCCGCCGCCTTTGTCAGGCGCTTGATAAAACGCTGGCCCTCTGCTTTTCTAGCCTCATTCATCCCCAAACCACATTTCGGGATTATGGACTTAAACGGTTCGCCTACCCTCAACGATTCCTCCATGTCAGGCCCAGATCACCCCAAGCTACCCGTGCTGCAAAAGATCAGGCAAGACCTCAAGAACGATCTGATCGCCGGCCTGCTGGTGATTATTCCTCTGGCCACCACGATTTGGTTGACGATCACCATTTCGGGCTGGGTGGTGCGGCTGCTGACCCGATTTCCCAAGCAGCTGACTCCCTTTGATGGCCTCAACCCGGTGCTGGTCAATCTGATCAACCTGTTGATTGGCCTCTCGGTGCCGCTGCTGGCCATTTTGATCATCGGTCTTATGGCCCGCAATATTGCCGGGCGCTGGCTGCTGGATGTGGGCGAACAAGTCGTGCAGTCGATTCCGCTGGCTGGGTCGGTGTACAAAACCCTGCAACAGCTGCTTCAGACCGTCTTTCAAGACTCCAGCACGCGCTTTCGCAAGGTGGTGCTGGTGGAGTATCCGCGCAAGGGCATTTGGGCGATCGCCTTTGTCACCGGGGCCATGACCGCCGCTACCTCGGGCACCCCCAAAATGCTCAGCGTGTTTGTGCCCACCACCCCCAACCCCACCAGCGGCTGGTATGCCATTGTGCCCGAGACCGACGTGGTCAACCTAGCCATCTCCATCGAAGATGCCTTTAAGGTGCTGCTCTCCGGCGGCATTGTTGGCCCCAACCTGGCCTCGGCGGTGCCCCCTGATCGCATTGCAACCCTGGCCAATGAGGGCCAGTCGCCTATTTCTCTGGGTCAGGGCGGTGCCGAGCTACGCGCCGATGCGGCCCCTGAGCGAGCTGAGTATCCCCAGCAACTTTCCGTCTTGCCGGTAGACGAAGATTGCTAAGATGTAGCCTGGTTCTAGCTCACAGATCGCGCTGTCCACAAATTGCGCTGATCGAGGCGGCTGAGTTTACTTTAGTAGGCACAGCTGGCATCGGGTAATTTGCCCTAGCCAGAACCAAGCACCGCCTCGTCTGGGAGATATTGACTATGCAAGCTCGCCGTATGGCCCGCGAGTTGGCTCTACTGGGCCTCAGCCAGCTTTCTGACAAGCCCGGCAAAGTAGCGCCCCAAGCCCTGGGACCGCAAGCCCTGGGACCGCAAGACTTTGAGAAACTGCTGCTGTCAGCTATTCAAACTCTCACCGCCGAAGCTAAAGACGCCCTCGAAACTGCCTCCGACGAGCTAGAGCAGGGCAACCAGCAGCTGGTCGACAGCGGCACCCGCGCCAGCGATGTCGAAAAGGGGCGGGCCATGGTCGAGGCGGCGATCGCCCTCACCCAAACCGCCATCAATCGGCTGGCCCACGCGGTCGAGCTGCCCGAGTTCATTCGCCTCAGTAACCAGTCTGAGATCGAAGCTTTTGCCCTAGAGCTGATCAGCCACGTCGCCAAGCATCAAACCCAGGTCGATGCTCTGCTCGACGAAGCCATGGTCGCCTGGAACCTCAAGCGCCTGCCCCGCATCGACCGCGACATTCTGCGCCTGGCCGTAGTCGAGATGAACTACCTGGGCACCCCCGACCGGGTGGCCATCAACGAAGCGGTGGAGTTGGCCAAACGCTACAGCGACGACGACGGCTTTCGGTTTATCAACGGCGTGCTGCGCCGGGTGGTCAATCGCGAGGCCGGGGGGAATGCGCCGGAGGGGGATGTGATAGCGGTGGATAGCCCGGTGGTTTAGGGCGTGGATGAGTTTAAGCCAACCCACCCCTACCCCTCCCAGGAGGGGATAAAGCCTTACTATTAACGACAGCAATTTAACGACAGCAATAACGTCCGCAACGTCTGCAAGGTAGTTTTGATATGGCTGGGTTCAACTGGTTTCAGCGCGGTTTCGACAACTCTGACAGCGCCGATGCTGAAGCTAAAAGCGCTGAGTCAAAGGCTCCTGAAACCGCCAAAGAATCTGCCTCAGCAACCCCTCAGCTGTCGTCAGAGGACTACCTCAAGTGGGCCAAGGCCGCCTACCAAAATATTCAAAAGCAGCAGGCCGAAGCCAAGGCCGCAGTGCCTGAGGAGAAACCGCCTGAGGAGACAGCACCTGAGAAAACAGCACCTGAGGCACAGGTCGTTGAGTTAGGCGAAGACATTGAGCCAGCTGAAGAATCTGTAGCCGAGACCGAGGCTCCAGAGGTTGAAGCCGCCGCCGTCTCTGAACCTGAAGCGGCACCTGTGACAGCTCCTGAAGCTGAAGCTGAAGCTGAAGGGGTGGAAGCCGCAGCTGAAGTCGCAGACCTGTCGACCGCCGCTGAAGCACCGCATGAAGCGGCACCTGAACCAGCCGCAGCATCTGTCGAAGATACTGCGGCCCCAGAGATCGTTCTCCCCGTTGAGGACAGTTCCGCCCCTGCGGCCCCTCGCCCCTTTTGGGCACAGGCCGAAGAGGAACGCCAGCAGCGCCTGGCCCAGCTTGAGGCCACCGCTATTGCAGAGCCGGAGCCGGAACCAGAGCCAACCGCTACGGTCACTGCGCCCGCTGCATCCCCTCTGCTCGATATTGATCTTGACGAGGCCTTTCTCTGGTCGGCGGAGGTGCTGGCGGCCCAGGGTCGCCGTCCCGACGATATTTCGGCTGAAGAGATCACCTGGCTTAACAAGCTGCGCCAGGGGCTAAATAAAACCCGCCTCAGCCTGGTTAACCAGCTCAAGGCGATCGTCGGCCAGGGGCCGCTCAATGACGATGCGGTGATGGAGATCGAGGCGCTGCTGCTGCAGGCTGATGTGGGTGTGGCCGCCACCGACAAGGTGATCGAGGCCCTACAGGCCCGCATGCGGGAAGAGGTGCTACCCCCCGAGCAGGCGATCGCCTACCTCAAAACCATTCTGCGCGACATGCTCGACGCCCCCCTAGGCGAGGCCCACAACCTCACCTTCACCCCCGAAAAGGGCAGCTTCAACATCTGGCTAATGACCGGAGTGAATGGCGCGGGCAAAACCACCACCATCGGCAAGCTGGCCCACATTGCCAAAAAGTCGGGCTACAACACCCTGATTGCCGCCGCTGACACCTTTCGCGCCGCCGCCGTCGAGCAGGTCAAAGCCTGGGGTGCCCGCAGCGCGGTGGAGGTGATCGCCAACCCAGGGCAAAATACCGACCCGGCGGCGGTGGTTTACGATGCGATCGCCGCCGCCCAATCGCGCCACACCGAGCTGCTGCTGGTCGACACCGCCGGTCGCCTGCAAAACAAAAAGAACCTGATGGACGAGCTGGCCAAAATTCGCCGCATCGTCGATAAAAAAGCCCCCGATGCCCATATCGAGGCCCTGCTAGTGCTCGACGCCACCCTGGGCCAAAACGGCCTGCGCCAGGCCGAAGTCTTTGCTGAGGCCGCCAACCTCAGCGGCGTGGTGTTGACCAAACTCGACGGCACCGCCAAAGGCGGCGTCGCCCTGGCCGTAGTCGAGCAGCTGGGCCTGCCCATCCGCTTTATTGGCGCGGGCGAGGGCATCGAAGACCTGCGGCCCTTCTCCAGCTACGAGTTTGTCGAAGCCCTGCTGAGCGGCTGAAGCCGGCGCAGTTCAAAAGCAAAAAGCTTTCAGGCGCTGAATTGCTCAGCTCTGTAGTTTTGGCGTTTCGATTTTTTTGAACTAACAACCTTCCGCCATGCCCCCCTCTCGCTTCACCCTGGACCTGCCCTTTGTCCGTCAGCAATTCCCTGCTTTGGCGGGCGACTGGACGTTTTTTGACAATGCGGGCGGTTCGCAGATTCTCAAGCCCGTGGTCGATCGCATCACCGAGTTTCTCTACGAATCAAACGTGCAGCTGGGGGCCAGTTACGCGGTGTCGCAGTTGGCCACCGAGCGGGTGGCGGCGGGGGCCAAGGCGATGGCGACGCTGATCAACGCCGCCGACCCCGCAGAAGTGATTCTTGGCCCCAGCACTTCGGCGCTGCTGCGGGTGCTGGCCCAGTGCTTTCGGCCCACCCTGCAACCGGGGGACGAGATTGTCGTCACCAACGCCGACCACGAGGCCAACATTAGCCCCTGGGTAGAGCTAGAGCGCGAGGGCATGGTGGTTAAGATCTGGCGGGTCAACCCCAATACCCTGGAGCTAGACCTGGCCGACCTGGAGGCCCTGCTGACGCCGCGATCTCGCCTGGTGGCGGTGACCCACAGCTCCAATGTGCTGGGCAGCATTAATCCGGTGCGGGCGATCGCCGATCTAGTCCACGCCCACGGGGCGCTGCTATGTGTCGATGGCGTCGCCTTTGCCCCCCACCGCCGCGTCGATGTGCAGGCGCTGGATGTGGATTTTTACACCTTTAGCCTCTATAAGGTCTATGGCCCCCACCTGGCGCTGCTCTACGGCAAAAAAGAGCTGCTGCTGGCCCTGCCGGGCTACAACCACTATTTCATTGAAGATACGGCGATTCCCTACAAGTTTCAGCCGGGGGGCAGCAGCTATGAGCTGAGCTACAGCCTTACCGCCATCCCGAAGTATTTTGAATCGCTGGCTCAACACCATGGAACGTCCACCGATGCCGACCCGATAGATCGGGCCTTTGACCTGATTCAAGCCCACGAAGGAGAACTCAACCAGCGGCTGCTGTCGTTTTTCCACAGTCGGCCCAAGGTGCGAATCATTGGTCGAGGTACGGCTAACCCGACTCAGCGAGTTTCCACGATTTCGTTTGTGGTGGAGGGGGTGAGCAGCGACAAAATTCCGCCGCTGCTGGATGCCCATAAAATTGGCATTCGCTACGGGCATTTTTACGCCCTGCGGCTGATCGAAGATTTGGGCCTGCTGCCCCAGCAGGGGGTGGTGCGGGTCAGCCTGGTGCACTACAACACGGTGGAGGAATGCGATCGCCTGATCGAGCAGCTAGAAAAAATTGTGTAGAATCTCGGCTCTGGGTTTTGCTTCATCCCTATTAGCCCAGGCCAATCACCTCATCGAGTTCGGCGTAGTCGGGCAGGGTGGTGTCGATGGCGGTGCCATTGCGAATGACCACGCGATCGCCCTGGTGTCGCGCCAGCAGTTCGCTAAAGCTGCGGCCCTTAAACACTACTAGATCGGCAGGGCGACCTACCCCGATCAGCCCGGCATCTAGCCCCATGGTCTGGGCCGGGGTGCGGGTCACGGCCTGGGGCCAGTCGCCAAGGGGGCGATCCAGATGGCCAATGCGCACCGCCTGGGTAAACACCTCCACCATGTCGTGGTCGCCGTAGGCAAAAAAGGCGTCGCGGCAGTTGTCGCTGGCCAGGGCGATCGCCACCTCAAACTGGCGCAGCTCGGGCAGCAGCGTTACCCCCCGATAGCGGGGCATGCGGCCCGGCTGGCGGTCTTGCAAATAGAGGTTGCACATGGGCAGACTGACCACGCTAATGCCCGCCTGCTTGAGCAGGGCCAGGGTGTCTTGGGCGCGATCGCTGGCCTGCACCGATAGACTACAGCAGTGGCCGCAGTTGACCTTACCTCCAAACCCTCGCCGCAGCTTGATCTCAGCCACCACCCTCAGACCCTCAGCGTCGGGGTCAAGGCTTTCGTCCACATGCAAGTCGAGGTCTAGCCCCCGAGCCTCAGCCAGCTCAAAGGCCCGCTCAATCTGGGCCGGCATCCCCGGCTGGGGGTAGATCACGCCACCCAAAATACCGCCGTATTCGGCCACGGTATCCGCCAGCTTTGCGGCTGCCGGCAGATCGTAGTAGTCCATAGGCACCAGGCTCACCGCCTGGAGCGCAACCTTGCCCGCCCACTCTTGCCGCAGCCGGTCGAATACCGCAAAGCTGATCTTCTCCTGCCCATCTAGACAGTCTAGGTGGGTGCGCACCGCCTGGGTACCGTGGGCATAGCTGCACTGCAGGCCAAAGCTCATGCGGGGGTAGAGGTCTTCGGCGTCCCAGTGGCTGTGGTCGGCTTCGGCGGCCTTGAGGGCTGAGTCAAAGGTGCCGTCGGGGTTGGGGTTGCGAAACCAGGTCTGGCCCTTATCTAAATGGGTGTGGCAGTCGGCAAAGCAGGGCCACACCATGCCCTGGCGCACATTCCAGGCGGGCTGATCGACGGCCAGGGACTGACTGGCTGGCATGATGGCGGCAATGCGGCCGTCTCGTATCTCTAGGTGGGCGGCGACCAGATCTTCTGATATTGGGGGGGCGGCTAGGGCAGCGATCGCAGCTTTCCACGACACCGATTCATCGATACAGGCCAGGGGCAGGCGAGCATTGCGCAGCCAGTAGTGGGCAGGAGACTGTTTCAGAAACTCGGGCAGGGCGGTTGAATTCATAGTATTTGGCTAAACAACTGGTCAGGTCGCCGGGCTTTCAGAATCATCGGCGCGATCGGGTTCTCACCTCACTGGAGGTCTCTGGGCATAGCGTCCCGCAGTCTAAACCCCTGCAAATCCCAGGCTTTTCAGGTTAGAGTATCCCCCCTAAAAAAACATCCCTGCCAAGATACAAACTCGGCTCGCTGAGCCGGTCGCGGTGAGATTCTGGATAAGTTTAGTTGGAAATTTAGCTGAAACAGTCTTGGATTTTGAACTGCTTAAACGAGGTGTTGCGACGGAGGGTTGCGACGGAGGGTTGCGACTTTGGCATCGACTGCCCCAACAGGCTTTTGAAGATTCATTTCGTTTTTCGGCAAAATAGTACAAAGGAACTAAGATATTTAGGCGGTTAGCCGATGTTGAACCCACAGGTGACGACCATGCCTGAGACAAGCAACCTGGCCCTAAGGCCCGCTACCCTCGCCGATATCGCCCTACTCCGCCACTGGGATGAGCAACCCCAGGTGGTCGCCGCCGACCCCAACGACGACTGGGAATGGGAGATCGAGCTAGCCCGCACCCCCGCCTGGCGCGAGCAGTTGATCGCCGAGCTAGAGGGTCGCCCCATTGGCTGTGTGCAAATCATTGACCCCGCCCAAGAAGACAGCCACTACTGGGGCGAGGTGCCCGCCAATTTGCGGGCGATTGACATTTGGATTGGCGAACCCACCGAGTTGGGCAAAGGCTACGGCACCACCATGATGCGGCTGGCCCTGGCCCGCTGCTTTGGCGACCCTGCCGTGACGGCGGTGCTGATCGACCCGCTAGACAGCAACATCCGCGCCCACCGCTTTTACCAGCGCCTCGGGTTCAAATTTTTGGAGCACCGCCGCTTTGGCGACGACGACTGCTCGGTTTATCGCCTAGACCGGGCCACCTGGGCTGAGTTCAACGCCAAAGCCCCCCAGCTACGGCACTGAGATATTGTCCCAAAACCGTTTTCCCCCAGATTTTATGTCCCTCCGTTATTTAAGGAGACCGTGATGCAAGTTAATCCTTACCTAATGTTTGATGGTCAGTGCGAGGCCGCCTTCACGTTTTACCACCAGGTCTTAGGTGGAGAGCTAGGCGACATGATGACTTTTGCCGGGTCCCCCGCCGAGGGTGAAGTGCCCTCCGAATTTGCCAACAAAATCATGCACACGCAGCTGAACTTGGGCGATTGGGCGATCATGGGGTCTGACTGCCCCCCTGGGCAGTACCAGGTACCCCAAGGCATGTCGGTTTCGCTGCAAATTTCTGACCCAGACAAGGCCGAGCACATCTTTCAAGCCCTGGCCGAAGGCGGCAGCATTCAGATGCCTCTAGAAAAGACCTTCTGGGCGCAGCGCTTTGGCATGGCCACCGATAAATTTGACATTCCCTGGATGATCAACTGCGAGTAGACCCAGGGCGAGAAGCGGGGTGATTGACGGCCAATTTAGGAACCTTCAACCCATCACCGCAAAAACCGGATTTCTGTACCTCCTACAGCATTTTCATACTCACAGGATCCACCAGGAGATCCCCCCTGCCCCACCCTCAAAAGCGACTACTCAAGGAGAAAACAAATGACCACTCCAACAGATCTACAACAGACCCCGCCCCAAACCGAACAACCCCAGAAAGAGCACCAGTGGCTACAGCAAATGGTGGGCGAGTGGGCCTACGACGTTGAGGCTACCATGGGGCCAGACCAGCCCCCTGAGCAATCCACAGGGACAGAAACAGTTAGGTCGCTCGACGGCCTTTGGGCGATCGCCGAAGGCCAGGGCGACATGTGCGGTAGCCCTGCCACCACCCTGATGACCCTGGGCTATGACCCTCAAAAACAGCGCTTTGTCGGCACCTGGGTGGGGTCAATGATGCCCCACCTTTGGGTATACGAAGGCGAACTCGACGCCGCTGAGCGAGTGCTCACCCTAAATTCTGAAGGGCCGGCCATGGCTGGCCATGGCAAACTGGCCCAGTACAGAGACGTGATCGAATTTAAGAGCAGCAATCACCGAGTGCTGACCTCCTTTTGCCTAGGCGAGGACGGCCAGTGGCACCAGTTTATGACGGCAAACTACTACCGGCAGGTATAGGGCGATCGCCAGTATGGTCAGGACACCCCAAAATTGCTGGAGCGCTGGCCATACGCCAGTTCGCCCACCGAGTTTGCCCTCAGGCTCAGGCGTCTAACAACGCCAGGACCTGGGGTATCTGATCCTTTATCGAGGCCGCCGATCGCGCCAGGGCCGCTTGTTCTTCCAAGGTCAAGGTCAACTCTAAAATGTCTTCAACGCCCCCCTGCCCCAGGCGGCCGGGCACCCCCAGGTAGAGGTCATCGAGGCCATACTGACCTGTCAGGTGGGCGGCAATGGGCAAAATGCGCCGCTGGTTCAACAGCATCGCCTCCACCATCACATAGGTAGAAGAGGCTGGGGCGTAGTAGGCCCCGCCCTGCTTGAGCAACTGCACAATTTCGGCCCCGCCATTGCGGGTGCGCTCGATTAGCTCTCCTAGGCGCGGGGCGGGGATCAGCTCTGTGACCGGTATGCCACTGACGGTGGTGTAGCTGGGCAGAGGCACCATCAGGTCGCCGTGGCCCCCTAGCACCATGGCCGACACGTCTCGGGGCGGCACCCCCAACTCCCAGGCAATAAACGTTTGAAACCGAGTCGAGTCGAGCACCCCGGCCATGCCCATCACTCGGTGAGGCGGCAAGCCGCTGACCTTCCAGGCCAGGTAGGTCATCACGTCGAGGGGGTTAGTCACTACGATCACGCTGGCGTTGGGCGACACCGCCAGCGCCTGGCGGAGGGTATCTGCCACAATCTTGCCGTTGACCTGGGTGAGGTCGTCGCGGGTCATACCGGGGCGACGGGGTAGCCCGGCGGTGATCACCACAATGTCTGAGTTGGCGGTGTCTTGGTAGTCGTTGGTGCCGACAATGGTGCGGTTGTGGCCCTCGCTGCCCGCCGCCTGGGACAGATCTAGGGCCACCCCCTGGGGCCGCCCCGCCACAATATCGACCAGCACTACATTGGCCAGGTTGTGTTCAAGAATGCGCTGGGCCAGGGTGCTGCCGACATTGCCAGCCCCCACAACGGTGACCTGGCTAGGGAGGTGCGGTAGGGGCAGCGAGGCGTCGGTCATGGCGATAGGAGCGGCTAGGACAGTTTGTTGTCCTTAGCCTACCAGGGAACCTGGATGGGGTTTAGCCATAGGCCGATGGCTGCCAGACAGCTGAGCCTTTAACTTTTGATTGTTGTGATTTAGATCATGGTCACGTGTGACAGTTGCATGGTGATTCTGTGATTGGCCAAGGTTCTTGGGAATACTCACTAACACTTCACAGTTTGGCTAGGAGTGCTGCCTGAGAAATAGGGGATGCTAAAGCCATGCTCCTGAAGATTGTTCCTGTTATGAAGCCTGTCACTGCCCTATCTGGCCCCTTGCCCCTCGGGGTTTCAGAGAATATGGACCCCGCCTCAGACGATCACAACAGCAGCGGTTTGTTAGCCGATATCGCCATGGCTCCGGAGTGCAATATTCGGCTCTTTAATGGGGGAGAAACTATTTTCATTGAAGGCAGCTCTGCCGACAAAGCCTATATTATCGAGTCGGGCTTGGTCGAAATCTTTGTGGGTACTGGTGACGATTCTCTACAGCTCAATGTGCTTGGCCCAGGGGATATTTTTGGCGAGATGGGGATTATTGATGGATCGCCCCGGTCGGCATCGGCGAGGGCGGTCAGCCCCTGTCGATGCATTATAGTATCGGCGGCCCAGGTAGCCGAGCGCATTGAGTCGTCATCGCCAATGGTGCGGCTGTTGATATCTATGTCGCTGCACCGCAATCGGGCCTACAACACCTATTTGAGAACGCTGGCTCACCCCCACGGCGGCTTGCCCAGCCCCGCCGTAACGGAGGTAGCCTACGTCAAGAGTCAGCAGCACCAGCAGATCTTAGACGACATTAAGCTTGAGTCTGACCTGCAAAATGCCGTGTGCAACAGCGAGCTGTTTCTGGTTTATCAGCCCCTCTTAAACCTCAGTACAGGAAAAATAATCGGCTTTGAGTCGCTACTGCGGTGGCAATGCCCCCAGCGGGGCCTAGTGTCTCCCCAGCAGTTTATTGCGTTGGCAGAGGAGACCAGCCTGATTTTGCCCATGGGCGACTGGATTTTAGAGCATTCCTGCGCCGACCTACGACGGTTTCAAGATCAGCTTGATCGTCTAGAACAGGCAGACGACAACTTTTTCATTAGCATCAATATTTCTGTGCGGCAGTTTCAGCAGCCCGATTTTTTTGATCGGCTGATTGCCTGCACTCGCCGCCACGGGGTCAGTGCCGCTCACATTAAGCTCGAAGTCACCGAGCGCATCTTTTTAGATGAGATCGAGGCCATTGCCTCCATTGGCAAATGCCGCGCCGCTGGGTTTGAGATCTCCCTTGATGACTTTGGCACCGGCTACTCGAGCCTCAACTATTTAGAGCGCTGTGAAATTGACTGCTTGAAAATTGACCAGTCGTTTATTCAAAAGCTGTGCAACAGCGATCGCGCCAAAATCTTGGTCGGCTCCATCATCGACATTGCCCGTCAGCTGGGCCTACCCACCGTGGCCGAGGGGATTGAGACCCCAGCCCAGATGGATACGCTGCGGGCTATGGGCTGCGATATTGGTCAGGGTTTTTTGTTCAGCCATCCCCTACCGCTGGCCGAGGCGCTGGCGTTGCTGGGCCAGCCCATTGAGCTTTAGAGAGCATGGAGTGGAGTTGTGCCTCGGTAAAACTGCCGATCCCGATCTGGACTGGATGCGTCTATAGAATAAACAACACAATCCAGCTTAATTTGATAGAATACGGTCTATGTTCAAGCTGTGCTCCGAGGGGAGTGGGGAGGTTTTTTGGTGATTCACGCCACGCTGCACCAGCTCAAGGTCTTTGAAGCGACTGCCCGCCACGGCAGCTTTACTCGCGCCGCTGAAGAACTCTACCTGACCCAGCCCACCGTATCCATTCAGGTGAAGCAGCTCACTAAGGCGGTGGGCCTGCCCCTGTTTGAGCAAATTGGCAAACGCCTTTACCTCACCCAGGCAGGCCAAAAGCTACTAGAAACCTGCCAAGAAATTTTTAACGGCCTCGACCAGTTTGAAATGGCGGTGTCTGACCTTAAGGGCTTAAAGCAGGGGCAGCTGCGCCTGGCGGTGGTTACCACGGCTAAATATGTGGTGCCCCGGTTACTGGGGCCATTTTGCAAGCGCTTTCCCGGTATTGATATTTCGCTCAAGGTGACCAACCACCAGCAGATTCAGGAGCGCATGGCTAGCAACTGTGATGACCTCTACATCATCAGCACCCCCCCTGCGCAGCCCGACCTCAAGATTTATCCCTTTCTAGAAAACCCTTTGGTGGTGCTCGGTCCGCAGGATCACCCCCTGGTGGGCAAGGCCCGATCGCCCATTCAAGTCCTCCACGGCGAGCCGTTCATTATGCGAGAGCCGGGGTCGGGCACCCGCCACGCCGTGCAAAAGCTCCTGGGCGAAAACGATGTGGAGGTCAAAGTTCGCCTTGAGTTGGGCAGCAATGAGGCGATCAAACAGGCGATCGCCGGCGGTCTGGGCATCTCGGTGCTGTCGCTCCACACTATTATTTCCGAGGGCACCACGGGAGAGTTCGCCATTTTAGATGTCGATCAGTTCCCCATTGAGCGCCACTGGTATGTGGCCCACCTGGCGGGCAAGCAGCTCTCGGTGGTCTCCCAGACATTTTTAAACTATCTGCTCGAAGAAAGCCACACCCTGGTAGAAAACCTGCTGCCGGGCATTAGTCGGGCACCAGCGGCGATCGCCCCTGCCAGCGCCCAGGCATTGAGCAAGGTTTAGTCTAGGACGGGCTCGTAGACATAGGGCAACCTTTGTTGGGGTGTCAGGTGCTGGGTGTCAGGTTTCAGGAACAGTTGGGGGGAAACCAGAGGGGATTTGGGTGACTTCTGAGGAAGAGTTTCCCAGATGGTGAGCAGTGCCCATCCAGCCCTGTCAATATAGGACAGATTTAGGGGGCGATCCTTCGGATTGGCCGCTAAGTCTCGGACTAAAAGTCCAAGGCTCAAAGCCGAAATCCTCTGAAGAGGATTGGCAGCCGAGTTCCCCAGTCTGCTTTAGCAGACTTTTGCGATGAGCCAGGGAGTTTACTCCCTGGTGGTTGTGGCCGGAGTCCCTAGCCTATAGGCGCTTCTGGAATCGTTTATCTTCTTTTCTGGAAATTTTCTCAGTCGATCAAGCCGACGCGATCCACCGGCCAAAACCGAAATACGGCCCGACCAATCAAATGATCGGCAGGCAAAAAGCCCCAAAAGTGGGAATCAAAACTCTTGTTGCGGTTGTCGCCCAAAACCAGGTAGGCATCGGCAGGTACGGTCACCGGCCCATATTGGTAGTCAGGTTTAGCGGCAATGTAAGATTCTAGCTGCGGCTCTCCGTTGACGTAGAGCTGGCCGTCTTTGACTTCGATCACATCGCCGGGTAGCCCGATCAGTCGTTTGATAAAGGCTCCGTCTTGCTCCAGCGACTCTGGCGGCTGAAACACCACAATGTCGCCCCGCTGGGGATCGCCAAAACCGTAGCTGAGTTTGTCAATGATCAGGCGATCGTTGATTTCGAGGGTAGGCAGCATCGACCCCGAGGGAATGTAGCGGGCCTCAGCCACAAAGGTGCGAATGCCAAAGGCCAGCACCAGGCTGAGGCCAATGGTTTCAGCCATTTCGCGCAAAACTCCCTTAACTCTAGGCGCGGGGGGCTGGGGAGTAGAGGGATGACTGTTGGAATCGGTCATGGGTAGCAGCGTAGGGAATGGGGGAGGGTAAGAAGATGTCAGATGGCTGGAAGCTAATCATAGTCTGAGTGCGGCTGCCATCGATAACCGTACAAGACTGAGTGACGCCATCGTCATCGGTAATGATGCTCACGAATTGAGGATCGATTATGCGGTGGCCGTAGGCGGATTCGCCGCGCTGGGGATCATTGACCGTAACGATCAGCTCGCTGCGATGGTGGAGTCGATCATAGACGACGGCATCAAGGGGTGTGGGGTGCAGCAGGGCCACTTCTCCTCGCTGACTGCTCAGCTGTTTCAGCGCCATCAATCGCCCCCGGTTGTCTTCGGTAAATTGGGCAAAAAAATCTGGCCAAATTCCGTGGGGAATATCCAGCTGATAGCGCCTGGAGGACGTTTCTAGAGGCATCGGTTCACTCCTAACAACACTTCTGTATAGAACCTAGCTAGAGAACAAAGCCCCAGCTGAGGATCAGTCGTCTTTACCCAGACAAAGTTCCACTGCTAGACCTAGTGCAACACAGCTGCAATGCTAATGACACAACGCTGGCACAACCCCTAATTAAGCTTTGTTTCAAATCAGTTTGGTCTCTGCTGACCCGAGAATAGTGGCGGCTAAGGCGGCCTAAGGGCACCTGCATCGATGGGGCCAAACTGACGGATGTCTTACCGGTGAATACCCATGGAAATGCTCCTCCGAGATAGACCGACTGCACCCGTTGATGATCGCCCTAGGACCAGGCCCAAAGCCAGGGTAGCTAAGCCGAGTTTCGATCCTCAGACCGAGGCTATTCGGCTCTGTGAGATTGGCAAAATTTTGCTCAACGCCGGGCGGTTTGAAGCCGCCCTCGCCCAGTTTGAACAGGCTCTGGCCTGCCAGAGCCATGATGTAGAGAGTTGGTACGGTCGGGCAGAGGCCCTAGCCGCCCTCAACCGCTACGAAGCGGCCCTCCACAGCCTAGAGCAGGCTCAGGCCCTGGCCAATCTTGACGAACCCCGCCTCTGGGTTCAGAAAGCCATCATCTTGATCGCCCTGCACCATCCCCAGGCGGCGCTGACCCACTGCAACTGCGCCCTGTGGCTAGAACCCAACCACGTCCAGGCTTGGCTGTTTCGTGGGGTCGCGCTACAGCAGCTGGGGCGCGACCAAGAGGCCCAGCGAAGCTACCGCCGGGCCTCTCACCGAGCCACAGCGACGCTGCATGACCACATGAGCCAACTGTGCCATGACCTCGCCCTTGAATAAATGCTTTATGAAGAGAGATGGAGAGGGTTTCTGTTCTAGCAATAATTGGTTCTAGCAATAGTTAACTAACCAGACCGTTTAGCCATGAGCTTGGGCATCTTGGCTGTAATGTTCGTTGAAGGTCAACTCAATTGTCGTTGCTGATCTTTCTGTTGCTAATCTGTGCGGTGGCGGTGGCCGGGGCATTGGTGTCTGTGACAGCGCTAGCCTCAAAGTCTGAGCCACCGTTGAACTCGACGACAGCAGCCACCAGAGAGTTGACCGAGTCAAGCGGGACGATTTTCTCAACCAGGCCGTTGCCAGCGCCGGGCTGCCCTTAATTCGCTTTCCCGTGCAATCCGCCTACGATCCAGAGACGATTCAGCGCCACATTGCCCAAGCCCTTGGCTCTGCAGTGCCCAAGCCGATTCGCAAAGCTCGCCCTCGTCCAAAGTAACCTATCCCCCTACCCATTCTGCTAGGGTTGGGGATGGTATCGAGTTCCCCCGATGAAGTTACTCTGCATCAGCAACGGCCACGGCGAAGACGGCATCGCGGTCCGCATTCTCAAACAGCTGCGCCAGCTGCCCGGCTCGCCCAGCCTCGCCGCCCTGCCCATCGTGGGCGAAGGCAGAGCCTTTGAGAAGGCGGGCATTGCCATCCACGGCCCGACCCAGGCGATGCCCTCCGGCGGCTTTATCTATATGGATCGTTCTCAGCTGTGGCGCGATGTGCAGGGCGGCCTGGTGGGCCTCACCCTGGCCCAGCTTAAAACCGCCCGCCAGTGGGCCAAGAGCGGCGGCAAAATCTTGGCGGTGGGCGATGTGGTGCCCCTGGCGATCGCCTGGCAGAGTGGGGCCGACTACAGCTTCGTGGGCACCGCCAAGTCAGAATACTCCCTGCGCGATGAGCGAGGGCGGCTGCCCGGTCGCCCCCCCACCGACGGTTGGTCAGGCTCGGTCTATGTGCCCTGGGAGCGCTGGCTAATGGCGCGCCCCCGCTGTCGGGGAGTCTTTGCTCGCGACCAGCTCACCGCCGACATTCTGCAAAAGAAGGGGGTGCCCGCCCTTTACCCCGGCAACCCAATGATGGATGACCTGGAGACCAGCACTGACAAGCTGGCCCGCCTCACCGCCACCTTTGACCTGGCCCCAGCGCTGCTCACCCTGGCCCTGCTGCCCGGTTCCCGCGCCCCCGAGGCCTTTGACAACTGGCAGCGCATGGTGGGTGCGATCGCATCGGTGATGGAGACCTTCGGCGATCGCCAGGTGCGCCTGCTGGCCGCCCTGACGCCCTCCCTCAACCTAGCTGCGTTTAAAGATGTCTTGCTCGACGCGGGCTGGCAGCCCGTCTTGGGCGATTACCCTACCTTTCAGCGCCAGGGAAGTCAGGGCAACAGTGGGGTACTCGTGCTCACCACCGACGCCTTTGCCGAATGCCTGCACCTGGCCGACGCCGCCCTGGCCACCGCTGGTACCGCGACAGAACAAGCAGTCGGCCTGGGTAAGCCCGTGGTCACCTTCCCTGGCCCAGGGCCGCAGTTTACCTACGCCTTTGCCGAAGCACAGCTGCGGCTGCTGGGGCCATCGGTGATGTTGCTCAGCCAGCCCGACGAGGCGGGGGCGGCGCTGCGAGACTGTTTAGCCGATGGCCCCCGCCTCCAGCGCATCGCCGAAAATGGCCGTCGCCGCATGGGGCAGCCGGGGGGAGCCGGTGCGATCGCCAAAGTGCTCCACCAGCACTATGCCGAGCCGCCCTACTCCGACGTTACCTCCTGGGCAACCTGATTGCGGCTGGGGTCGCCGTAGCGAAACGGTCCCGTCTGCATCACCACCTTGGTTCTCAGGTCGGCGGGGGCATCGGCCACCCCCCAGTGGGCCTGAATCGCCTGCAACAGCTGATCCTGCTGCACCCGCAGGTCAGGCAGCGCCCAGCCTTTATTGATAATCGCAAACCACACCGGCCCCCGCTCGGCGGTGGGCACCATCCCCGCCAGGGTGCTGACCTCCGCCAGGGTGCCAGTCTTCACCGCCGCCATCGCTGGCAGCCGGCGACCCATCAGCGTGCCCGCGTCTTCTCCCGCCACCGGCAGCACATCGGCCACCGAGTAGCCTGCCCCGCTCAGCTGCCTCTGAATCGCCACGGTCATGGCCACCGCCGCCCGGGCTGACATCTGGTTGTCGGTGCCCAGGCCCGACCCATTCACCAGGCTGATTTCCCCAGGAGGCAGAGCGGCGGCGGCGGCGGCCAAGGCCATCACCTGCCCCGACCCGCCCGCCAGATCGGCCACCAGCTCCGACATCACATTGTTGCTGTAGATATTCATCGCTTTGAGAATGGCCACCAGCGGCAGCGACTGGTGCCGCACCACCCAGCTCACCGCCATAGTGTCTAGCTCGGCGGCGGGCACCCAGCGGGCACCGCCGTCGATTTGCAAATTGGGCTGGGGAGTATCCGAGGGCAAGTTGGCATAGGCCTGACGGGCTGCCCTGGGCCAGCTGCTGGCCGCCATTACCTGCTTGAGGTCAGTCAATGAGCTAGACAGATCTTCGGCAAAGTTCATGGTGAATGCACCATTTACCAGCACAGCCCCCGTCACCCGCTGAATGCCCAGTTCTTGCAGGCGGTTGGCCAGCACAATGCCCTCTTCCCAGACAAACAGCGGGTCGCCGCTGCCCTGAATGATCAGATCGCCGTTGAGAACACCGTCTTTCACGGTGCCGTGGACCCCCACCCGAGTTTCAAAGCGGTGGTCGAGGGGCCAGGTTTCGAGGGCGGCCAGGGTCGTCGCCAGCTTGGTCAGCGACGCGGCGGGCATCAGCACCTGGCCCTGGTGCTCAGTGATCACGCTCTGACCCACCTGAATCCATACGCCCTGGTCGGGCACCGACCACCCCTGCCGCCGCAGCCCCTCCACATAGTCGGCCACGATCGCATCCACCACCGGGTCGCGGCTCAGCCCTGCCACCCACGGCGACTGCCACTGCACTTGCAGGGCGGCGGCGTTAAACCCAGAGGGTTGCAGGGGGCGCAGTTCTCCGGTGCCCAAAATGGTCGAAAACAACCCAAAGGGCAGGGCTAGTAAAGGCGAAATAGTAGAGTGCACCGCCAATCCTCAACACATTAACTGAACCAGGCCCCTAGAACGCCGGTACAGAAACCCGGTTTCTTGGCTAGAACGCAAGCCCTGCCGTTAGTCAGCGATGAAGAAACCGGGTTTTTAGCCATACTGTACCGATGCTCTAGGCCATAGTTTCATCGACCACGATACACCAGTTCTCCCAAATCGAGTGGATCAGCGGTGCCCTCTTTGCCCCTACCAGCACAGCGTGGAGAGTACGGGGAGAAACGCTGTGTAGGCGGGCCTGAAGCGGCCAGGTCTGCATCACGATCGCTGCAACGTTAGCACCTGCTCCGTCGTCATAGGTTCTGGGGTCATGGTGTACAGCACACCATCGCTCACTGAAATCAGGTTCAAAAAATAGTCTGGTTCACCCGCCTTGCTGACGGCATAGACCGTCACCCCTGAGTCAATGGCCAAGACTTCACCCGTGACATTGCTGAGCCGGTAGCCCTGAGCCTCTAGGCGATCTTGCAGGTCGTTGGCGGCGGTGCGCCAGCTGCTACTCACCGGGCTGCGCCAGCAGGTAGCTAACCCTGGGCAGGTAGCCTGGGCTCCATCGAGGTGAGGAAAATCAGCGAAGGGGGCCGGGGGATCGGGCTCTAGAACCGTAGCAGGGGGAGGTGGCGCAGGGGGCGCAGGGGCAGCGGGGGAATTGGGCGGAGCCACTACCTCAGGCGGGGTCACTACCTCGGGCGGAGCAGCGGCAGGAGCCACCGGGGCTGGGGGGGCCGGTGGGGCAACAGCAGTAGTGGGTGCGATCGCAGCCTCGGGCGGCGGTGCCACATCCTCTGGCCGAGGCAGCACCGTTACGGCAACATCGTTGGGCGGAGGCAAAGTCTCCGCCGGGGGCTCTGGAGGCTGAAGATCTGACTCTTGACCAGGCATCATCAGGGCCAGCAGCACCCCGTGAGCCCCTAGGGATGCCGCGACACACAGCACCCCCAACCAGGATCGCGCTGCTTTTCGCCGGGGCGACAGCAGGCGACGAAGGGGAAAGAAAGAGGGGGCTAGTCTAGGAATCATTGTCGAAAATTTGCGATCGCAGCTGGTCGGCCCCTAACAGGACTAATTATTCATTGACATTATTCTAAAGCCAATGCCCCATAGGCTCAAGCTCTTTCCCTAGAGTCCTTTCCAGCTAGATGTGTGCTAGAAAGTTTGAGCCCTGCCCCTGTCTCCCTGGTCCCATGATTAAAGCTATTGGCATCTTTATCAAGAGAAAATGTCAATAAGGGGGTAGAATACAAGCTGATTTCATTTAGCCCTGGGTTTGCCCAGTGGGCTCAAAACTTTTGAGGTAACACCCAATGACATTAAAACGACGCACATTTTTAGGGGCGGGTGCTGCCGCCACCGCTGTCGCCCTAGGCCAATTGCGCCAGCGCCCTGCTAACGCCCAGTTTGGCTTTGGGCGGCGTCCAGTCGTCAACCTGTATTCGTCCCGCCACTACGACACCGACGACCAGCTGTACGAAGGGTTTCGCGCCGCCACGGGCATTCGCGTCAACGTAGTTGAGGCCGAAGCCGACCAACTGATTGAGCGGATCAAGAGCGAGGGACAAAACAGCCCCGCCGATGTCCTCATGACCGTGGATGCCGGTCGTCTGTGGCGGGCCGAGCAGGAAGGGATCTTCCAACCGGTGACCTCCGCTGCCCTGAGTGCCGCCATCCCTGAAAATCTACGCCATCCCGACGGGCTGTGGTTTGGCCTCACCCAGCGGGCGCGGGTGCTCATGTACAACAACACTACCGTTGACCCCACCGAACTCTCTACCTACGAAGACCTGGTGGACGCTAAGTGGCGCGGCCGAATTTTGACCCGCAGTTCCACCAACGTTTATAGCCAGTCGCTGGTGGGCTCCATGATTGCCGTCCACGGGGCCGATCAGACTGAGGACTGGGCTCGGGGCCTGGTGGCCAACTTTGCCCGCGATCCCCAGGGGGGCGACACCGACCAAATCCGGGCCGTCGCCGCTGGCCTGGGCGATATCGCTATCTCCAATACCTACTACCTGGCTCGCCTGATCAAGTCTGACAAGGCCGAAGATCAGGCCGTCGCTGAGGCCATAGGGGTGTTCTTCCCCAACCAGGATGATCGCGGTACCCACGTCAACATCAGCGGGGCCGGGGTGCTCAAAACGGCCCCCAACGCCGCCGCCGCCGTCCAGTTTCTAGAGTACCTGGCGAGCCCCGAGGCCCAGCGCATTTTTGCTGAGAGCAATAATGAGTACCCCGTGGTAGAGGGCGTGGCGATTGACTCTGTAGTGGCGGGCTTTGGCGAGTTTAAAGCCGATACCCTGAATGCCTCTGTGTTTGGCCGCAACAACCCCGAGGCCCTGCGGATCACCGATCGCGCTGGCTGGGCATAAGGGGTCTCGCGATCAGGAGTCGGGTGCCTGACTGGGTTCTAGAGGCTGTGCTTCTAACCTGGCAGGCACCCGACCCCTTGGTCAGAGGGTATTAAGCAGACAAAATGCCCTCGACCCAGGCGGTTTCTGCCTCGGATAAGTTAGGTGAGAGCGATCGCGAGTAGTCGATCGCCAGGTCAAGCCGGGCGCGGGCATACAGCTCATTGACCACCTGCTGCAAGTTAATCACCGGCTCTAGATCGTTGGCTTGCAGCGGCACCGGGAAGCAGGGAATCGGCTCAGGTAGGTCAAACTCGTACAGCTCGGCATTGGGGCGATCGCCACTGCGGCTGACCAAAATGCTGTAAGTTTTTCGAGTTGGGTCGCCCAGTGGCAGAGGAGCACCACCCCGCAGCAGATCAATTTCGACAAGATGAGTCGCAGAAGCCAAAATTTTCTGGCGTTTGGTTTCGTAGGCAATGCGGCCTTCCCCCATACGCTTGTTGGTGGGTGATAAGACTTCGATCACGCAAACCAGCACATCGGTTTGCACCAGCCGCACTTCTAAAAAGCGTTCGGTCATCTCCACCGGCAGGGGTACCTGCACTCGGCGAGGGGCCGTTAGTTGGGCTGTGGCTTCTGAACGGGTGGGCAAGTCGCCCCGCTGGGCTAGGGCGACGTCGGCAATGCCCACCAGGGGCAGCGGATCGGTTGTGGTGTAGACCCGCTCTTCGATGGAAACCCGGTATTTGGGGGCGACTTGGGGGGTGATGACATCGGCCAGGGCAACAATCAAGCGGTTGTGCACCTGGGGCCAGAGGCCAGGCTGTTCAAGGTAGGGGTTCATGCCGGGGAAGGGGTTTTGCATTGTCCTTCGCTGAG
>DAIPYU010000073.1:0-23595 GCA_036782635.1 Nodosilinea sp. CTOTU7353
TACACTGAATCTCGCCTTGGCTAAAACGCCGGTACAGAAACCCGGTTTCTGGGCTAGAACGCAAATCCTGCCGTTAATCAGCGATGAAGAAACCGGGTTTTTAGCCATACTGTACCGATGCTCTAGCCCAGGTTGGGCTGGGCAAACACCGTTTGCCCCTACGCAAGCCGCCTGTTTGGTATCAGGATTATACGATTCGAATTTTGTATTACTTGCCGATGCAGAAACGACTGAAGATTTCGTCGAGCATTGACTCGGTGATCTCGTCGCCCGTGATGCTGCCCAGGGCAGCGATCGCAATCCTCAGATCAATCGTCCAAAAATCCAGCGGCAGCTGGTGCTCAATGGTCTGCTGCACCTGGTGTAAGGCCTTGCTGGCCTGGGTTAGGGCCGCCGCCTGGCGCTGGTTGACGGTGAACTCCAAATTGCCGGGGGTGAGTTTGTCGGCGTGGATGGCGCTGAGAATGGCCTGCTCCAGGTCATCGATGCCCCGCTGCTGGGCGGCGGCGGTGTGAACGGTGGGTAGCTGGGGCAGCACCAGCGCAGCCAGGGCGTTGGCCGCCACTAGGTCAACTTTATTGACCACCAAAATCAGCGGGCGATCGCTTTCCCCCTGCGCCCCCTGCACCGACTTGTAGAGCTCTGCATCGTCGTCAGTCCAACCGGCGGCGGCATCGATGGTGAGCAGTACCAGGTCGGCGCCCTGTGCCACCCGGCGCGATCGCGCGATCCCCAGCTGCTCGACCGGGTCGCTGGCCTCGCGAATGCCCGCCGTATCGAGCACCTGAATGGGAATGCCGCCCACCACCAGCTGCGACTCCACCACGTCGCGGGTGGTGCCGGGCAGGGCGGTGACAATGGCGCGATCACAGCAGCTCCAGGCGTTGAGCAGGCTCGACTTGCCCACGTTGGGGCGGCCCACAATCGCCACCTTCAGCCCCGTGCGCAGCAGCTCGCCCGACTCGGCGGTGGCCAAAATGCCTTCCACCGCCGCCAGCACCGCCGCGATCTGCCCCCGCACCGCCGGTTCATCCAGAGGCGGCAGGTCGTCCTCAAAGTCAATCCGGGCCTCGACCTCCGCCAGCACGTCGAGGCAGGTGGAGCGCAGCTGGCGAATCGGGGTCGTCAGTTTGCCCTGCACCCCCGCCAGAGCCGTTCTCGCCGCCAGCGACGACTGAGCCGCCACCAGATCGGCCACCCCCTCCGCCTGGGTCAGATCGAGCCGCCCGTTCAAAAAGGCCCGCAGGGTAAACTCCCCCGGTTCCGCCAGCCGCGCCCCCTGGCCGACGCAGAGCCCCAGCACCTGCTGTACCGCCATCAGCCCGCCGTGGCAGTGAAACTCCACCACGTCTTCGCGGGTATAGGAGCGGGGGGCCAGCATCAGCAATAGCAGGGCTTCATCCACGGACCGCCCAGTTTGGGGATCGCGCACCTGGCCGTAGAGAATGCGGTGGCTCTCCCAGGGCTGTTGGCCGGGCACATAGAAAAGCGTGCGGGCGATCGCCACCGCCTCGGCCCCCGACAGCCTCACAATGCCGACGCTGCCCTGCTGGGGGGCAATGGCCGTGGCAATGGCCACAATCGTTTCCCCCTGGGAGGGTGCTCCCTGGGCAACGGAGGATATCGTCGTTTTCTGAGCGGCCGCGCCGTCCATAGCCTCTAGCCTGCATGGTGAAGTGATGTTGAAGCCTGGGGCCGGTCAAATAAACCCCTGATAAACCCACAATCTACTGGGTAGAATAAAAAAGAATCTCTACGCGCCTTTAAGGTTTTACCGCCGCATAGCTCTAGCGTCTCCATTGGTCTCCATTGGATAGTCTACCAAGCCCGGGGAGACAGTTCTGGGAAGACAACTCTGGGAAGAAAACCTCTGAATCGACAGCGCCGATGGCTGCCGCTGCTCTCTACCCTTGGTTTACAGGGGCGTTTAACTTCTGGTGTAACCTCATCTATGACCATTGTCGAATTGCCCTCTAGCCCACCGTCTTCAATGCGCAAAATGTCCCGGCCTCAGTGGCGGCGACAGCTCCGCTACGTGTACCTGCGTTTTTTGCGGCTCCAGGGCAGCCCTGAGCAGCTGGCCCGAGGTATGGCATCGGGGATATTTTCGGGCTGCTTTCCCCTGTTTGGCTTTCAAACCATCCTGGGCATTGGGGTAGCCACGGTGCTGCGAGGCAACCGGCTGATGGCCGCCGCCGCCACCTGGATCAGCAACCCCTTCACCTACGTGCCCATTTTTGCCTTCAACTACCAGGTGGGCCACTGGCTTCTCGGCGGCGGGCCTACCCAGACCTTTCAAAACCTCGACACCCTGAACAGCTGGATGGACATGGGCACCGAAGTTTCGGCAAGGCTGATGCTGGGCAGCACCGCAGTGGGTGCATTGGCCGGGGTGGCCAGCTACTTAATCGGGCTGCCGCTGATTCGCGGTACGAGAGCGCGCCGCCTGGCCCGCCAGCAGAAAAAGCTACAGAACCTCTAGCCCCCAGCCCCTACAGCACCTTATCTAAGCCATAGATCAGCGATTTTAGCGCCATCACCCGGCGAATACAGAGCAGCACGCCAGGCATAAAGCTGGCGCGATCGCTGGTGTCGTGGCGCAGGGTGTAAAGCTGCCCCGGCGAACCAAATAAGACTTCCTGGTGGGCAATCAGCCCCGGCAGCCGCACGCTGTGGATGTTGATGCCCTCGGCGGTGGCCCCGCCCCTGGCCCCAGCGATGGTTTCAGTCTCCTTCACCAGGGGAGCGTTGAAGGTCTTTTGAGACTCTGCCAGCATTTGGGCAGTCTGCACCGCGGTGCCGCTGGGGGCGTCGGCCTTTTGGTTGTGATGCAGCTCAATAATCTCCACATGGTCAAAATACTGAGCCGCCTGCTGGGCTGCCTGCTGCATCAGCACCACCCCAATGGAAAAGTTGGGCACGATCAGACAGCCAATGCTGGCCTTGTCGGCAAACTCCGCCAGGTCGCGAATCTGTTGGTTGCTCAGGCCCGTGGTGCCCACCACCGGGCGCACACCGTAGGCGATCGCCGCCCGCACCGACTCATACACGCTGTCGGGATGGGTGAGATCCACCATCACCGCCAGCCCCTCGCTCTGGGCCGCCACCAGGGTCGCCTCCAGATCGGTCATGATCGGCACTTCTAGAGGCTTGTAGCCAATCACTTCGCCAATATCCTGGCCCAGCAGCTCCGGGTTTTTGCCCACTGCTCCCACCAGGATCATATCTTCGGCCTGGTCAACGGTCTTGATTACTTCGCGGCCCATTTTGCCGTAGGCCCCGTTGACTACGACCGGAATTGTGGTTTGAGCAGACATAGAAAACTCAGTTTGCGAATTAGGACTCAGTTAGCGAACTGGGGGAACCAGCAGAGTTGACGGTTAGCAGCCCAGAATGCCTGAAATATCTGGCGTTTGATCCGTCAAGGTTGCCACCATCACACCCAGACTTCAAGCCTAGAATTCAAACCTAGACTCACTGAAACTTGCGTTCGAGAGACTTGAGGTATTCGGTGTTGACCCCCGACTCCCGAGGCAGGGCAATTTTGCCAGTGCGGGCAATCTCGCGGATGCCAAACCGATTTAGCACCTGCACAATGGCCACCATTTTGCCGGGGTCGCCCACCACCTCCAGGGTGAGAGAATCCTCCGACACATCCACCACCCGCGCCCGAAAAATTTGGGCAAATTCAATAATTTCAGAACGACTGGTGCTGGTGGCGTTGACCTTAAGCAGCATCAGCTCGCGCTCGACACAGGGCGTATCGGTAATGTCGTTGACCTTGATCACGTTGATCAGCTTGTAGAGCTGCTTCGTCAGCTGCTCAATCACCGCGTCATCGCCCGGCACTACCATGGTGATGCGAGAAATGCCCGAGGTCTCCGCTGGCCCTACCGCCAGGCTCTCAATATTGAACCCCCGTCGGGCAAACAGACCGGCAATGCGGCTCAGCACCCCGGCCTCGTCTTCAACCATGACAGAGAGGGTGTGTTTCATCGCCTGCTGAGGAGCCTGCTGAGGAGCCGTAGCCGAACCGGGGAGCGTAGAAGAAGAGTTAGTCATTGGAGCCTGATTGGAGCCTGGGAATATTTGAGCATAGAGCCAGCACCAAAGCCGACCGCAGCTAAGCTAAACCTGTTCTAAGTTCTGCCTTGGAGTTCTGCCTGGGAAAACGACAGATCTTGAGCTGAACCTAGTATGGCAAACCCCAATAATATCTTGAAAAGCCCCACCTTAAAACTGCTCTTTACTACCCCTCACTTCTTAGGTTATCCAGCCCCACCCCATTCCCTACCTCCCCCAAGCAGCCTAGGCTGATGCGTTACGCTGGCGCGAAACGCATCCTACAAATAATTAAAGCCTCCTACGTCCTCATCCACTCACCCCCACCGACTCACCCACTTACCTACCCTACCCACTCCCCCACTCCCTCCACGCCCACATCCACCGAATTGGGTATCCTTGAGGCACTAAGCGCACCGTCACTGCATCTGGCATGAGTTTATCTGGCCCAACTCAAGAAATTCAGTCCCTGCGGGGGCGGTTTCTCGACTTAATCAATCTGCGTCCTGGGGATGAAGATCGTACCCTGCTCATGTTCGCGTTCTACACCGCCACTTCCATGGGGATTTTGTGGCTAGAGGTGAGCTCGGCGGCGCTATTTTTGGGCGAATACGGGGCGGCCAGCCTGCCGTGGATCTATATCTTTAGTGCCGCGGTGGGGCTGGGGCTGAGCGTGGTCTACTCCTGGCTCCAGCGGCTGTTTCCACTGCGCCGGGTGATTGTGATCATCGCGCTGCTGATGGCCCTGCCGATCTTGGTCTTCTACTGGGGGCTGTCGGTGCCTCTGCTGGCGGCCCCGATGGTGTTTTCCATGCGGCTATGGATTGAAGCGATCTACGGGTTGAACGACCTCAACCTGTCGGTGACGGCCAACCAGCTGTTTAACATTCGCGAAATTAAGCGGGCGTTTCCGATTATCAGCAGTGGCAACCTGGTGGCCGATGTGATCAGCGGCTTCTCGGTGTATCTGCTGATGCGGCTGATCGGGCTGCAAAACGTGCTGCTGCTCTCCTTTGTGGTGATGGTGGTGGGGGCGGGTATTTTGCTGCACCTCAGCCGCAACTACGAGCATGCCTTTCCCGATTCGCCCATGCGCCAGGCCGAAGATGCCGAGGCGGTGGAGAGCTTTAAATCGCGCCAGCAGCTTCAGGGGCCGATTCGACAGTACGTGGTGCTGCTGTTTTCGTTTTTTGTGCTGGCGCAAATGCTGGCGTTTTCCATTGAGTTTCAGTTTCTCAGCCAGCTGGAGGGGGGCCTGGAGGTAGAAACCATTGCCGCTTTTTTGGGCTTTTTTAGCGGCGTGCTGGGGCTGATCGAGCTGTTTACCCAGTGGTTCACCTCTAGCCGACTGATTGAGCGGGAGGGGGTGTTTAGGGTGGCCCTGGTGCTGCCTACGGTGATTTTTGCCATGGGCCTGGCGACTCTGGCGATCAGCTATCCGGGCTGGATGGGTGCCCCGGCGCTGTTTGTGGGGGTGGTGGTGCTGAAGTTTTTTGACGAGTGGCTGCGCTACACCCTGGTGGCCACGACTCGGCCAATTTTGTTTCAGCCCATCTCTGACCAGGTGCGCAGCACGGTGCAGTCGTGGGTGGGGGGTATTGCCGAACCGCTGTCCATGGGCGGTACGGGGGTGGCAATTTTGCTCACCCTGGCCCTGTGCAGACGCCTGGGGATCACCGATGTGCTGGTCCAGGGACGGTTGTTTTTGGTGGGCACGATCGCCGCGGCGCTGGTGTGGTTTGGCATTATGCTGCTGCTGCGATCGCGCTACCTCAACCTGCTGGTGCAGGGGGCCGAGCGCGGCCTGCTGACCTTCTCAGACGCCAACCTGCGGGCGCTCAAGCGGGCCTTTATCGAAGAGATCGAGAAGCCGGGGCTAGAGGCCAACAAGCGATCGTGCATTGAGCTGCTCAGCCACATTGACCCCAAAAACGTGGGTGAAGTTTTGGCCCCTCGCCTGGCCGATCTGTCTCTTGGCCTCCAGCGCCAGAGCCTAGAGGCCATGCTAGAGCACCCCAACCCGGCCTACATTGACCAGGTGCAGGCGCTGCTAGAGGTGCCCAATCAACCCCCTGAGATTTTGGCCCTGGCCCTGCGCTACGTGTGGCTCACCCAGGAGAGCTTTGACATCAACGACCTGCGCCCCTACCTTCAGCCTGAGGTCGATGCGGTGGTGCGGGGCACGGCGGCATCGCTGATGCTGCGGCGCGGCATCAGCCAAGATCGGGTTGAGGCGATCGCCACCCTGCGCAAAATGCTGCTGCATGACGAAGAGCGGGAGCGGGTGATGGGCTGCCGCGCCCTGGGCGAAGCCGACTATATGGAGTCGCTCAGTATCCATATTGACGATCTGCTGCAAGATCCTTCCCTGCGGGTGCGGCGGGCGCTGCTGGATGCGATCGCCGCCACCCAGTACGCTAAGTATTACCCCTCCCTGCTCAAGGCGCTGCAATATAAATCGACCCGCGAGGCCGCCGTCACCGCCCTCACCCGCCTGGGCAACGAGGCTCTGCCCATGCTCCAAGACTTGGCCCTCGACAGCTATCGCCCCGATCACCTGCGCAACCAGGCCTGGCAGGTGATCGGCAACATTGGCACCTTACCTGCCCTGGAGTTTTTGATTCAAAACCTGATCACCACCTGGGGCAGCACCCGCCGCCACATTCTGCGAATTTTGCTCAGCCTCTACCAAGAGGTGGGGGTAAAACGGTCAACCCTAATCGACGCTGCCCTAGACAGCATGCTGGGCCGCAGCGGCATCGAGGCGTTGCTCAACACCGAGCTAGCCTTTGCGGGGCAAATTCTAGCTGCCAAGGTCGATCTAGCTCCAAATCGGGTGGCGGGCACCGAAGCCGACCTGCTGCGCGAGGCCCTCGACGGCCTCCAGGCCGACGCCACCGAGCGGCTGTTTATGCTGCTGCGGTTTGTGTCGCCCGCCACCGCCATTCAGGCGGCCCAGGTCAGCCTGGGCGGGTCGGCCGCCCGCTGGGCCAGGGGGATTGAGATTCTCGATACTGTGGTAGACGTGGCCAACAAGCGATCAATTTTGATCTTGCTCGATCGCCGCCCCGATGCCGAAAAGCTCAAGCGCCTGGCGATCGCTACGCCCCTGGTTTCCTACGAACCGCAGCCGCCGCGCGATCGCCTGCGGCAGCTGCTCGACCTGCGCAACTTTCTGTCAGACTGGGCGATCGCCTGCAGCTTTCACCTGGCGCGGGTAGAGCGCTGGAACCTCACCGCCGAGCACACCATCGCCCTCTTGCAGCACCCCACAGGCTTTGTGCGCGAGGCGGTGCTGGGCTACCTGGCGGTGGCCTCTCCCCGCGCCCTCAGAGAACTGCTGCCCCTGATGGAGCAAGACGCTGACCGCCTGGTGTTAGCCCAGGTCAAACAGCTGATCAGCATCTATAATTTGGAGCCAAGCCAGCCCCGCTAGGACACATAATATGGTGTCAGCCAGCATTGCTGGCCTAGGGTTTCTGCCATCTGCCATGTGTTAAACAGCCCGTATGCTCAACAGCGTCGAACGACTTCTCTTTGTCCGCAACGTGCCCATCTTTAGAGAGCTAAGGGACGACTTTTTGGTGCGGCTGGCCTCGGTAATGGATGAGGTGTTTTACGAAAGCAGCTACACCATCATCACCGAAGGCCAGGAAGGGCGCTCCATGTACATCATGGTGTCGGGGCGGGTGAGCGTACACATTGGCGGGCAGGAGGTGGCCCAGCTCAAAACCGACGACTGCTTCGGCGAGATGTCGGTGTTTGATGCTGAACCCCGCTCCGCCTCGGTGACCACCCTAGAGACCTGCGCCTGCCTAGTGCTGACCCAGCAGCAGCTCTACGATGCGATCGACGAAACGCCGGGCATTGCCGTCAACGTCATTCGCCTGCTGTCTCGCCGCATTCGTGAGCTAAACCAAGACCTCAACCAGGTCAAACAGCAGCTGGTGCAAACCCCGCTGCCCCAGCCCACCCGGCCCCAGTGGTATCGCCCCATGCCCTTTCCGCCGACCGAGCCACTGGGGCGTACGGGGAGTTAGCGCTTTAAGGGAGTTTGGGGTGTTGGGTGTTAGGTATTAGGTATTGGGTGTTGGGTGTCAGGCAAAACCATAAACCGTGAATCTAAGCCTCGATCTCGGTGTACGGCAAACCCAGAACCCAAGACCCGATACCCAAAACCTGATACCCGAAACCTGATACCCGAAACCCGAAACCCGTCATTCCCAGAACAATTTTTTGTAAACCTTGAATCGCGCCCCGGTCACCTGGGCACGCTAGCGGTACGATGCCGTTTTTGAGGATTTTATCAATGGCAATGGTGGGGATACTGATACTGCTGATTGCGGTGCTGCTGATTGCGGTGGTATTTGTCGTCAACGTTTACAACACCCTGGTGACCAAGCGCAATCGTTACCAAAATGCCTACGCCCAAATTGACGTGCAGCTGCAGCGGCGCTACGACCTGATTCCTAACCTGTTGGAGAGCGTCAAGGGCTATATGGCCCACGAAAGGGAGACCCTAGCGGCGGTGATCAACGCCCGCAATGGGGCCATGAGCGCCAGCCGTCAGGCAGCCCAGGCCCCCGGTGACCCGGCGGCTATGCAGCAGTTGGCGGCGGCTGAAGGGATGCTCGACAGCAGCCTGGGGCGATTTTTTGCGCTGTCGGAGGCCTACCCCGACCTCAAGGCCAACCAAAATATGGCGCAGCTGATGGAAGAGCTGCAATCTACTGAAAACCGCATCGCCTTTGCCCGACAGGCTTTCAACGACGCTGTCACCCTCTACAACACCCAGCGGGAGATGTTCCCTGGCAACGTGATTGCTGGCAGCTTTAACTTTGGCCCCGCCCAGCTGCTCGAAGAAAGCGCCCCTGAGGTGAAGCAAGTTCCCCGCGTTTCCTTTAGCTAGCCATGAATTTTTTTGAATACCAGGACCAGGCCCGCCACAACACCACCAGGCTGCTGGTGGCCTTTAGCCTGTCGATCGCCGCGATGATTTTGGCGTTTTATGGGGTGGCGATCGCCGTTCTCGCCACCGAGAGCACCGGGCCAATGCTGCTGTGGCGACCGGGAATTTTGTTTGGTGTCGCCACGGGCACCGTGGGCTTGATGGTGGTGGGCAGCTCGACCAAAATGGCCCAGCTCAGCCGGGGCGGCCATAGCATTGCCCAAGAGCTGGGCGGGCGTCAGCTCAGCCTTGCCACCGACGACCCCGATGAGATGCGGCTGCTCAACGTGGTCAGCGAGATGGCACTGGCCTCCGGCATTCCCATCCCCACCCTCTACCTGCTCGACGATGAGCCGGGCATCAACGCCTTTGCGGCTGGCCACAACGCCGACGATGCCGTGATTGGGGTCACGCGGGGCTGTCTTGAGCAGCTCAGTCGCGACGAGCTGCAAGGGGTAGTCGGCCACGAGTTTAGCCACATTCTCAACGGCGACATGGGCCTCAATCTGAGGCTGATTGGCGTGATCCACGGGCTGCTGCTGATCTACATTACCGGCCGAGTGATTTTGCGCTGGGGATATTACCCCGGCCGCTCAGGCCGCAGCTCTAAGGATGATAAGGGCCAGGGAGCCGTGCTGGCCGCCGCCATGGCCATGCTGGTGATTGGCTACCTGGGGGTGCTGGGGGGACGGCTGATCAAGAGCGCCGTGTCGCGAGAGCGAGAGTTTTTGGCCGATGCCTCGGCGGTGCAGTTTACCCGCAACCCCGACGGCATCGCCGGAGCGCTGCGCAAAATTGGCCAGCTGTCGGCGGGGTCAACAATGGTGTCGCCCATGGCCGAAACCGCCAGCCACCTGTTTTTTGGCGAAGCCAACGGCAGCCTGAGCTTTCTGGGCGGCTGGTTTGCCACCCACCCACCCCTGGGCGAGCGGCTGCGGCGGCTGGGGCAGGCCCCCGTAGCCGCCGGCTTTCCCGCTGAGTCGCGGCTGGCAGCTGACGATTCCTTGACGATGGGCTTTCAATCGGCCCAGGCCTCGACAGCGGTCGAGGCACCTTCGGCGGACCAGTTTTTGACCGCCCTGGGCACTGCCGATATTCAACAGCTACAGCAGGTGCGATCACTCCTTGACCAGCTGCCGGCAGAGCTTAAAACCGCCCTCCACGATCCGCTGGCAGCGACCGAAGTTGTGTTCGCCCTGCTGGTGCGCACCAAACCCGCCCTACAAACCCAGCAGATCGACTATCTGTCTGCCACCTATGGCTCTGAGAGCAAACAGCGGGTGGGGCAGTTTTATCGGCAGGTACGCACCCTCGAACCGGGCCAAGACCTGCTGCTGATGGAGGCGCTGGTGCCGGCCCTCAAACAGCTTGGCCCTGAAGCTGGGCAACAGTTTCTCGAAACCGCCCAGGCCCTCAGTCAGCCCGGGGGGCGCTTGCAGCTGACGAGTTTTACCCTACAGCTGATTTTGCGCAAACGCCTGCCCAATGCCTTGCCCCGTAACCCAGGGGCTGTGATCGACAGGCTAGACGGCATCTGGGGCGATACCCTAACCCTGCTGTCCCTGCTGGCGCGGGTCGGGCACACTCGCCGAGACGACGCCCTCTACGCTTTTAAACTGGGTATTTCGCAGCTGCCGGGGGCCAAAAAGCAGGCCTCCCCCAACCAGCTGCCCTCAGTCACCGCCGCTGAGATCACCGCTAGTCTGGGCCGTCTAGAACAGGCCGCCCCCAAGCTCAAGCAGGCGATTGTCGACGCCTGCGCCCACACAGTGCTGGCCGACAGCGACGTCACCCCCGCTGAGATCAGCCTGCTGCGGGCAGTAGTGATCACCCTCGACTGCCCCGCCCCGCCCTTTCTCCGCTAGTACTTGACCAGCCTGATTGAGACCGGCTCTGAAGGGTTTACGGTATACGGTCCACGGCAGTCCTTGAACCGTATACCGTATACCGTAAACCCCACTTCCCTTTGGCAGCCCCCAACTTGTTCTTGGGTTAGCTGAGCCTGGGCCAGATTGGGCTGTGGGTCTAGCCCAGCCCAACCACCTCTGCTACAATTAAAAGCTGCGCTATTGTGCCGTTTTATCACTGCCGGAGAATAACCATGGCCCGTCATTGTCAACTCACCGGGAAAAAAGCCAACAACGCCTTTTCCATCTCCCACTCCCACCGTCGTACCAAGCGCCTGCAAGAGGCTAACCTGCAAGAGAAGCGAGTGTGGTGGCCCCAGGGCAAGCGCTGGGTCAAGCTGCGCCTGTCGACCAAAGCCATTAAAACCCTTCAGCACAAGGGTTTAGAAGCCATGGCCAAAGAAGCCGGTATCAACCTCAACAAGTGCTAGGTTTGGCTCAGAGCTAGCCTCGGCGGCGCAGTAGCGCCAGCCCCGCCGCCACCATTCCCAATGCAAAGGCCGTGCCTGGTTCAGGTACGGCTTTTGTTTTGGCCTGTCGCTGCACGTCCAGCACGAATTTAAACACTATTGATTCTTCGGGGGCTAGGCGGCGGTCAAACTGAAAGGCGGCGGTGATGTCGGTGTTTTCTAGGGGGCCGGGGCTATTTTGCAGATTGGTGGCCGGGGGGTTATACAACTCAGCCAGCAACGGCCCGTAGGAGCCGAGTTGCACCGCCGTGGGGTCTTGATCGACGATCAAGGTAGCTATGGCCCCGGAGGGGTCGGTTTGGGTGAAGGTATTGCCCGCAAAGAACCCGCTGTCGTCGTCAAAGGGGCTGTCAAACTGGAGATCGAAGTCAATATATTTGAACAGCGTGAGGTCAAGCCAGTCGGTGCCGGTGTTGGTCAGGGTGAGGGTTTCTTGGCGGCGGGCGCGATCGCTGCCTGGGGCACCCCCCAGCAGCACTGACTCTAGAGAAAAATTAAGATTGGCCCCAAAGGTGGAGAAGGTGGCGCTGAACTGGTTGCTAGCTGGCTGGCTGGCCTCGACCAGCCGCAGGTCTTCTAAGCGCAGGTTTTGCTGGGGTTGATTGCCCAGATTGAGAAAGTACAGGTCGGTAAAGAGAGTCTCAACGCCGCCTACCAGCCAAGACTGGTCTGGGCTAAAGCGCAGCAGATCAGCCTGGTAAACCGAGTTGCCGCTGGTGAGGGTTACCCGCTCAGGGCTAGGTGCGCCTGCGGCCTGACCTGCGGCCCCAGCCACCAATGCTGCCGCTAGACCTAGGGTTGAGGTGGTTGTAGCGAGCCAGCTTTTCATGGGTGACCGGGCAAAGGGCTAGTTATAGGGCTGTTGAACAAATCGACTGCTTGGGCCGAGGTAAACCCAGGTCTCTGTAAAATCTCTTCTAGACTAGCTGCGCACTATTGCTTCCGAAGGTCCCCGCCTAAGTGTATTTACGTAATCATCAAACAATCTTTAAGAACTGTCGGCCTTAGCAACTTCGAGTGAGCCAAAATTGTTGCCTACATCCTCAGAGAGCCCGCCTTGGACCAACTACTTCAGCGGCCCGAAGCCATCTTTTCGTGGCCCATGGAGCCAAAATTACCCACTGGAGCAGTAAGGTAGACCCAGGGCTGGCCTCAGGCGTTCCCGATGTCGGTATTTCTCTGCTGTCAACGCTGTCTCTTGACCTGTCATGGTTGATCGCCCCCTTACCTCTAGTGCCGACAACCGCAGCGCTGTGCAGCGGGTGCTGCTGATTACCCTGGTTCTCAATCTGGCGGTGGTGGCCCTCAAAGCCACGGTGGGCTGGATGACCGGGTCGCTCAGCCTGCTGGCTGATGCCCTGCACAGCGTCACCGACAGCGCCAACAATGTGCTGGGGCTGGCCACCAACCGCCTGGCCGACCCCCAGCCCGATCGCGATCATCCCTACGGCCACCACAAGTTTGAGGCGGTGGGGGCTTTGGGTATTGCGGCGTTTTTAGGCATCGCCTGCTTTGAGATTTTCAAGGGTGGAGTAGAGCGCATTGTCTCTGGGGGCAGCGTGGTCACGATGAGCGCTACGGCCCTGTGGATCATGCTGCTGGTGCTGGGCATCAACATGTTTGTGGCTTTTTACGAGCGGCGGGTGGGGCTGGCGCTGAACAGCAAAATTTTGGTGGCCGATGCCCACCACACCATGAGCGATATTTGGACGACGATTGTGGTGATCGCGGGCCTGATTGGGGTGTGGTACGGCCTCACCTGGCTGGATGTGGCCCTGGCGTTTCCGGTAGCGCTGCTGGTGTTTAAGAGCGGCTGGGAGGTGCTGCGCGAGAACCTGCCCTGGCTGGTGGATGAAATGGCGATCGCCCCCGAGGCCATTCACGCCCAGGTGATGCAGGTGTCGGGCGTGGTCAACTGCCACAGCATTGCGTCGCGCGGGCTGCTGGGGCGGCAGGTGTTTATCGATATGCACCTGGTGGTGCAGCCCACCGACATTCGCGCCGCCCACCAGGTCACCGAAGCGGTGGAAGATCGGCTTGAGCAGGTCTATGGCCCCGCCCGAGTAACGATTCACATCGAGCCACGCGAGTATACCGAAGAGGCGATTAGCTACTAGCGGTTCTAAGCGATCTTTAGGCTCTGGCGGTGGAGCAATCTGGAAATTGTGCCGGGGAAAATCTTGTTCTAGCTGTGGGCAATCATCGTGGGTGATGCGCACGGGCGATCGCAATGTTCCCGCAGCATGGCCTCGTCGGGGAATCTGTATCGCTAGCCTTTGGCTAAACCCTGTCCTAACCCCCGGAAGTATCAGGTATCCTAGGCATATTCCCTTCGAACGCGCTTGATGAGGCAGCCCATGCGATTTTTGGCCGATGTTCCTCGCCCGCTGTTGCTGCTGGCGCTGATGCTGCTCAGCGGTGGGGGAATGCGGCCTGCCCTGGCCCAGGAGGGGCCGTCCCAGGCGGCTGCTCAGGCATCTGGCCAGGAGCTTGGCCAGGAACTTGGCCTGATCGCCCAGGCACCGGCCACCGCCGCCCAGCTGGAGCGCATTCAGGCGGAGGCCGACCTGGCCTTTCGCCGGGCCACGACTCTATTCTTTGTGCTGCTGGGCACCCTGCTGCTGCTGCTCAGCGTGGGGGTGGTAATGCTGTGGCTGATGCGGCGATCGGTGATTCAAGAAGTGTCGGTGGTGGTGCGCAACCAGATCAACGACATCACCGATCTAGAAACCAAGATTCAAACCGCCACCCGCGACCTCGACTACATTCTGGCCCAGGCCAAGGAGCGGGCCGCCGAGCTAGACAGCCGCACTGATCGCTTTCAAGAAGAGGCCGTCACTAAAAAGCAGGTGCTCAACCGCCTGGTGGATGACCTGGCCGAGTTTAAGGCCCGCACCATCAACGACTGGCAAGCGACCCTGAGCGATGTGCAGGTGAAGCTAGAGAGCACCGAGGCCAACTTTGTCGGCCACCTCACCGGGCTGCGGGCCACCGCCGATGACCAGATCACCACCCTGCGCAAAGACACCCAGCTCCAGCGCGACGTGGTATTTCGCACCCTGGAAGAAAACCAGACCGGCTTTTTGCGCGACGTCAACCGCCTGCGCAGCGATGTGGAGGTGCATCAGGATGCGGTGCTGCAAAAGATCGGCAATGCCGAAACCAGCTTTGCCGACCAGATGGGCACCATGACCCAGGCCATGCAAGAAGAGCGCGATCGCGTCATGGTCGCCCTGGCCGACCTACGCCAGCAGCTCACCACCCAGGCCAGCGACCAGGTTGATCGCCAGGCCGCCAACCTTGCCGAAGCCTTAGACGCTCTGCGCCACAGCAGCCTCACTCGCCTGCAAACCCAGACCGATGAGATCAGCCGCCAGCTAAGCGACCTGCAAATCAGCGCCCTGGGGGAGCGAGATTTGGCGCTGCAAACCATCCAGCGCTCCATCGACGAATTTACCTCGCGGTTTGCCAACCTGCGCAGCGAAGTCGACGGTCAACGCAGCCGCATCCTGGCTGACCTGCGCCACCAGGCCGATGAGTTTTTGGCCCAGTTTGGCGGTCTCAAACTCGACATTGAGAAACAACAGGATATGCTGCTGGGCGATCTGCGCCAGGCGGCAGACGAGGCCCTGACCCGCTTTAGCGACGTGCGCGGCGAGGTCGATGCCCGCCAGCAAAACACCCTCGACGACTTTCAGCGCACCGCTGGCGAGCTGCAAAGCCAGCTCAGCCGCATGGCCACCGAGGCCGAAGTGCAGCGCTCTAGCCTGCTCACCGACATCGACGCCACCGCCAGCACCTTTCGTCAGCAGGTGCGGGTGCTGCAAGACACCGCCGGCGAGCAGCAGATTCAGATTGTCGACAGTCTGCGGGCCATGGAAGCGGCCTTTACCGAGCAGCTCAACCAGGTGCGGCAGGTGATCTTTACCCGCCGCGATCGCGTGCTCGACAAGATCGACACCTTCGACACCCGCCTCAGCGAAGATCTGGCGGGCCTGGGCGCTACCACCGCCGAGCGCGAGGCCGCTGCCCGCACTCAGCTCGACGGCCTGATGGCCGAAATGGCCGAGCGCTTTGCCCGCCTCGAGGCCGACATTGAGGCCGGGCGCGAGGTCAGCCTCGGTCGTCTAGAAGATTTGCAGCAGACCTACCGAGTGCGGTTAGAGGCGATCGCCGCCGAGGCCAGCCACCAAAAAGACGCGATCATGCAGCGCCTGGGGGAAGTCTCGCCCCAGTACCTGGCCGACTCGTTTATGAGCGAGGCCCGGCAGCAGTTTGAAACCCTCACCGACAAAATGGGTCGGCTGGAGACCAACCGGCCCCAGCTGTTTCTCACCGCCGATGAGTATGTCGGGCGCGGCGATCGCTACCTGGCCGAGGCCGACTACGCCCTGGCGGTGGCCGAGTACGACAAAGCCCTCGAGATTCAGCCGGTCAACACCCAAGTGTGGCTCAACCGCGCCCAGGCCCAGCAGGCCCTAGAGCAGCTCGAAGCCGCCGTTGACTCCCTCGACCATGCCCTAGAGCTAGAGCCGAAGCACACCGGGGCGCTGCTGCAAAAGGGGCTGATTTTGCGCGAGCTGCGCCGCCATGAGGAGGCGCTGACGGTGTTCGATCAGCTGACTGAGGTGACCCCCGATGACGCCAAGGTCTGGCTCAACCGGGGCATGGTGCTGAGCCGTCTCAAGCGCCGCGAAGACGCCATCACCGCCTTTGATCGGGCGTTAGAAATTCACCCCGAGTACCACGAGGCCTGGGTGAACCGGGGCGTGTCCTACGGCATTTTGCAGCAGCACGAGGAGGCGTTTAACTCCTTTGACAAGGCGGTGGAGTACCAGGCCAACGATGCGATCGCCTGGCTCAACCGGGGTCTCTCGCTGATTGAGCTAGAGCGCTACGACGACGCCCTAGAGAGCTTCGACAAGGCCACCCGCTTCAACCCCGAAGCCCCCAAAGCCTGGGACAACCGGGGTCTGGCCCTGGTGAAGCTAGGCCGCGATGAAGACGCAATTAAGAGCTTTGACCGGGCGATCGCCCTCGCCCCCGACTACCCCAAGGCCCACTACCACAAAGCGCTCTGCTACGCCCTGCAGCGCCAGTTTGACAACACCATGGAAGCGCTGCAGCAGGCGGTGCGCCTCGACCCCGACTACCGCGAAGAGGCCCGCACCGAACCCGCCTTCGACGAGCTGTGGAGCGACAACTGGTTCCGGGAGCTGGTAGAGAAGTAGGATAGTCGGTGGGGTGAGCCCTACTACCTACGATTCTGGAGGGTTGAGGGCACAGGGTACAGATACCGTACCTGACCAGTTGGTAAACGTTGCCTCATCTTGATAGAGTCGGGGCGTTTGACACAGCCTTTGCCAAGCAGCTTGAGCCGATAAGACATAACCCATACGCTCGGGATAGTGATGCCGTAACAGCTCTCTCACCTGGGGGTAGTAATCAGAATTTAACCCTGGGAAAATGTGGTGCTCCGCATGGTGGGAAAAATTGAGGTGGAGCCAATCTAGGATAGCGGGCACCTGTATTGACACACTGTTGACCAGGGGATCGTTGACCGCCGTCATCGGACAGGCCATATGGTTGGTATAGATGTAGCTGATCAATCCAGCGTAGCCCAGACCAATGGGTAAAAAATAGGCTAGAAAAAGCCTGATCGGGTTAAGCCCGAGGTAGCTGATGATACATCCATGCAGCAGACCTATGATTAATAGCTCTACTACGATCTGCCGCCGCTCTCTAGGCTTAATAGCAAACGCTGCCGGTACATAATCTACCGCTGGACTGTTAAACAGCAGCACCGAGGTCAGGTTGCGAAAGGTATAGATTCCCCAGGCCGTCGGCAAGCCCAGCAGCAGTCCCAGGGGAGTTACCTCGCTGGATGGCACAAAGGCATCTTGAATCCATTTGCCCCAGGTGTTGGGCTGCTGGTACAGATAATTGCGGTCTGGGTCAGCCAGAGTATTGGTAGTGGTATGGTGAGTGCGATTGTGGACAATTTGCCAGAGGCTAGGGGGCATCCACAACAGAGTCAGCCCCAGTAGCCCGAGGGCGTGGGCTACTCTGGGCTTGCGAATCACGCTGCCGTGTAGCAGATCGTGGCTGCTAAACAGCAGCACGATGACGCTGTTGCCCATTATCACCGCTACCGGTAGATACAGCAGCCCATGGGCAATAGACCAGGGGTCAATTGCCCTAGCAATACTCCAACCCAGCACCAGGATGGCTAAATGGGTGAACAATACAATCAGCTTACGGGGGTTAGGGGAAAAAGCTTCTTTAGGCAAGAAAGGCCGCAGGGTTTTGGCGTATACCGCCTGAGGTGTTAGCTCCCTCTCAACAACTTCATAACTCATGGCACCGTCTTCGTATGTCAATTTATGTTGTTGCTAGCAGGTTTTTGGTCTTTAGAGAATAGCCTTAGAGTATTAAAAGTTATTCAATCGTCCCGCCTTTAGCGTAAGGCCTGTAGCTGAACATCTGTTAACTATGATTAAAAATCATCCTTTAGATAGAAAATAGTCGGATCTCTGTCCAGAGGTAAAGTTAGTTTCGCATAAAAAATTCAGACGGTACGCTGCCTATGCCTAAAATCTATATCTTAGGACAGATTGTCCAGGAATAGATCGGCGACCATAAAGCTTTTTAGATTTCAAATTTAGACTTGATCGCTTTACTGTTTAGGTAGTTGACTCGTAAAACTTTGTGATCGACTTTTTATCCAGGTGTTGCCTATGCAAGCCCTATCAAACCTAAAACGATTAGCGCTGGTGGTTCCTGAAGCAGTGCTTTGTGGCCCTAGCTATGCCCAGTTTTTTTTCTGGTCAAGAGATCCAAAAATCCTTGATGCCGAGGCTACCTGGCGGCGGTTTACCCAAGCCCAAAACCCCTATTTTGAGTGGTCTTTGAGGCACTACCCGCCAGCGCCCATCCGCCAGCTTTGGGCTACGGTTTATCCAAAGCTGAGAGATCGCGTCAAGGGTATCTCGACCCACTACGATGTCTCCAACGATTTCTATAAGCTTTTTCTTGACCAAGATTATTTGTTCTATACCTGCGGTGACTTCCTCAGGTCAGATGACTCTCTCGAAGCGGCTCAAAAGCATAAGGCTGACTTCCTGCTAAATTTGATCGACCCCCAACCTGGGGAACGAATTTTAGATCTAGGCTGTGGCTGGGGCTCAATGCTCAAGCGGGTTTATGAACAAACCGGCGATCAAGAAAATCTCTGGGGATATACCCTCTCAGTTGAGCAAAAGCGATTCATTGATGAGACCTACGGATTTAACGTTGACTTAAAAGATGTGGTGACTACAGACTATGCCCCAGAGAGTTGGGACAAAATCTACTCCGTCGGCTTTATGGAGCATGTCCCCAAGGCCCAGCTGCTAACTATGGCTCAAAAACTGGCAGCGGCGATTAAACCTACGGGCCACCTGGTGCATCATTTCTTTTGCCAGATGACAGTGACCCCCCCAGCCAAAATGTTGGCTGGGGGTGCGGACGTGTTTCCGGGCATTGAGCTGGCGACCTGGAAACAGCACGTTAACACCTTTGAAGCGGCAGGGCTGCGGGTAGCCCACCATTCTGTTCACGACTATCGGCCTACGCTCAAATGCTGGTACGACCGGCTGGTGGCCCATCAAACCGATGCGATTGAACTGGTAGGGGTGCGCACCTACAACCGCTATCTGTGCTATCTGGCGGAGGCCTGGCGGCTTTTCAATGATCGCGACCTGCTGCTGATGCGGTTTGTGCTCACCCGTCAAGATGCCTCCACGGTGTGGGCATCATCCCTCTACGCCACCGCCAGTACTGAATCCCCAGTGGCCCAGTCGGAGGCTGTTCTACAACCGGCTTAGAGTATTCCAGCGACCCTAGGAACCTCACTGCGACCGGCCCAATGGGCCTAGTTCGCGTTCTTGAAAGCTGAAAATATATGTTTCCCCAATTCCCTGCTCTGTGCTGGGAGGTTGGGCATTACCATGGCGGACAGATTATTCTATTCGCCGGATAGAGTTTGACCAGTGGCTGCTGAAGCGATCGCCCAGCGCCCTCAGTCTAAAATCCCTCCTTCCCGTACAATCAGTACGCAATCCAAACCAAAATAATTCCATGAGCGAAATTTTCATCCTGGCCCTGGTGGGTGTGGCGGCGGGGGTGTTGGGCGGCATTCTGGGCATTGGTGGCGGCACCATCATGGTGCCGGTGATGGTGGCCCTAGGGCTGTCAGGGGTGGAGGCGGTGGGCACCAGCACCCTGGCGATTTTGGTGATTGCCCTGGTCGGCAGCCTGCAAAACTGGCGCATGGGCTTTCTCAACTTTAAGAATTTGCTGCTGCTGGGGCTGCCGGCGGTGGTGACGGCTTGGGTGGGCACGCGGCTGGCGACGGCCTTTCCGGAGTACGTTTTGCTGGCGGTGTTTGGCCTGTTTTTGCTGCTGAATATCTACCTGGTGAATCTCAAAAAGCAGATTGTAGCGCGGGCTAGACGTCGCGAGTCGCTGGCCCAAGATTTTCCCGATCAAGAGCCCGCTAAAGAGATCAACCCGACCCTGGCGCGCACCGGCATTGGCGGGCTGGCGGGGTTTTTGGCGGGGCTGTTTGGGGTGGGCGGCGGCGTGGTGATGGTGCCTCTGCAAATTTTGCTGCTCAAGGAAGAGATTAAAACCGCGATTCAGACTAGCCTGGGGGCGATCGTGATCACTGGGCTGTCGGCCTTTACCTGGCACGCACTGGCGGGCAATGTGCAGTTTATCACCGGGCTGCTGCTGGGGCTGGGGGGTGTGGTGGGGGTACAGGTGGGCACCCGCGTACTGCCACGTCTGCCCGATCGCACCGTGACACTTTTATTTAGCGCCCTGCTGGCGCTGCTGTCGGTGTATTTTTTCTACAAAGCCTGGGGTAGCTATGCCGGGGTTGCCCAGTAGGTACCCCAGGGGCATAGAGAATGCCCTAACCGTTTTGGCAATGGCTACAAATCGGCCAGCTTTTCTGTGGTATAACAGCGGAAATGGCGATGGAGCTCGCCGAAACCGCCTGGCGTTGGCTGAACCTTTGCAGCGTATTGGGCTGATGGCTCCTACTGTTCCGTCTGGTGGCGGAAGGGTAGGGGCATTTTAATTTTTGCAACTACGTCTGCCACCGGCTACGGGAATCCACCCGATTCAACCGCAGCGGAACCCTAGGGTAGAAGGCAGTGTTAGAAAGCATTCTTTGGATTTTGTTGATGGGCTTTTTTGTCGGGCAGATTGCTCGGCGGCTCAAGGCCCCGGCCCTGGTGGGCATGGTGCTGGTGGGCATTTTGCTTGGCCCCCAGGTGGGCAATGTGATCAGCCCAGGGGTGTTAGAGGCGGCGGATGGGCTGCGCACCATTGCCGTGATGGTGATTTTGATGAAGGCGGGCCTGGGCCTCGATCGCGAAAAGCTGGCTCAGCAGGGGTCGGTGGCGCTGCGGCTGGGGTTTTTGCCCGCTGCCGGTGAGGCGATCGCCATTGCCCTGGCCGCCATGTGGCTGTTTCAGTTTGATTTTGCCACCGGGCTGCTGCTGGGCTGTGTGCTCGGGGCCGAGTCGCCAGCGGTGATCGTGCCCGCCATGCTGCGGCTCAAAAGCCTGGGCTGGGGGGTTAAAAAGGGCATTCCCGACGCAATTTTGACCGGCAGCACCCTGTCGGACGTGCTGCTGCTGCTGGTGTTTAGCCTGCTGCTGGCGTTTCTCAGCCAGGGGGGGGTCACGGGGGTGAGCCTGGGCGGGCTCACCCTCAGCCCGGTGCAGCTGCTGCCGGTGCAAATCATTGCCCAGATTTCCCTGGGGGGATTGCTGGGGTGGCTGACGGCGCGCCTGCTGGTGGCGCTGCTGGCCGAGCAAAACTGGACTCAAAATGCGGTGCAAGATGCCCTGGTGGCGGCGGGTTTTGCCCTGTTGCTGGTGGTGGTGGCCGAAGATTTTCCGGTGTTTTCGGGCTATTTGGCGGTGATGGTGACCGGCTTTTTCCTGATCGAGCTAGATGCCCCGCTGGCCCGGCGGCTGCGGGGCGGCTTTGACAGCCTGTGGACGATCGCCCAGATCATTCTCTTTGTGCTGCTGGGGGCGAGCATTCAGCTCAGCGTGCTGGGCGATACGCTGCTGGTGGGCCTGCTGGTGCTGGCCATTGGCACCATCGGGGGGCGATCGCTGGGCTGGTATCTGTCTACCCTGGGCAGCAACTGGACCTGGAAAGAGCGGCTGTTTTTGCTGCCGGGTAACTCGGCCAAGGCGACGGTGCAGGCAGCGATCGGCGCGATTCCCCTGGCCCAGGGAATCGAGGGCGGCGAGATCATTCTGGCCCTGTCGGCCCTCTCGATTTTGGTGACCGCACCCCTGGGGGCCTGGGCGATTCCGACCTTTGCGCCCCGGCTGCTGGAACGGGGGGAGGTAGACCCCACCAAAGTCACCGTGGCCCGCCAGATTGTGCTGCTGGCGGCGGTGGATACCTCGCCCCTGGCCCGCCCGGTGCTGACCAAAGCCGCCGACCTCGCCCGCCGCAGCGATGGCGACGTGATCGTGCTGCACGTGATCCGGGTCGATGACCCCGACGCGGTGGAGCAACTGCGAGCATTAACCCAGCAGCTGCTGGCTGACATTCGCCATCGCTTTTTAACCACCGCTGGCCCGGTGCCCGAAGCTATTGTGCAAACGGCTCAGACCCACGGCGTGGCCGAAATTATCATGGGTAAACGGGGCGATCGCCCCCTAGAGGCGGTGCTGGTGGGGTCGGTCTCGCAGGCGGTGCTAGAAACCAGCCCAATTCCGGTGCTGGTGGTGCCATCTGCGATCGCAGATGATGATCTAGAGCCAACCCCAATCCCACAGTCCTAAATTTCATCAAGGTCAAGCCGCAGAGGCGTAGGCATAGCCGAGCTAGAGACTTGATGATGCTTGCCTTAAATTTAAGCAGATCGAGGGCATCGAGCATGCTGGCAATGGTCAGCTCAAGGAGCAGCCCAGCCAGCCCGGCTTTGGCCAGTCCAAAGGCATCAGCGGTTAGCACGGGGATATGTAAATCATGGGAGAGTTCAATCAGTTTTCAGCCACATGGGGAATGAGATGGCCGTCGATGGCCAGAGTGCCTTTGTAATCGAGTACCAGATGGATCAACTGGAGATGGTGAAAGCCGGGAATATTGATCTCAATCATGGTCTCAGCAGAAGGTTTAGGGCCAGGGCAACAACAGTAATTATATAGATGCGGCGTAGCCAGCGGTTGGGCAGGCGCAGCACTACCCGCCCCCCTAGAAACGCGCCGAGGAACATGGCTAGCCCCAGCAGCAAGCCGAGGCCAAAATTGACCAGGCCTAGGGTGATAAACACCAGGGTGGCAATGAGAGAGGAGAAGATATTGACCAGTTTGCTGGTGGCGATCGCCGCCACAAAGGTATGGCCAAAGCAGCCCACAAAGGTCGCCGTCAGCAGGGTGACGTAGCCACCGCTAAACAGCCCGCCGTAGATCGCCAAAACAAAGGTGGCCAGGTAGCCGACCACAATCCACCGGGGAGAAAGCGCTTGGGTGAGCGGCTGCAAGCCGCGTTGGCGTAGCCTGGCCTTGCGCCAATCGCCCAGCAGCAGCGACACCCCCACCACCACCAGCATCGACGCGGCAATGAAGGGCGAGAGGGCCGCTTCAGGCAGCCGCTTCAGCAGCAGTGCCCCGAGGGCAGAACCCACCAGAGTCAGGCCGATCAGCCAGGGGGCGCGGCGGGTGTCGAGTTTGCCTTGACCCACGAAAGAGAAGGTAGCGCCGACGCTCATCAGAGTGAGGGCGGCCATGTTGGTGGCGATCGCCACCTGAGGCTCAACTCCAACCTGAAGCAGCACCGGCACCGTAATCAGCGAGGTGCTACCGGTCACCATGCTGACCGCACTGGTGAAGAAAAATACCCCGATTAGCCATAGCACTGTCCAGATCGACAACCCCAGTTCGCCGCCAACCAGCTCCAAAACCATGAAGGACCTCGCTAGAGTATCGGTACAGTATGGCTAAAAACCCGGTTTCTTCATCGCTGATTAACGGCAGGACTTACGTTCTAGCCCAGAAACCGGGTTTCTGTACCGGCGTACCAGACCACCGAGGGTGCATAGCTGGGCGATTCTTCCAATGTACGCAGCAGCTTGGTCAACGACCTGCCGGGGGCAACGGTGATCGGTCTGGTGCTGCTGCTGATCTCGCTG
>DAIPYU010000074.1:0-2448 GCA_036782635.1 Nodosilinea sp. CTOTU7353
GGTTAAGCGCCTCAGCTGACCGATCCCGTTTGCGATTTGGGCCAGCCATTTGGCGGTTGGGGAAACTGGCCCAGATGTTTGACCAGATCTGTCTGCACCTGGTGGTACAGCGCATCGCTCTCGCCCTTAAGGCTAACCACACCGTAAACCTGCACCGCCTCATGCTCGCGCCCGGCCAGAACGTGGGTGCCGTGATCTACGGTGGCGATGTGATTTTTTACCAGGTCGTAGCAGGGCTGGGTGATCAGAATATCGGTGCCGATCATCTTGGTCAGCCCCTCAATGCGACTGGCCACGTTCACGGTGTCGCCAATGGCGGTGTATTCGAGCCGCTGCACTGACCCCACATTGCCGACCACCAGCTCGCCGTAGCTGATGCCGATGCCGTTGTAGAGCGGCGGCAGTCCTTTTTCTTTGAGCGTCATGCGTAGGGTGGCGAGCGCCTCCCGCATGGCCAGGGCAGCAGAGACGGCGGCGAGGGCATCTGGCTCTGGCCCCAGGGAGGTGGGAGCGCCAAACTCGGCCATCACCGCATCGCCGATGAACTTGTCGATGGTGCCCCGGTACTCCAAGATAGCGTCCACCATGACGTCGAGGTAGGTGTTGAGTAGGCTGACGGTTTCGATCGCCCCCAGCTGGTACGAAATCCGGCTAAATCCGCGAATGTCTGAGAACAGCACCGCCGCCTGAAGTTTTTGGCCCACGGTGAGGCTGGTAAAGTCTTCGGGCTGGTTGAGAATTTCTTGGGCCACGGAGGGGGCGACGTAGCGCTCTAGGGTGCGGCGCAGGCGCTGCTCTTCGAGGCGGTTGCTGACGGCCCCGGTGGTGACGTAGCTGACGGCCCCCATGCCGAGACAGGCCACGGGGATGGCCACGGGCATGAGCCGATCGCGGTGCACCATCAGCAGATAGGCCAGGGCACCCCAGGCGGCGATCGCCCCCACAAACCCCACCAGCCTAGCCATCGGCTGGGTAAAGCGATAGCCCAGCCCTAGACCGACGGCCCCTAGGGCGATCGCCGTCAGTAGCCCCTGGGCTGTCGGGTTGGCGATCGCCGCGTTTACGGTTCTGCCCTCCATCAGCGCGGCTAGGGCGTGGGCGTGAATCTCAACCCCCGACATGGCGTTGTCGGTGGGGGTGCGCTTGCGGTCTTGAAAGGAGTCGGCCGTGGGGCCAATCAGCACGATTTTATCTTTGAACTGGTCGGCGATCAGCGGCCAGTTGTTGGGGTCAAGCACCTGCACAAACGACACCGTTGGGAAGGTGCCCGCCGGGCCGTAGAAGAAAATTTCCTGGCTCGGTTGAGCCGGGCCAGGGTAGTCGGCGGCCGCCAGGGTCGCCCCCGCCAGGGAGGGCAAATCATCGGCAAAACCATGGGTCTGCCGCAGCGCCTCAATCCCCCGCTCGGGGGAGGCCCGATACTTGCCGTCAACATCGGCCTCCAGGTTAATCAGTCCGGCCCGGTCGCTATAGATCGGCTGTAGCAGGCTGGTGAACAGGCCAAAGTCGCTGATCGACACGTCGTAGGCGGCGGCCAGGGCCACGCGATCGCCCCACCGGGCCAGGGTGGCGGCCAAGGCCTCGTCATCGGCGAAGCCGTAGCCGCTGGGGTCAACCAGCAGCAGGTCGATGGCCACGGCCCTGGCCCCGGCGGCCATCAGTTGCTCAATGGCCTGGGCGTAGGCCTGCCGCCGCCAGGGCCAGATCGCCAGGGGGGCCAAAAAGGGATACCGCTCTGGGTCAGCTCGGTACAGGTCGCCCTGGGAGAGCGAGTATTCGTCAATGCCCAAAATCACAATCTCTTCAGGAATCGGCACCGGCCCCCGCAGCCGCAGCAAAAACGACTGAGCCTGGCCCTCAATCAGCACAATCCAAGGATGTTGAGAGGCCAGGGCGATCGCCCCAAACACCGCCCAGCTCACCATCAGCCCGTGCCCCAGCTGAAATAGTCGTCGATAGGACTTAACCACCGCCCCTTCCTCCCACTGCCGAACTTGGCCCCGAGCGACCGATACTGCATTTCTGATTAGAGGCTGCCCTAGCGATCGCCACCCGCAACAACCAGCCTCTCAGGTCATGACCAAATTCCTAGAACGGAAACGGAAGCCGGATGGACGGTCTAGGTACGGCCGGTGCCCAGAAAGACGGGATCGGCACTCCCGGAAATAGTTGCTCAAAGGTGCGCCGCAGATTGCTCATACCCGGTATTTCCAGGGCAAAGCCGCTGATCAGCGGGCCTGACAAAAGGCGAATAAAGTCTTCGGGGCCAAGCGGGCTGAGTACAGCCTGATTGTTCTCCGCATCGACCACCACCTGCTGGCCCTCGGCCACGGTAATGGCATCCTCAAAGGTAAAGTCTACGGTTTCCCCTTCGATTCGATCTTCCCCCTCGATATCGTCGATGGGTGGGGGGACAGGGGTCTCTGACTCATAGGCCTCTGAATTCAG
>DAIPYU010000074.1:2548-23546 GCA_036782635.1 Nodosilinea sp. CTOTU7353
CTCTGAATTCAGGGCCTCTGCCTTAGAGGCCGATGAATCCTGCTGTTTATGGGTGGCCACCAGGTGGCCTGGCTTGGCTCCAAGGGGGTCAAAGGATGGATTAGGTGGGCCGGTAGGTGGGCCACCTGGGTCAGGGGTGATGGGCGGCTCAACAGCGGGGCCAGCGGGGCCAGGGCCGGGCGGCTCCATGGGGTTGATAAAAGGTGCCACCGGGTCAGTAAAGGGCACCACCGGGTCTAGGGATGGATCAAGGGCGTCGAAGTCATCGGTTATCGGGTTGACCGGTATCGGGTTGGGGTTGCGCTGCACCACCACTTCCCCTTCAAACACCTGAATAATAGTCTCGCCGGCCTCAGTGACCTCAATGGTATAAATTGTGCCCCTCACCCCCGCAACGGTGGAGGTCGAGCAGCCGTTGAGATTGCCATTGACCAGCAGTGTGCCCCGGTTGAGCTGAGCACACTGACCCACCACTAGGCTAGAGTTGTGGGCCAGGCGAGCCACTGCCCCCGTGTTAAACCGCAGTGAGGCCCGGGCTGCCTGGGTACGGACCTGCTGCCGCTGCTGAGCCACGCTATTCACCCGGGCGGCGCGGTTTTGAATGTAAACCTGGTCACTGTCTAAAATCTCAGTCACGGTCGCGGCGGCGGTCGCCTGGGCCTGGGCCTGGTGCCCAGCGGTGGCTAGCAGGGTGCTGCACAGCAGCGTTGCCCCCAGAAGCCCCGCAAACCTTTCCCAGCGATTGCGCGATCGCAGCTTAAACCCCTGTAGCAAAAAAGACGCCATTGCAAAGTTCCACTGAGTTGCCTTGATAGGATCTATACACAGGCAATCCCTCAAAATCAGCATAGATTGCGAAACTTAACCAGCGGGGCGGCTAGCTAAACACATCGGGCTGGTGGGGGTCATGCACCTGCCCCAGATCGGGTAGCAATTCTGTCACCGCCTCGGGCGACTGGGCAATCATGGTGAGCAGGTCGTACTCGCTCACGGGCCGCCCGGTTTGGGCCGAGAGCCGATGGGCGTAGTAGCGCACCTGGGCCATAAGGCGAGGCTCTGCCTGACGCAGGTACATACACAGGCAGGCCCGCGCCTGAGCCTCGGGGTCACGGCCTAGAAAGTAGGCCATCGCCGTCAGCAGATGGCGCTCGTAGTCGGGTAGGGTGTCAGGGTCAAGGGTCATTGAAGTATGGACAGCGATGCGACGGCTAGTACTCTAGGCCATAATTCGGCCAACTGCACCCGACACCCGACACCTAACACCCTTAACAACAGCGGTCACATTCCGCCAGCCAACACTAGCTAGAGCTATCGGCGGTAACTTCAACCTTTTCAAACACCTTTTCAGTGATCAGGCGCGACCCCTGCTTGCGGGTGAGGTAGTTGGCCCCCCACTGGGTCATGACCATCAGCTTGTTGTCAAACTCGATCAGATAAAAGATGTGCACAAACAGCCACACAAACCAGGCGGGGAAGCCGGTGAACTTTGCCCAGGGCAGATTGACGACGGCGGCGTGGCGACCAATCACCGCCAGGCTGCCGCTGTCTTTGTACTCAAAGGGGGGCAGGGTGTCGTCTTTAAGCTGCTTTTGAATCAGTTTGGCCACGTACTTGCCCTCCTGCATGGCCACGGGGGCCACGCCGGGCAGGGGGCGGTCGCCCTGGTGGGCAAAGTGGGCCAGGTCGCCCACCACAAAGATATTGGGGTGAGTGGGTAGGCTGAGGTCGTCACTGACCATGACGCGGCCCGAGCGATCGCGCTCGGCCCCGGTGCTGGCCGCCAAAATGCCGCCCATGCCGGGGTCACGCACCCCGGCGGCCCACAGCACCGTGCCAGCATTGAGAGCAGTCAGATCATCGCCCCGTTTGATGGTGATCTGGTGGCCAGCAATGTCGGTGACGAGGCTCTGAGTCAGCACCTCAACCCCCATTTTCTCGAGATCGGTCTGGGCACGGGCCGACAGCTCGGGCGGGAAGGGCGGCAGCACCCGATCCATCCCCTCGACCAGCAGAATGCGGCTGGCGGTGGTGTCGATGTGGCGAAAGTCGTTGCGCAGGGTGTGGTGAGCCAGTTCCGCCATCGACCCCGCCAGCTCAACTCCAGTGGGGCCACCGCCCACAATCAAAAAGGTCAGCAGGGTTTTCCTGAGGTCGGGGTCGGTGGTGTTTTCGGCCTTCTCAAAGGCGGCAAAGATGCGCCGCCGCATTTCTAGGGCATCTTCGACAGTTTTGAGACCGGGGGCCGCGTCGGCCCAGTCATCGCGACCAAAGTAAAAGTGGCTCATGCCCGTGGCCACAATCAGACTGTCGTAGGGCACGGTGCGGCCATCGTTGAGGCTGACCGCCTGCTGGTCGGGGTCTACGTCGGTGACCTCGCCCATCAGCACGCGGGTATTTTTTTGGGCGCTGAGCACTCCCCGCAGGGGCGAAGCGATATCCCCTGGGGAAAGGCCCCCCATGGCCACTTGGTACAGCAGCGGCTGAAACAGGTGGAAATTGCGCTTGTCAATCAGCGTCACCTCCACATCGGCGCGGCCGAGCTGCTGGGCGGCGTAGAGACCGCCAAAGCCTCCCCCGATGATTACCACCTGGTGCTTGCCGGGGGTAACCGGCAGCACCTCATGTTCTGAGGATGGAGCCTCTGCGGCATGGCCTTGGGCAGAAGAGTCTGAGTCGGGAGGGCGTTGGACGGTCTGCATGTCAATACCAGAACAGCGAGGTGTTAAGTTTCGTTATAAAGCAGAATACCGTTAAATACTGTGCGCTGTGCGCTATCCCCTTCAAGCCACCACAGATCAAGACAAATTGGCTAAGCAACCATGAACTGACGAGGAGGGCTGGTAAAATTACATGCCTGGCTTTTGTCGCGCGAGTACCTTGAAATTGACGGTCTAGGTTGGCGGCGATGGGGCTAAAATTTGGGCAGCTTTTCTCGGGTTTGGGGCCTGCGGGCCTGGGTTCTCCAGGCTGGGTCTGAGGGGTGAGAAAAGTATGCTGGCGATCGCCCAGAGACAGGGTAATCGGCAGGTAATTAGTAGGTAATCGGGCGGGAAGTCGGGCAGGCAACAACACCATGGCACTGATCGTACAGAAATATGGGGGCACCTCTGTGGGCACCGTGGAGCGCATCCAGGCGGTGGCCCAGCGGGTAAAGGCCACCGCCGCGGCGGGGCACTCGGTGGTGGTGGTGGTGTCGGCCATGGGCAAAACCACTGACGGTTTGGCGAAGCTGGCCGCCGACATTACCGACCAGCCCAGCCGCCGCGAGATGGACATGCTGCTCTCTACTGGCGAGCAGATTACGATCGCCCTGCTGACCATGGCCCTGCAAGCCCTCGGCCAAGAGGCGATTTCGTTGACCGGTGCCCAGGTGGGCATTGTCACCGAGGCCGAGCACACCCGCGCCCGCATTCTCAAGATCAAGACCGACCGGCTTCAGCGCCACCTCGACGAGGGCAAAGTCATCGTGGTGGCAGGGTTTCAGGGCATTAGCCAAACCACAGACTTAGAAATCACCACCCTGGGGCGGGGCGGCTCCGACACCTCGGCGGTGGCCCTGGCGGCAGCCCTGACGGCCGAAAAGTGCGAAATCTATACCGACGTGCCCGGCATTCTCACCACCGACCCGCGCCTAGTGCCCGAGGCCCAGCTGATGGCCGAGATCACCAGCGACGAAATGCTGGAATTGGCCAGCCTGGGGGCCAAGGTGCTGCACCCGCGCGCGGTGGAGATCGCCCGCAACTACGGCGTCACCCTGGTGGTGCGCTCCAGCTGGACTGACGAGCCGGGCACCCGCGTGGTGTCGCCCCGGCCCCAGCCCCGGCCCCTGGAGGGGCTAGAGTTAGCCCACCCGGTGGATGCGGTGGAGTTTGACATCGACCAGGCCAAGGTGGCCCTGCTGCGCATCCCCGATCGCCCCGGCATTGCCGCCCGGCTGTTTGGCGAACTGGCCACCCAGGCGCTAAATGTCGATTTAATTATTCAATCGATCCACGAGGGCAACACCAATGACATTGCCTTCACCATGGTGAAGGGCAACCTGGCTCGGGCCGAGGCGGTGGCCGAAGCGATCGCCCCGGCCCTGCGCCGCAACCCCACCGACACCACCCAGGCGGAGGTGATGGTCGATCAGCGCATGGCCAAGATCAGCATCGCCGGGGCGGGCATGATTGGCCGTCCGGGGGTAGCCGCCAAAATGTTTTCGTCGCTGGCGGCGGCGGGGGTGAATATTCAGCTGATTTCGACCTCTGAGGTGAAGGTCAGCTGCACCGTGGATGTGGCCGACTGCGATCGCGCCATTGCGATCCTTTGCGATGCCTTTGAGGTGACGTCGTCGCCCATGCCCCAGGGTGACGCGCTGGGCCACAGCTCAGTCGCCCCTGAGGTGCGTGGCGCAGCGCTCGACACCAAGCAGGCCCGCGTCGCCATTCGCCACGTGCCCGACCGGCCAGGCATGGCCGCAAAAATCTTTCAGCTGTTGGCCACCCATAGGGTGAGCGTAGACATGATTATTCAGTCGCAGCGCTGTCGTCTGATCAAGGGCCAGGCCACCCGCGACATCGCCTTTACCGTGGCCCAGGGCGACGCCCCCACGGCCAAAGCCTTGGTCGAGGCCGCTGCAGCCGAGCTGGGCCTGGGCGATGTGGCCGTGGATGAGGCGATCGCCAAGGTCAGCGTGGTGGGCACCGGCATGATCTACGCCCCCGGCGTGGCAGCGCGCATGTTTAAAGCGCTCTCTGCCCAGGGCATCAACCTCCAAATGATTGCCACCTCAGAGATCAAAATTAGCTGCGTAGTGGCAGAAACCGAGGGCGTTGAAGCTCTGCGGGCCGTCCACAACGCCTTTGGGCTGGCCGGGCTAGAGCGCACCGTAGTGCCCGCCTAGGTCAACCAGATTTGGAGGGCGATCCCTCGAATTGACCGCTTAGCCTAGGACTAGAAATCCAAGGCTCAAAGCCGAGATCCTCTGAAGAGGATTAGGGGATATCTGCCGCAGTCTGCTTTAGCAGACTTTCACTATGAGCCAGGGAGTTCATACTGAATCCGCCTTGGTTAGCCCTGGTTGGGCTGGTCAAACACCGTTTGCCCCTACGCAAGCGGCCTGTTTAGAATCGGGGTTATACGATTCGGATTTGGTGTCACTCCCCAGTGGTTGTGGCTTGCACTAAAAAACACCGATGGCAACCAGCGGTGCTGATCCCCAAAGGGGGAAATTCTATTGATGTTAACGCTCTGTCTAGGTTGCCCTGTAGAAACCTAGTCGCAGAAATCTAGACCTTGGTAGAAGCTACCTTTTTAGACCCCGTAGGCTGAATGCGAAACTTGACCAGGTTGGCCAACTCTTGCAGCTGCTGGATAGCCTCTGCGCCTTCTAGCTTCATGAGTTCGCGGTCGTCGCGCATCTCAGTCCAGGTGATGCCGTAGTCAGACACCAGAAAGCGAATCAAATGGTCGTCACCCAGGCTGACCATAAACGATGCGCTGTTCATTTGACCGCCGCAGGTATAGCAAGAGGCCAAATACCCCATGCCCTCTAGCACTGTCGCCAGGGCTTGCAGGTTCATGACCAGGTCTCTAACAAATTGGCGGTGCTGCTCAGCTAGTCTGATAAACATAACGACACTCCTCGTTACCCGTGGAAATTTCAGCCTAAAAGTTAATTAATTCTTAAGATTCAACAGGTGACGGATATTTTTTGCATGCTCTTAAGAGTCTATCTTAACGATCTCAGAGTAAATATGCCTACTGCTCGGGGCAAATTGGGTGGCTAGATGTTGCCCTAAACCCTGGGATGTAGACGCTGGAAGCATCTTGTAGATTGTGAAAACTTGATAATCTGGGAACCCTGCGTGAAATATAGGTCATTTTCTATGGTTCACCAAAGGGTAAGCACTAACCTCTGGGCAATCCGTAGCTATCGCCACGAAATAGAGCCCTAATGTCATGCAACGTTAGGAATTGGCCGCGGCCACCCCTGGAGCTTTGAGCACCCAGGTGCGGTCTTCGCCCAGTTGGAGGGTGCTTTGGTGATACTCGCTGAGTGATTCGCGGTGGCCGACGCTGACAAAGGTGGTGCCGGTGTGGCGCAGATGGTCATAAAGCTTTGCTTCGTTGGCCAAATCTAGGGCACTGGTGGCCTCGTCGAGAATGGCGAAGTCAGGCCGATTTAACAGAATGCGGGCAAAGGTAAGCCGCTGCTGCTCGCCCAAGGAAAGCACGTCGCCCCATTCTTCCACGGCGTCAAAACCGCCGAAGCGCTCGGCCAAATCCGTCAGATTGACCTTTTCTAGGGTTTCTTGCAGGGTGGCGTCTTCAATGCCTTCGCTGGTGTGGGGGTACAACAGCTGCTCCCGCAGAGTGCCGAGGATCATGTAGGGCTTTTGGGGCAAAAACAAAATGTTGTCGAGGTCGGGGCGGTGAATGGTGCCGCTGCCCGACTGCCAGAGACCGGCGATCGCCCTCAGCAGCGAGCTCTTGCCACAGCCGCTTGGCCCCACAATCAGCAGCCCGGTTTGGTCGGGAATATCTATAGAGAGATTTTCTACCAGAGTGCGTTGGTAGTTGGGAGTTTGCAGGGTGAAATCCTTCAGCGCCAGAGATTTTGAGGTTTCGATGGCGATGGTGGGATGGTCGATCACCTCCGGTGTGCCATCTGCTTCATCGACCGGCGGCTCGGCTGGCGCGCGCTCCACGTGGTTGAGGGCTTCGGCAAAGCTGTAGAGCCGGTCGATGCCCGCCCCAAAGGAGGTGAGCTCTGAGAACCGAGCCACTACCACATTGAGGGAAAAGAACACCCGCATAAATGCCCCCTGGGCCTCGGACACCTTGCCCACTTCCAGATCGCCTGAAAACACCGCCGGGGCCACGACGATCGCCGGCAGCACAAAGGGAATGAACTCGTAGGCGTTGGTCAAGACGTTGAGGTTGAGTTCCCAAACGATCAGCTTTTTGAAATTTTCGAAGGCGGCCATGAAGCGGTTGTTCACCTGGCTGGCCTCCTGGGCCTCGCCCCGGTAGAAAGCGATCGCCTCGGCATTTTCGCGAATCCGCACCAGGCTAAAGCGAAAGTTGGCCTCGCGTTTGAGTTGCTCAAAGTTGAGCCGCACCAGGGGCTGGCCAAAGATCACCACCGTCACCAGGGTGCCCAGCAGGGCGTAGAGCACCAGAAACCCCACCAGGCTTTTAGAAATTCCCCACAGCACGCCGCTAAAGGCGATCACCTGTAGGACAGAACTGACTACTACCAACAGCAGCGCCAGAGACTGCTGGGTGAAGTTCTTCACGTCTTCGGCGATGCGCTGGTCGGGGTTATCGATGTCAGGCTGAAACTGCTGAATGTCGTAGAAGGCGCGATCGCTAAAGTAATCGGCCACAAACCGCCCGGTCAGCCACCGCCGCCACTCTAGCCCCAGGCGCTTTTGCAGGTAGTCGTAGCCCGCCATCAGCGGCGCGTAGGCCACCAGCACGGCAATAAACACCAGCACCGTCTCCCAAAAACGGGCCTCGTCCTTGGCCGAGAGGGCCGAGATCAGCACGCCGCGCTTGTTGTTGAGCACCACGCTGAGGCCGGTGTAGCCGAGCAGAAATACCGCAATCAGCAGCAGCAGGCCCCCGGCTTTCCACTTTTCGTCGCCAAACCAGTAGGTCTTAGCGATCGCCCAAAACCGCCTAAACCCTTTGAGGTTAAATCGTTCCATGCCGGTGCAAAGTCTCCCGCTGCGCCAAGGGTGCTGGGGTGATCTTACAAAAGTTAAACCCTTTGTGCCGGGCTTTGTTGCCGAATTACTGAGGCGTGAGCACCCCCATTTTGCCGCTTTGGTAGTCGGTGATGGCCTGGTAGATCTCCTCGGAGGTGTTCATTACAAAGGGTCCGTGGCCGACGATGGGCTCGTCGATGGGTGCGCCCGAGAGCAGCAGGGCGGTGGTGTCTTGCAGGGTGTCGAGGGTAAGGGTGGTGCCAGCGGGGTTACAGATACCAATCTCCCCTTCGCCAATGGGCTCTGACCCGGCCACGCGCACCGAGCCCTTCAGCACCACCAGAATTGTGGTGTGCCCCTCAGGCAGTTCTAGGGTCACTGGCTTGCCCCCCGTCAGCCGCAGATCCCACATATTGATTGGGGTAAAAGTTTGAGCTGGCCCCTGGGTACCGTCGTAGTCTCCGGCGATCACCCGCAGGCTGCCCTGACCCTCGGGCAGCTCCACGACGGGAATGCTGTCTGCGGTAATGCCTTGGTAGCGGGGCGCAGTCATTTTGTCCTTGGCGGGCAGATTTACCCACAGCTGCACCATCTCAAAGGGGCCGCCCTGCTGAGCAAAGTTTGGCTCGTGAAATTCTTCGTGCACCAGGCCCGCCGCTGCCGTCATCCACTGCACGTCGCCAGGGCCAATGATGCCGCCGCCGCCCGCCGAGTCGCGGTGCTCGACCTCGCCATCGTAGACAACGGTGACGGTCTCAAAGCCCCGGTGGGGGTGCTCGCCCACGCCGCGCCGCGCGGTGGTCGGCGGAAAGTTGGCTGGCCCGGCATGGTCAAGCAGCAGGAAGGGGCTGATGGTCTGCCCCAGAGCGTTGTAAGCCATTAGCGTGCGCACCAGAAAGCCATCGCCCACCCAGTGGCGATCGCGAGTGCGCTGAATGCTGTGCAGGGTTTTGGCGGTGCTGGGCTGATTCAAGGCCAGAAGAATTTGGTCTAGACCTATATTTTAGCTAGCTCCTCGCCTGGACTGCTGACATCTCTGAGGCCCAAACAATGACAGAGGCCACGATTAACACTCATCGGTCGCAGCGGTGTTCGCGGATTCGCTCAGAGTGAGCATCGCAATCTGGGCACAGGCTTCAGCATCCGACAGGGCGTCGTGGTGGTTGAGAGGTATGCCCAGATAGTCACACACGTTGGGCAGCTTAGTTGGGCGAATATTCCAGGTCTGGCGAGCCAGCTTGACCGTGCAGACAAACTCTGTAAGCGGCGGGGCCAGGCCGTAGGCCCGGCAGGAAGCATTGAGCACGCTGCGATCAAAGGACGCATTGTGGGCAACCAAAAAATCTGCCCCAGACAGCATCACCGCAATCACAGGCCACAGCTCGGCAAAATCGGGCTGATTCGCCACTTGCCGCCAGGTGATGCCGTGGATATGGGTGAACTCAAACAGCGGCCTGGGCGGACGAATCAGGTAGTGGGCTTTAGCGGCCACCTGACCCTGCTCGACCCGCACCAGGCCAATGGCGCAGGCGCTGTCGCGGTAGCGATCAGCGGTTTCAAAGTCGAGGGCAACAAAGGTGGTCATGGGCACAGTGCTGTGGCGATCGCCCTAGGGGTAAATCTGAGGATAGTCGGTGGGGTCAATAAAGTCTTCAGCGGTAGCGCTGCACTCCTGGTAGCGAAAAGTTTCTAGCACCAGCTCGCTCCCCGACCAGCGGTAGTCGGCCAGAGAGCCGCAGTCGCCCAGTCCCCGCGCTTTGCTGAACAGGGTCAGCAGCCCCTGCTCGGGGTCAAAATCGGCCAGCCCGCCGACGGTGGCCTCGCTGCTGCGCTCAAACTCCCCGGTGTCGTCGGGATAAAACACATCGAGCGACAGGGGTTGTATCGAGCCGTCGGGATGATACACGGCATAGGCATAGACCATCTGATAGGCCGCCATGGCACAGCTGATCTCGACCAGGGCACGATCGCCCATCACGTATACCTGGGAGTCTGCCTGGGCAACCTCGGGCTGCAGGAACCCGTCGCACAGGTCAAGGCCCTCGACCTCGGCATACACCGCTTGGGAAATCACCTCCTCTGTGGGCAAGTCGGCAGCGGCTGACTCGGGGGCTGATGCCTCCGGGGTGGAGGAGATCGGTGCATTACATCCGGCGATCGCTCCTATGAATAAAGCCACTAAGACATTCTGTGCTGTGGCTTGAGGTTCTTTTCTGTGGTTCAAGCTAGTCTCCTGAATGTGAGCGATTCTGCCATCATCCTACGGCTGTGGCACCTCTGTCACGGCTAAAGGCAGTTTACGTCCCAATTCTCCCAGCTCAAGCCCACGGCCATGTGATGCCCTCTACCAAAGGCTTCGAGGATCTCGACTCGATCCACAGTAGGCTATCGTGGCTCGGCCCTAAGCCCCCTCGGTGGCAAAGGTAGGACGCTGATGGATCCAGGGTCTGACCTGCTCTAGCTGAGCCGCCAGGGCCAAAATCGTGGCCTCATCGGCGGGGCGACCCACCAGCTGCACCCCCACCGGCACGCCGCTGGGGTCAAACCCGGTGGGTATGGCCAGGGCGGGCTGGCCGCTGGCATTGAAGGGCGGGCAGGGAGCCACCCAGTTGATCACATTTTCGAGAATTTTGGGCGATCGCAGCCCCTGCCAATCGCCGACTTTAATCGCCGGGTGCATATACACCGGCATGATCAGCAGGTCGTAGGGCTGGCAAAACTGCACAATCTGGCGGGCCACCCGCTGGAGCTTTGCCACCGCCCGCAGATACGCGCCGCTGTTGATCCGCCAGGCCCGCCAGTAGAGCCAGCGGTTCATTTTCTCTAGCACCACCCAGGGCACCCCTAGCTCAGCAATGACGCACTCCCACACCACGGTGAACGGCTGGATCAAGTCTTCGAGGTCGGGAAAGGTGACTTCTTCGGCGGTGTGGCCCAGGTCTTCGACTTTCTGCACGGTTTCGTAGATGGCCTGGCGACAGACCGGGTCAATGTCGCCGATGGGGTCAAGGCGGGTCACATAGCCAATGCGCAGGGGCTTGGGTGAGTTGCCCAGGCCAGCCAGAAACGTCGGCTCTGGGTCGGGCAGCCAGTAGGGGTCGCCCAGTTCGTAGCCGCTGAGCGCGTCTAGCAGCGCTGCGGTATCGGCCACGGTGCGCCCCAGGGGGCCGTTGATCGCCAGGCCGTTGAGCCGCTCTCCCACCGGAGCAAAGCTAATCCGCCCCCGTGAGGCCTTCATGCCCACCAGCCCGCAGCAAAAGGCTGGCCCCCGCAGCGACCCGCCGCCATCAGACCCCTGGGAAATAGCGCACAGCCCCGCTGCCAGGGCGGCCGCGCCACCGCCACTAGAGCCGCCCGGCGTATAGTCTAGATTCCATGGGTTGCGGGCGGGGGGAAAGCCCGGTGGCTCGGTGTAGGGCAGCGAGCCCAGCTGAGAGGTGGCGGTTTTGCCCAAAATCACCAGGCCCGCCTGGCGCAGCTTGCTGACGATGTAGTCGTCTTGGTTGGCGATGCGATCGCAGGCGGCCTTGATGCCGTAGGCACAGGCCACCCCCTCCACAGGGTTGAGGTCTTTGACCGACACCGGCACCCCAAACAGCGGCGGCAGGTCGTCGGGGCTGCTGGCCAGATGCTCGGTTTTGGCCCTGGCGTCGGCCAATGCCTGCTCCGCCATCACCGTCACGTAGGCGCCCAGGGCCGGGTTGAGCCGCTCAATGCGCTCCAGATAGAGTTCTACTAGCTCTAGGGGCGAAATTTCTTTACTGCGAATCAGCCGGGCCTGGTCGAGGGCAGGCAAAAAGGCGAGATCGACTGAATTCATAAATGGCAGGGGCAGAGGTGACAATCCTTTCAGGATATCAATCCCTGGGTCGTCGAAAGCGATCGCTCGCTGCTTGCAGCTTCCCCAGACACCCCCAGGTCATCGTCTCTATCTAACCGTCAGTCACCTATTAGCTAAACCCTCTGCCATGGAACGTTCCCTCGATCAGCTCATGCCTCTGCTGGAGGATGGGCAAACCCAAGCGGCGCTTCAGATAGCGCTTCAGATTTACGCCGGCAACCCTGACGATGCCCTGACTAATTACTACTGCGCAATCGCCTACGACGCCAACAGCCAAGAGCAGCAGGCCGCTCCCCACTACGAGCGTGCCCTGGCTCAAGGATTAGCCGGAGCAGAGCGTCGCTTTGCCCTGCTGGGGCTGGGCAGCACCTACCGGGTACTGGGTGAGCATGAAAAATCCGCCATCATACTCCGCCAAGGGCTGGCCGAGTATGATGGCGGACGGGAGTTTGAGGTGTTTCTAGCCCTCACCCTCTACTGTCTAGGCGACTACGCCCAGTCGATGGAGCTACTGCTGCGAAACCTGGCCGAAACCAGCCAAGATATCCACCTACAGAACTATCAGCAAGCGCTGCTCTACTACTCTAAGCACCTGGATTGACCAGCCCCTAACCCAGGCGAGCAATTCAGCTGATACCGAGCTGACTATAGAGTTAGCGATTGGGGATTGTTCTCAACAACGTTGGCCAAATCTTTGAGGAAGGCGGCGGCATCGGCTCCGTAGATGATGCGGTGATCGCAGGTGATGTTGACTTGCATCTGCCGCTTGACACCCATGAGGCCGTCAGCGGTGGCGACCACCGTCGGTCGAGACGCGCCAATGGCCAAAATTGACCCTTGCCCTGGCGGCAGGATGGCGTCAAAGCGGTCGACGCCAAACATCCCCAGATTCGACAGGGTAAAGGTGCCAGAGTTGTACTCGTCGGGCTGGAGCTGCTTCGAGCGCGATCGCTCTACCAAATCACGCCAGGTGCGAGACAGCGAGTAAATGTCGTACTGGTCGGCGTTTTTAAGCACGGGGGTGATTAAACCACCCCCTTCCATGGCCACCGCCACAGCGATGTTGATGCCCGCCCGGTACTGAAGGCCCTGATCGGTATAGCTCGCATTCAGCAGCGGATGCTTTTGCAGCGTCACGGCTACGGCCTTGGCCAGCAGGCCAGTCATGGTCACGCCCTTAGACTTGATCTGCTTATAGAGGCCGTCGAGGGCGTCGGTGGTGATGGTGTAGCCCACATGGAAGATGGGCACCCCCAGGCTGGCGTTCATGCTGCTGATGACGGCCTTTTGCAGGGTGTTGAAGGGCACCACCTGACCCAGGGGCGCAGTGCTAAGGGCTGGGGCGGGCGCTGCGCTGGGAGTCGGGGTGGCGGCCGCCACGGCTCCAGGGGTAGACACCGGTCCACTGGGCGTGGGAGCCTTGCCCGCCGCCAGTTCCACATCTTGGGCGACAATGCGGCCGTGGGGGCCGCTGCCCTGGAGGGTGGCCAGGTCGACCTTGAGTTCCTTAGCCAGCTTGCGGGCGCGGGGGGAAATCACCACCCGCCCGCTGCCGCTCGCTGCCGCCCCGTTTTGGGCGGCAGGAGCTGGGGCCTCAGCTACGGCCACGGCGGCAGGGGCGGCAGCAGGCACAGCCTCACCACCAGCGTTGCCGGCCTTGGCGGCGGCCTGCTGTTGGGCGGCTTCAATTTCGGCTTCGGTTTCGGCCAGCAGGGCGATCGCCTCACCCACCGGGGCGGTGCCCCCCGCCTCCACCACAATGGCGGCCAGTATGCCCTCGTGAAATGACTCCACGTCCATGTCGGCCTTGTCTGACTCGACAATCACCACTGTTTCACCCTTTTCAACCTTGTCGCCGGGAGCTTTTACCCAAGACACAATTTTGCCTTCGGTCATGGTTGAGCTGAGGGCGGGCATGAAGACTTCGCGAATCATGGAGGTGGCTTCCGAAACAGGTTTATGACAATAGGGCAGCATAGCGCCAGGGATTATTTTATCCCTAAGGCTGAAACCTTTCTGGCGTGAGTCATCAAAATCACTAAGATCTGGGATCAAGCCCCCCCTCTGAGAGGGAACGGACCGCTGACCTAGACCGCCGGTACAGAACCCCGGTTTCTAGGCCAGACGGCTGGTCATGTGGTCAGAGCGGCGATAAAGAAACCGGGGTTTTAGCCAGAATTGATGACAGCCCCTAGAGTTCGCCGCGAATTTCTTGAATCACGCCGTCTTTGATCAAGATTTCGACCTGGAGCTTTTTCACCAGGTTGTCGCCGACGGCCACGTTAAAGAAGCTCTCAACCTTGCCCTGGTCGACTTCGGCGTCAACCGCTATGGTCTGCACCTCTTGGAGCTGCTGGAGACTCTGATTCTTTTGCTGAAGCAGCTTGCTCTTATCTTGGTTGAGCTGGCTTTGAATATTGCCCATCTGCTGCTGAATGGCCGCCGCGCTGCCGGGCTGGGTTTCCGTTTGTTTTTGCAGTTCAGAGACCATGCGCTGGCCCTGCATTTCCAGCTGTTGCAGGCGGCCGTCAACCTGGTTGATCTGGGCTTGCAGCTGCTTTTGGGCCTCTTCTTTCCACAGGGGGGTCACGATCGCCTTGATGTTAACCACTCGCTTGAGCAGCAACGTTTGATTCTCATCCATAATCTTTGACTTTAGTAAAGAAATCACCAATACCGACTACGACCACCCAGGCCCGTTGCCGGACTGTTTCCCAGGGCATAGCCACAGATTGGTGAAGTCTTCACACCACCCGCAGCTACGCAAACATCGCGTCAATCATATCGCGATACCGTGACGTAACCACAGGGCGGCGCACTTTTAGGGTCTGGGTGAGCAGGCCATTTTCAATGGAGAAGGGCTCCAGCGCCAGGCGGAAAGGGCCAATGCGATCATCGGGGCGGTAGCCGGGGCGGTCTTTGACTTCCCGGGCTAGCTCATCGCGAAACAGCTTTTGTACCCGCACGTCGTCGAGGGTGATGGCGATGCAGTCGGCGGGGGCGGGGGTGTCGTCGCCGGGTATCGCAATGAACAGAGATTGACTAGCGGCCCAGCCCTGGAGCGCGTCCACATTGGGAACGATCAGGGCACCGAGCGATCGCTGGTCTTGCCCCACCACCATGATCTGGTCGATATACTTGCTGCGAATGCAGGCGTCTTCGATCGGCTGCGGTTCGATGTTTTCGCCATTGGTGAGCACGATGGTGTCTTTGGCCCGCCCAGTGAGCACCACATTGCCGTCGCGGCTGATCCAGCCCAGGTCGCCGGTGTCAAACCAGCCTTCGGGGTCGATGGCCTTTTGGGTGGCCTCAGGATTGCGGTAGTAGCCCGCCATCACCTGCGGGCCACGGGCCAGCACTAGGCCCTGACTCCCTTGGGTTAGCTCCTGGCGGGTCTCAGGGTCGACAATTTTGATTTCGGTAAAGGGGATCGGCTGCCCGGCGGCACCACGCAGGTTGTGCCAGGGGCGGCGGGCCGAGAGCACCGGGGCAGTCTCGGTCAGGCCATAGCCCACCACCAGCTGCACACCGATGATCTCAAAGAAAATATCGATGTGCCGAGCCAGGGAGCCGCCGCCGCTGATCAGCTGCTTCACCTGCCCGCCGGTGGCCTGGCTCACCTTGCCGTAGACCAGCTTTTTGCCCAGCTGGTGCAGGGGCCACAGCACCAGGGCCATCACCCCCGACCCCAGCCGCTGAAGGGGAGAAATCTCTGGCTCGTCGATTTTCATGTCTTGCCAGCGCCAGAGATTCTCAACGTAGCGCTGGCTGAGGCCAAAGCAGGTAAAGATCAGCTTTTGCTTGCCGGGGCTTTGCTCGCGAAACTGTTTTTGCGCCCCTTCGTAGATCGACTCCCACAGACGGGGCACCCCCACCATGTACTGGGGTTTAGTGGCCTTGAGGTCGGCCTTGAGGTGGCGAATGCTGCTGTAGGTCTGGGTACAGCCCCGTGAAAACAAGAAATATTCGGCGGTGCGCTCAAAGCTGTGCCAGGAGGGCAAAATGCCCACCACGCGATCACCCGGCTCAGGCTGTACCACTGACTCGAGGGTGTTGATCTGGTGCAGCAGATTGCGGTGGCTGAGCATTACCCCCTTGGGCTTGCCGGTGGTGCCAGAAGTGTAGATCAAAGTAGCAGTGTCTTCGGGCTTGATCGTCACTGGGGTGTAGCTGTGCTCGGCCCCCAGGGCCATCAGCTGGCCAAAGTTGAGAGTCTTGAGACTATCTTCCGGGGGGGCTTCGTCGGACAGCAGAATGATGAGGGAAATGGGGAGCGTGTCGAGGCGATCGCGCAGCTTGTTCAGCAGGTCTATGGTCTCTACCACCAGCACCGTGCTCTCGCTGTGCTCGGCGATATAGAGCAGCTCGTCTTTGTCGGCGGTGGCGCTGCGCACGGCATTCATGCCCCCGGCGGTCATAATGCCCTGGTCGGCAATAAACCAGCGGTGGCTGTTGTCGGCAAACAGGGCCACGTGGGCGCCGTTGGCTATGCCCAGAGCCTGCAAGCCGCTGGCGAAAGTGCGAATGGCCTCGGCCAGCTGGCGATAGGTGAGGGTGGCAGCGGGCTGCCCATGGGGGTCGTTGAGCGCCACGGTATCGCCGTATTTCTCGGCCACAATCGGCCAAACTTCGTGCAGCGCCAGGAGTCGTTCGTAGGGATTATGGCCTTCTAGGCGGGCGCGATCGCGCTGACGCACCTCTTGCAATGCAGTTGTGGATACAGACATAGCGGCCACCAAGAAACTCCAACAACGCTTGCGGTCATCCTACCGCAGACTGACTTGAGCCTAGACCCAAAGCATATAGGCTTTAACATTTGCCGTTCCAGAAACTCAATTGGCTAGCCCTGACGAGTCGATGATGGGGGCCCTAGACCGGGTCAAATATCCTCTCATCTTCCTGACGCCAGGCGGGGTCTACCAGGCAAATAAACACCAGCGGGCTGTCACCGACATTGCGAATGTACTGGCGAGCCCGGGGCGGAATATATACCGCATCCCCCGGCTCGACCCGACTCGTCTCTCCGTCAATGTACATTTCGCCCTGCCCCGTCAGTATGTAGTAGACCTCTGAGGTGGCCAGTGCATGGGGGGTAGACACCTGGCCCACTGGCACCACCGCATGGGCCAGGCTGTAGCGCAGATCAATCGTCTGTTTGTCGGGGTGCAGCAGCTCCCGCAGCCGGGTGCCGTCGCCAGCGATAAATTCTGGGCAGTCGAGCAGTTTCCGAATCAGCATGGCCGGTTGAATGCAAGAGGTGAATTTGAGGATTATGAATCGGGGAGGGCGACGGCTGCCCTAGACTCGGCAACTGCCGTCTAGGTAGCTGCCGAGTCTAGGGCCTGGGCAATTTTCCTCGCCATCATAGCTTCTACCCCATCTGGGGCAAGGGGGCGAGAAAACAGATACCCCTGGCCCAATTCGCAGCGCAGCGCTTTGAGCTGGGCATGGTGGCGCGGAGTTTCGATGCCTTCGGCCACCACGTCAAGCCCTAGGTTCCAGGCCAGGCGCACCACCGACTGCAGAATCTCTAGCTTTTCAAAGTCTTGATCGGCATTTTCAATGAAAGATCGATCAATCTTCAGGCAGTCGAAGGGAAAGCGGTGGAGATAGCTCAGGGAGGAATAGCCCGTGCCAAAGTCATCCACCAGCAGCTTGATGCCCAGGGCCTTAATCTGCTCCAAAATGGCAATAATCGAGTCAGAATGGTCAATCAACACTCCCTCGGTCATTTCAATTTTAAGTCGATGGGCCGGGAACCCGGTCTCCGACAAGATGCGCTGAATCTCTGCCACCAGGTCTGGCTGAGAAAACTGCTTGCTCGACATATTAACGCTGACCGTAAAGGCGGCCATGGCCGGGTATTGCTCTGTCCACACCTGCATCTGGCGGCAGGCTTCGGCCAGCACCCACCCACCCAAGGGAACAACCAACCCGGTGGTCTCGGCAATGTGGATAAATTCCTGCGGCATCAGCAGACCTCGGGTAGGGTGTTGCCACCGCACTAGAGCCTCAAAGCCGCAAATTTCTTGATTATTAATGGTGACAATCGGCTGGTAGTGCAGCCGCAGCTCACCCCGTTCGATGGCCTGGCGCAGGTCGAGTTCGGTTTGAAGTTTGAGGTCCTGCTGCATCCACAGCGAGTTGTCAAACATCTGCCAGCTTTGGCTGGAACAGGTCTTGATTTGGGCTAAGGCAATATCGGCATCGTGCAGCCAGTCATTGGCGTTTTGGTAGTTGCCGGGGCCAAGGGCAATGCCGATACGGGCATCGACCTGTAGCTGCCGCGGCAAAAACGGCCGAGTAATGGCGGCATGCACCTGCTCAGCCAGGTCAATGGCCGTAGAGCCAGTAGCCATGTCTTCCAGCAAAATCACAAATTGATTGTCGCCTAGGCGGGCAACGGTGGCATGGGGGCCGACCTCGGCCTGGAGCCGAGCCCCTAGCTCAGCCGGCAGGTTGTCGTCGGGGTCTGCGGCCTGGGTTCTATCGCTCAACTCAGCCATATTCACATCGATCAGCAGCAGTGCCATTAGCCCTTGGGGGTGGCTGTGGGCACGGGCTAGGGCGTGGCCCAAACGATCCATTAGTAGCTGTTGGTTGGGCAGGCCAGTGCGGACGTCGTGGAGCCCTTGTGCTAGCAGCTCGGCTTCGTGATGCTTCGTGCGGGAGATATTCCGTAGGGTGAGCAGTGCAGTGCCTGGCCCTGGCCCAGTATAGGGGCAGGTGGTGACCGCTACCCAGCGGGTATGGGCGGGAGCACTCACTACCAGCAGCAGCTCTTCGTTGTGCAGGTGCTGGCCCGCCAGCACTCGACGGAGGGGGAGTGCTGGGGTGGCAAGGGGCTGATGATGGCAGTCGAGTAGTTGGTATGCAGCAGTTTCACTGGTTTGACCAAGGCCAGCTATGCCCCCCGGCAGCAGGCTCTCAGCGGCGGCGTTGCAAAATACGGGGGTGCCGTCCTGGTCAACCACAATCACGGCCTCTGGCAGGTGACTGAGCACGGCCAGGTACATCTCAGGGTCTGGAGAAGATAGCTGTGGCATAGAATCAGCGGCAACGAAACGGAGGTGATGCAGGGTGGTGGAGAGAATGTTTGGGGCGGTGGTGTCAGCCCCACTCTTGGATGGCGATCAAATCTAGATGGCGATCGCCGCCAATTGGCCTAGTCTGCCCAAAATGCTTTTTGGTTACGCCGCCAGCCCGTTTGGGGCTGCTAAGCTACCGTCAAAAACCTATCACAGGCAGTTCTGCCAAATCTGCGGCAAACCTCTAGGAAATTTGCCTGTAAAACTTAGAACAAGCTGCTGTGAAGGGTCTGTAAGCACCCTTTAGGTTACCCGCTAGGGTCATTTCAGTAGCGCCCCCAAGACATACACTTAGACTGGTGCATCGGTATGACAAGCTTCCGCAACACATCTTCATGGCAAACCTGTGGGACAAATCTACAACTGTGCGGGCTGGCCAGCCTCCTAAAGCCAGGTGATATATAGTTCTATCGCAGGCCATCGGCGACCGATGAGCTAACCGAAACACCCTGGGGGGCTGGAGCTTGTGGATCTAGGGCTAAGGTCAATTGCCAGGCTGACAACGAGATGCTGAGCAGCATGGAGCAAACACTACTGGGGGGGCGATATCAGGTTGTCCGGCGGCTGGGATCAGGGGGGTTCAGCCGCACTTTCTTAGTGACTGATATCCACCTGCCGAACCATCCTCGGTTTGTGATCAAGCAGCTCAAGGTGCAGGACAAAGACACTGGCACCCTCGACATGGCTCGCCGCCTCTTCGATACCGAGGCCAGGGTGCTCTATCAGTTAGGTAACCACCCTCAGATTCCTGCTCTGATGGCCCACTTCGAAGAAGATCAGGAGTTTTATCTGGCCCAGGAATACGTTGAGGGCAGTCGCCTCAACCGCCAGGTGGAGGAGGGCAAACCTTGGTCAGAAACGCGAGTGGTGCTGCTGCTGCAAGAGGTGCTCGAGATTCTTTCTTTTGTGCATCGCCAGCAGGTGATTCACCGCGATATCAAGCCCTCTAACCTGATTCGCCGCCACCGCGACGGCAAGCTGGTGCTAATCGACTTTGGGGCCGTGAAGCAGGTGACCTCTTCGCCGCTGCTCGATGCCGAAACCGGGGCCACCAATATCACCGTGGCCATTGGCACCCATGGCTACATGCCCAACGAGCAGTACGCCGGCAAGCCTCGTTTTAGCAGCGACGTCTACGCCGTGGGCATTCTTGGCATTCGAGCGCTGACGGGGCTACATCCCCAAAAAATTGAAGAAGACCCGGTTACCAGTGAGCTAGCCTGGCGTCAGCACGCCCCAGAGGTATCATCGTCGCTGGCGGCGGTGCTTGACAAGATGGTGCGCTACGACTTTCGAGATCGCTACCCCACCGCCCAGGAAGCCCTAGAGGCACTGCAAAACTTGCCTAACCCCCTGCATGGGCTGGTGGGCACCCAAATCTACCAGACCTGGATGAAGGGGGCCTATGGCCGGGGGCCGACCTTTCCCGGAGATCGCGACGACACCGCTATTGGCCCCACCGAGACCTCAGAACCTACAGCCTTCGCCGACGATAACGACTCCACGTCTCTATTTCCGGCAGATCTGGCCCTTGGTGACGGCAGCAAGCCCGATGCGGTGCCGCTGCTGACCTCAGCTTCAATGGACAAACTCAGGCCCAAGATGCGATCGCTGGTAGCCGGTGGCATGCTCGGTGTCCTGGGCCTGAGCCTGATAATCTGGCGCAGCGGCCTGACAGTTGCCTTTGAACCCAGCCCCGCAGGAGCGGCCATGCCATTTCAAACGGCTGGCACACCAACCTTAACAGCTGACTTGGGACTGTTGCTGCCCCCTGAGGAGAAGGCCACCTATCAGGTGAACCAAGGCGATATCCTCTGGACCAAGGGCCGCTACCCCGACGCCCTTGATACCTACAATGAGGCGATCAAAACCCAGCCCGACTACGCCCCCGCCCATCTGGGGCGCTGCAAAGCTCTGATTGCGCTCAAACGTCCCCTTGAAGCCATTGTGTCCTGTGATGACGCCCTGGCCTATAGCACCTACTATCCCGAAGCCATGCGCCGCAAGGGCAACGCCGAAGAACAGCAGGGGAACCTGTTGGCCGCCCTGGAGCTCTACGAAGAAACCAATCGACAGATGCCCGCGATGTTTGAGGCCTGGCGTGACCGAGGCCGGGTATTGCAAAAGCTAGGGCGATCGGCAGAGGCCATTGCCGCCATTGATCAGGCGATCGCCCGCAACCGCGAATCGGCAGAGGCTTGGACCGTGCGCGGCGAAGCCACCTGGGCCTTAAACCGCTACGACCAGGCCATTGTGGCCATAGAAAAAGCCCTGCAAATTGACCCCGACTACGGCCCCGCGAAGGAGCTGCGCCAGCGAGCGCGGCAGAGCTTGGGGATATGAGGGGGGTGAGTAGGTGGGTAGGGGCAGAC
>DAIPYU010000075.1:0-23294 GCA_036782635.1 Nodosilinea sp. CTOTU7353
TGGATGGGTAGGGGCAGACCCATGTGTCTGCCCTGGATTGTGTGATGGATGGGTAGGCGGGTGGGTGGGGAGGGAACAAGGGAGATGGCGATCGCGTCGCGTAGACAAGCACCAGCGCCCGTTTGGGGTTAATCCGTTTTGGGTTAGGCAGCCCTGCACCATGGTCTAAACCACCACCGATGGGGCATCCTGGGCAAACAGGCACTCACACAACTTGACTTTGGAGACAGCACACCATGGGCCGTTCTACGATCACTAACCGCGCCAGATTGCTCATGGGCGGGTTAGCTACCGCTCTCTTAATTGCGCCCCTAGCAGGGCCAGCGGCCTTAGCTCAAACCCCCGAGGGCACGCCCGAAAATATCCCGGCGGAGGCTGATACGGCTCCTCGGTTTACCTGTCAGGTGCAAGACGGTCAGTACACCGTGATGTACGCCCCCAGCAGCCAGCCGGGTCAGGTCTACCCCTGGGCTGTGCCCCAGGACTTAGGCAGCGCCTGGCCCGCCGAGCGCCGCTGCGCCGAAATTAGCGCCCGCCTTGAGCGCTATCGCCCCGACGGTCTCTTAGCCTTAGAAACCTCCGTAGAAAACGGCTACAACATTGTCTGTGTGACCACTGAAGCCACCCCCGGCTGCCGCATTGTGTTTACGGTGCCCCCCGGCCAAGACCCAATGCTGACGCGCGATCGCGTGTTTGACAATCTGGCCGTGGCCGACCGGGGCGACCAGACCCAGGGGGTCACCACCTTCACTGGCGGCAACCGCGACGTGCTGGGGCAAATCGGCAATATTCTAGGCCTGCCCAGCGCTTCTGGGGGTAACCTGCCCCGCAGCCAAGGCATCAACCTCAAGCCATTTCTTGACTCCACCGATGGCGGTACTGGTGCTCGCCTCAGCGGCGGCGGCCCCGCCGGGCGACCCCTCAATCCCGATGCCTTCCGTTAGATGTAGACTCCAGCAGGGCGAAGTGGATTCGCCCTGCCTGATCCTTTGGAAATCGGGATTATGTCATTCAGATTTGGGGTTAGTCCACTATGTGCTGGGCAAATAGGTAGCCTAAAAACAAAATCTGTAGGACGGTGTATAGGCTTGCGGCAAACCCTGCCCAATAGAGGGCGCTGTAGGCTTGGCCCCACCGTTTTATCGCTCTCGCTGGCTCAGGTTTCTGGGCCAGCATTTTCTTGAGGCGCTGCCAAAACCAGAGCATGCCGGTGAAGGTAACGGCCAGCATTGCCGCGATCGCAACCACCATCCCTGCTTTAAAGAGCGCATTTTGGCCCAAGGGAGGAAATTCCAGGGAGGCAATCGTATAGCCACTTAGCCCGAGCACCCCAAAGAGCAAGGTGCCGATCGCCAGCCAACGCCCTGTTCCCCAGTGCTCTCCATCGACCTGAGACCACTGGTAAAGCAACCAGGTCAGGCTCAGGGCCGTCACCATGGCCAGGGCAACGCTAGCCCATACCCAGGCCGTCTCGGGCAGCCAACGCATCCAGGGCACCAGGGTGCCAGCATTGCTGCTAATGGCTACGAAACTAGGGTCTCTGAGAGGAGACACCCGGTGAATGAGCATGCCCAGCCCAGCGGAGAGCAGCATTAGCCCGCTAAAGCTCACCAGTGAAAGCCATCGTAGTCGGTGGGCCATGGCAATGGGTCCTGCAAAGATGGTGCTCAAATGGCGCTCAAAAATTCTGCCTTTAGAGGCCATGACGCTCTGACCTAAGAATGGTTTCAGGAGCCTTTAACTCAGCTTTCTATGCCGAATGCTGGTGGGCAAGGGGTGGCTTTTCGTGGTACAGATTTTCGTAGTAGAGCTTTTCGTGGTAATCGAAGGCAGTAACGGCGTGGCCCCATGTTTATTCCCCCCGGTTTTGTTCAGCGATCGCTCGTGCTCAGCCAATGCACGGTGGCCTACGTCGAAGCCAATCCAGACTTTTGGCCTGCGCCCCCGGCAGCTTCTCGGCCCCTGGTATTTATCCACGGGTTTGGGGGTGGGTCGTCGAGCTATGAATGGTCTAAGGTCTACCCGGCCTTTGCGGCAGAGCACCGGGTGCTGGCCCCCGATCTAATTGGCTGGGGTCAGTCTGACCACCCGGCTCGTCCCCTGACCACTGCCGACTACGAGGCGCTGCTGGCCGAAATTTTGCAAAAGCTCTGCCCTGAGCCGCCGATGGTGGTGGCGTCTTCTCTGAGCGCGGCCATACTGGTGCGGGTGGCGATCGCCCACCCGGCGCTGATCCAAAGCATGTTTCTCATTACCCCCGCCGGGCTGGCTGACTTTGGCAAAGACCCCAGCAGCTCTTTCTTTAACCAGGTGGTTAAACTACCGCTGGTAGACCAGATGCTGTACCGGGGGGCGATCGCCACCGCCGAGGGCATCAAGCTGTTTTTGAGCCAGCGCCAGTTTGCCGACCCCAGCAAGATTTCTGACGAAATGGTCGCCGCCTACCTGGCCTCGGCCCAGCAGCCCAACGCCGATGTGGCCGCCCTGGCCTTTGTGCGCGGCGATCTGAGCTTTGATTTGGCCGTTGACCTGCCCCAGCTCACCACCCCCACGACTATGCTCTGGGGCGAGGCCGCCCAGCTCACCGATATCGACACGGGCCGTCGCCTCGCCGCCCTCAACCCCGTCGCCGTTGGCCACTTTGAGGCTCTGCCTGGGGTGGGGCTGACTCCCCAGCTCGAGGTGCCCGGTGTCACCATCGGGCTAATTCAGCAGTGGCTATCTGACATAGCTGCCTAGAACGTCGGCCCATAAACCCGGTTTCTCAGCCAGAATGCCAGTCGTGCCGTTAGCGCAGCGACGAAGAAACCGGGTTTTTAGCCATGCCGCACCAATGCTCTAGTTGCCTGGCCAACGGAGGAGAATCAGTCAGTCTCTTTAAAGCCGGTACCGCTAAGCAGGTTGCCGTCGGTGTCGATGAAACCCCAGCGGTTGTCGATCTGCACCCGGCCTCGTCCCTCTGAGAACTTGCCGGCGTTGGCGTACTGGGGGGCGATCGCCCATTCGCCCTGGGAGTCAATATAGCCGTAGCGCCCGTCTTTTTGCACCACCGCCAGCCCCTCAGAAAAGTCGGCGGCGTAGTCAAACTGCGGAGCAATGGCCACCTCTCCCGTCGGATCGATATAGCCCCACTTGCCCTCTATCAGCGCGGCGGCTAGCCCCTCCGAAAAATCTGAGGCAAAGGACAGATTAGCTTCTACCACCATTTTGCCCTCGGGGTTGATAAAGCCAAAGGTGCGCCCCTGTCGCACCCGCGCCAGCCCCTCCGAAAAGCTAAAGGCCCCGTCGTAGCTGGGGTCAATCACCATTTCCCCGTCGGGGTTGACGTAGCCGTAGAGCTGATCAACCCGCGCCACCGCCAGCGATTCGGCAAAGCTCCAGGCGTCTTTTAGCTCTAGGGGCACCACCCGACGACCGGTGGTGTCCACATAGCCGTAGGCATCCTCTAGCTTGACCAAGGCGCGGCCGTTAACGAAGCGCTCGGCCAGGTCAAACTGCGGCTCGATTACCCATTCTCCCTGGGGGTTGACGTAGCCGTACTTGGTGCCCCCCTGCACCGCCGCCAGCCCCTCCGAGAAGGATTTAGCCTTGCGAAACTGCACGGGTATGGCCCAGTCGCCGCTGCGATCAAGGTAGCCAAAGAAAGCGCCGGCCTGGGCCATTGCCAGACCCTCAGCGTAGTCGGCGGCAACGGTCACATTCTGGTCAGCCACCCGAATGCTGAGCTTGCCGTCGCGGTCGATGTAGGCCAGCTGCGATTTGAGCCGCACCAGGGCTACCCCTTCAGAAAAATCTGAAACGCTGTCAAACAGTAGGGGGCTGGTCATGGCGCTGGCTAGGGCAATGGGCTGGGGGTTTATGAACTGTAGCATTGCGGTGGCCTGGTGAGGCTGCTGGTCTCCCCCCTGGAGCGGCGCTGCACAGGCCATTAGAGTAGACAGCCCCAAGCCTATGCCCCCCAGAGCGACCATGCTCGGTTTGTGCCCGCTGTGCAATCCCTCCATCTACCCAGCCCCCGTTAAATAGCTCGACAAATAGCTCGATTCCATGTCGCCCGGCTGCCTGCTCAAGACAGCCCTTCTATCAAATCACCAAATCACCATGCCCGATTTTTTGGGCGTCATGGTGACCCATGACCAAAACCTAACCTTGGGCCTACGCCCTCCGGCTAGGGCAGTTTGAGGGGCAGATCGGCGTTGATGGCGTCGATTTCTTTTTGCTCTAGCTCGTTGACTTCGCTGATGTAGCGGGTCAGCAGAGTTTGCAGGCGCGGCTGGTAGAAACGGTGCAGGCTGTAGTTGCCCATTGCCGGAAAGCCCCGGCGCTTTTTGTGGCGGCCCCCGGCACCGGGGTCAAACAGGGTGATGTTGTTGGCGATCGCCCACTCAACCGGCGCATAGTAGCAGGCGTTGAAGTGCAGGTTGTTCATCTCCGAGGTCGAGCCCCAGTAGCGGCCGTAGAGGCGATCGCCCTTGGTCAGGCAAAACGACATGCCCACCGGATTGTCGTCGTCTTGGCCGTAGGCGGCAAAAAACACCGTGCGGTGGCGGTAGTCGTGGTGCAGCAGCTGAAAGAATGTGCGGGTCAGGTATTTGCTGCCCCACCAGCCAAACTTGTCGCAGGTATCGGCGTAGAAGTCGTACATCTGGTTGAACAGCGCCTTACTGATCGCATCGCCGGTCACCGCCTCCAGCCGCAGACCCGCCGTCTCCATCGACTTGCGCTCGCGCTTGATGTTGCGCCGCTGGTTGGCGTTAAACATGCCCAGGTAGTCGTCAAAGCTCTGAAACGCGTGGTTTTGCCACACGTAGCCATGGTGCAGCCACTCCGCAAAGCCCAGCTCAACCATGGTGGCCCGCCACTGGGGGTCAACATAGAGAAAGTGGCAGCCCGAGATGGAGTTGCGATCGCAGAAGGTATCAATCGCTTCCACCATCGCCAGGGTCACCGCCCGCTCATCTTCGTCGGAGGCAATCAAAAACTGGTAGCCCTCCGCCGGGGTAAAGGGGGCCATGCCCAGCAGCTTGGGGTAGTACTGCACCCCCAGGCGCTCAGCTAAATCGGCCCACTGGTGGTCAAATACAAACTCGCCGTAGCTGTGGCCTTTGAGATACATCGGCGCGGCCCCCACCAAGGTCTTGCCGCGATAGACCGTCAGGTGGCAGGGCAGCCAGCCCGCGTTGGCCCCCACGCTGCCCGATCGCTCCATATTGTGCAACCAACTCCACTCTAAGAATGGGGTCGCCAGGGGCTGGGCCATTTCATCCCACACCGCCTCCGGCACTTCCTCAATGTGTCGAATCCAGGTGGCGGTCAGGGTTGGCGCAGCGGGGTAGCCCATGGGTGGTTAGCCATTAGGAGACAGTTATTCCCCAGGGTAAAGGAAATTATCGCCGGGTGCAGAGGTGGGGCACACCCGATAGTGCAAGAACACTTCACCGTCTACAACCTGGTGGGATAGCAGCTGCAAGCGGGGGGCTGCTGCCGCCAAGAACCCCTCGCCCGCCACGGGGGTTGGAGCCGTGGTGCCGCCCAAGATCAGCGGACACACCGTGATGAATACTTCATGGACACAGCCGCAGCGCAGTAGTTCTGCCGCCAGCCTACCGCCGCCCAGCAGCGCCAGGGTATTGATGCCTGCCGCCTCAAACTGAGCCAAAACCCAGGGCCAATCCCAGGGCTGGGTTCTGGCCTCAGGAAGGGGCCAAATGGTGTCAAACAAGCCCGACTGTACCCACCTGGGGGCATTAGCCTGAGTGGTCACTAAGCCCCTAGGCACCGGCTGCTGAAAGTAGCGAAAATCAGGGTCTAAGTTCCCAGAGGGCGACCAGACAATCTGGATCGGCTGCTCGGGCTGCTGTCGCTGCCGCCGCTGGGCCAGCAGGTTTGGGTTGCGCACGCTCAGGGTAGTGCCATAGGCCCGCAGGGTGCCGCCGCCAAACAGCACCCCGTCTGCCGCTGCGACCTGGGCCTCCAGATGGGACAGGTCTGCCGTAGACGAGAACCGAGCGGCCCCGCCCTGGGCATCGGCAATCTTGCCGTCCAGGCTCATGGCCAGCACCAGCGTGACGTGGGGAATCGGTGGGTCGGGGGCGATAACGGCTGAAGCGATGGCAGTTGCCCTTAGCTTACCGAAGCCTGCACTAGCGAGGGCTGGCCTTCGCCCAGCTCCCAGCTGCTGTGGCATTTCCAGCTTTGGTTGGTGAGCTGTTGGTAAAACCGCAGTTCCCACTGGGTGGGGGTTTCCCAGTCAATGGCGGCTTTGGCTTCGGCAAACACGGCCTTGGCCTGCTTGCGGTTAGAGCCGTAGACCAGAGGCAGCCCCAGTTCGTCCTGAATGCGCAGGGGCATTTTGCGGGTGGGTGACTTGACAGTACAGGCAAAATTCACCATCACCTGCTTTAGCCAGGGAGAGCTGATCGCCAGCCCGCTCCAGTCGGGCTTAGTGACTAGCCCCTCAAGGGTGAGCGCCGGAGATGGGCGAGCCTTGAGCCCTCGGTTGTAGGCGCGATCTAGGCTGCGGGTATACACCGGGGCGGCACCAGACTGCTCCTCAAAACCTTCGATCAGCAGGCAACAGGCATCCGGGCCTTGCTCAATGGGCGCTGCTGTTTCGCGATGCTCAGCTAAAAACCGCTGGATCTGCTCGGCCAAACTCCCGGTCGGGCAAACATAAATAGCAAATTTTGTCATACAACATTCCCAGAGAAACAACGAGCTGGGAAGTACGGTAGGGAGCCTGCTCTCGCCCACCGGCTCGATGCAGACGCTAGGGATAGAGGCAGGACAACGACTATACCTCTACATAGCAGCTTAGGCCATCAACAGCCAATTGCTGTTAATGGGGCGTTATTATTTACTTAAGAATCTGCGCCCAGGTTACTTGAGGGAGTTATTTCAGGGGGTTGCTCTGGGGGATTTCCCTAGCGTCGGGTCGCGTCAAAGGCATGCTCGATATAGTCTTGCAGCACCAGATAGCGGCCATCTTCTAGAGATAGGTGCTGGGCTGAGTTAGCGGCTGATGGGTGATCGCGACAACAAGCTACTAGAGCCACATCAAAACGGCAGGTGGCCTCGGCCCACTGGGGCTGCTTCAGTAGGTAGAGTTGGGCAGCTTTCCACAGTTTGGCCTGCTTAGTGCGGGTAATGGCCATCAGACCATAGGCGTCCCAGTTGCCCTGGCTGCGAGTTTTGACCTCCACAAAGGCGAGCTGCCCTCGACGGTCGGCGGGGCCTTTGGCCATCACCAGATCTAGCTCGCCCCAGCGGCAGTGCCACTGGCGATCGCATGGTCGCCAGCCCTGGGCCACCAGCCAGTTAGACACCAGGGTTTCCCCCAGGGTGCCCAGCTCAGTTTTGCTCAGTTCGGCGGCCATGGACAGATGCTCCTGGGTTATGCTTCCCTTCAGCTTGCCCAAAAGTTACCGCCCAAGATTTACCGGTAGCCAAAAGTTACCGATAATTTGTAAACTGCACCGCCACGGGCCAGTCTTCTTGCTTCACCAACTGCATGGCCTGCTGCAAATCATCCTTAGACTTGGCCGACACCCGCACCGCGTCGCCCTGGATAGCAGCGGTGACTTTCTTTAGGTTGTCGCGAATCAGCTTGGTGATTTGCTTGCCCATCTCCTGTTCGATGCCCTTTTTGAGGGTCACGGTCTGGCGCACACGGGTGCCGCTGGCGGCTTCCACCTCGCCGTAGTCAAAGATCTTGAGGGAAAGATTGCGCTTGGCTGCTTTTTGGTGCAACAAATCCTTCACCGCGTCCAGGGTCATGTCGCTGGCGGTTTCGATGGTGATGGTGCTGTCCGCCAGGTCGATAGCGGTCTTGGTGTCCTTGAGGTCGTAGCGGCCGATCACATCGCGCCGGGTTTGGTCGAGGGCATTGACCAGTTCCTGGCGGTCAAAATCGCTGACGATGTCAAAGGAAAAACTAGAAGCCATGGGTACCGTTTTATATACCAATTGCAGTTCAGGAGCAGTCGTTTCGCCACGAATAAAGCGGCTCTTCCGGACTTGAACGCAATCAACTTACGCACCAACAGACTACATCAAGGCCGACCGACAGCTCAAGAAATAGAGGGTAAAAGTGCTCACGTTGGCGACGGCAAACATCAGCGATCGCCCAATCGGCACATTCAAGATGTAGGCCACCGGGTACAGGGTGCGGGCGATCAGGTAGGCGATCGCCGCACCCAGCGACAATCCCGAAGCTTGCTGCGTCACGTAGGCCATCAGCGCCGCTGGGGCGTATAAAATAATTGACTCAAAGGCATTTTCGTGGGCCCAGGTGGCCCGCTGGGCGTAGGGCGGCAGCTTAGACAGCATCGCCCGAGGGGCGGCCTGATCGTAGCCCACCGTAAAGCGGCCATAGCCCACGGCGAAAAACGGCAGATAGACCAGCAGCGCCGCCAGCCCGATGCTGACCAGCAAAAACCCCGGCATAGTGATCACAGATGCCATAGCAGTCCTTAAGCAACCCTTCTATTGTGAGAGATGTGAGAGATTTTTGCCCTAAGCAGGAAGGCGCAATTAAATACAAAACCTTCGTAGGATGGGCAAAGCAACGCGTGCCCATCATGGGGGAGATGGGCACGGCCTTTGAGGCCTTTGCCCATCCTACGTCTAATAACGACTACCTATTTAGGGCAAAGGTGGATTGATTGTCCCGCAGAACATTCAACTCAATCTCCAGCAAATCAATCTCTAGTCAAAGTAAAACAGCGTCACAATCTTGCGCTGGTCCTCTGCATCCTGACAGGTTTTTAGCAGGGTGGTGCTGTCGTGGAAGGCAAAGCAGATCAGCTGCTGGCAGCGAGAAATAATCTCCTGGTTGCACACCGAGCTAGCCTCCGCCAGCGACAGGGTGTCGTTGGCGGGGTTTTCGACCAGGTGCATCACCTGCTCTAGCTGATCGCGCGACTCCTGGGGCTGCCGGGCCAGGCTCTGGGGCAAAATCACGGTGAGCAGGTTGGGGTCAGCCTTCATCGCCCCCTTAATAGCGGCAAAGTTAGTGCCCGTCGCCCCCGAGGTAATGATGCGGTTGCCCCCCAGTGCCAGGGCATAGGTCATTAGCTCGATCAGCTGCTGGTGGGTGATGGGCACATGGCGCGACCCCAAAATAGCTACCCGCTTAGAACCCGACTGTTGAATAGCCGCGAGTTCCTGCAAAAACGTGTCGACTTTAGCGGATTCGAGCGACGCTTCCATAGACTGACTCAAAGGCTGCACCGAATGCGAGAATAACGCGCTTTATTGTATCAGAAGCCGAGGATAAGGCCACAGGCCGATTCTTCAGCCAGCCGACACCGGCAGGCCCAAATCGAGCAGCTGCATGAGCCGATCCATATCAAAGTGGGCGGCAATCAGTTCCTGAATACACTGCACTTTGATCGGCTCATGGACGCGCACCTGACCAAACAGCTCATCAATGCGCTCGACGGTAGACAGGGTGTCAGAGTCGACGGAGACAATGGGTACCTCCATATCTGAGGCCCGCTCTAAAATCTCGGGAGAAGGGGGAATTTGGCCGGTGAGCACTAGACATTGGGTAGAGGTCTCTAGGGCCGCAAACTGAATGTCGGTGCGATCGCCCCCCGTCACCACCGCCATGTTGGTCGCCTTGCGAAAATACCGCAGCGCCGAGTTCACATTCATCGCCCCAATGGTCAGGGTTTCGACCATCAAATCAAGCCGGTTTTTGCAGCACAGCACCTCAGCATTGAGCCGGCCCACAATTTCGCGTACGGTGATGCTGCGCATAATCGGCGATCGCGGCAGCAGCGCCAGCACCGGAATACCGTGATGCTCTAAAAAAGGTCGGACTAGATCGGCGCAAGGCTCCACCGCTTCGGCAGGCACATCATTGATGATCACCCCGATCAAGCGCGCACCCAGCTGCGCCTTGGCCGCCAGCAGCCGATCCACCAGCAGCAAAGAGTCATAGCGGGTCACCAGCAGCACCGCTGCGTCGATCTCAGCGGCAATGTGGGCCACCGAGAGGTTGAGCAATGTACCTTCGGTCAAATTCCCAGGGCCTTCGAGCAGCACCAGCGCCTCGCCCTGGTGCTCGGTATACCGCTGCAAGCTGTAGTGGTTGGACGCCCCACCGCTGAGGGTGAGGTGGTCGGCCACCGTGGCCTCAGTCAGCGAAATCGAAGGGGCATAGTACCGTGACGCTGGCAGCTGCAGGATCTCGACAATAAAGTCTAGATCCGGGTCTTTACCCTCACCATTGATCGAGTTGCCGATGGGCTTGCCAAAGCCAAGATCCATGCCCAACCCCTGAAGCTGGAGCCCAATACCCAGTAAAACCGCCGATTTACCGCTGTACGACTCGGTCGAACCAATCACCAAACGTTTCGCTGAACTGGGCACGCTGCAAGTCCTCCGTCGTGGGCCTAACGCACTGATCTCTGACGCCCAACGCTGGGTCTGCAACGCAAACCAGTGCTGGATTACATCAGTAGGCACATTACCACACCCATTCTGCCACCGCAGAGCCTGGCGGCGTCAGTAGAACTAAACCCTGGCTCGGTTTAGCTCTAGTGATCTAGGCCCCAGTGATCTAGGCCCCAGTGATCTAGGCCCTAGTCGTCTAGGCGCAGCAGCTTGCGGTAAAAGCCCTGGGAAAAGTCGGCGGGGCGCTTTTGCCGCAGGGAGACGATCACATCAAATAAAAAATCAACAAACTCAAAGGTCGCCATGGTGATCTCATAGCTGAGATCGTTGTCGGCATCAAACTGCATGCGGCAGCGGGTGAGGTCGGCAGGCAGCACTGAGACGTTCCAGGTAGCGATAAAGGCAATGCTCTCGCCCCCCTCAATTTCTCGCTCACCCTCTAAGTTGCCCTGCTTGTAGAGAGAAATGGCGTAGGGCAGCGCGTTGCGCTTATTGCCCTGGTAGTAGGGCATGTAGACGCTGATGTCTTGCTTGGCTGCTGGCTGAATTGCCTCAAACGTCAAACTCATGGGTCTGGCCTTAGGTCGAGTTTCAACAAACGATTATTCCGGCGGTCATCGGATATAGCTGCCTAGGATACTAGATCCTGATCCTGCCAGATTGGCCGATGCTGCTTTACACACAGCTATCATTCCCCAGGATAGGGGTGGAGGTATCACTAAAATATTTCCCGCAAAATCAAGGATGATAGACCTAGGCCAGGGCACGCTTGGGGTAAGGTGTATTTTCTCCGATGATGACAGCCTGGCCGCTGCCTCTGTTTATTGTGCTCCCTACCTGAGTTCATGGCTGATTTTCCCCAACGCTTCTCTGCCAAGCGCTTTTCTACTCCGCTGGAGGAGCTAGAGATCGAAGATTTTCCCGGCTACACCGGTCGTCGCTCGAAGGCGGCCCTGACCCTAAGCCTGCTGTGGGGCGCGACGGTTGTGCTACACCTGTTGTCCTGGGGTAGCTGGGTGGTGCTGGGGCTGACGGCTATGCTCACGACCCACGGTCTGAGAATTCTGCTGGCGAAGCCGCTGGCGGCGGTAGTGCCTCTGCCATCCACCGCCAACCCAGAAGATGCGCTCAATGAAGCAGCAAAAAAAGGCGCTAAAGCAGTTGATCAGGAGGCTCTGGCTTGGCCCTACGTATCGCTGCTGGTGGCCGCCAAAAACGAAGAGACGGTGATTGAACCCCTGGTGGCGGCTCTGTGCCAACTCGACTACCCCGCCAGCCGCTACGATGTCTGGATTATCGACGACAACAGCACCGACGGAACGGCCCAGCGCCTGCAAAATTTAGCGGCCCGCTATCCACAGCTGCGGGTGTTGCCCCGACCAGCCGGGGCCAGCGGCGGTAAGTCAGGGGCGCTCAACCAGGTGTGGCCCGATACCAAGGGCGATATTATCGGAGTCTTTGATGCCGATGCCCGAGTGCCCAGAGACGCGCTGCGCCACATTGTGCCCCTGTTTGACCAGAAAGGCGTAGGGGCGGTGCAGATGCAAAAAGCCATCGTCAACCGAGCCAAAAACCTCTGGACTCGTGGTCAGCAGGCCGAAATGGCCCTCGACAGTTATTTTCAGCAGCAGCGCATTAGCGTGGGCGGCATTGGCGAACTGCGGGGCAATGGCCAGTTTGTGCGTCGCACCGCCCTGACCCACTGCGGCGGCTGGAATGAAGAAACCATTACCGACGACCTAGATCTGACCCTGCGCCTGCACTTTAGCGGCTGGGAGATTCACTTTCTGCTCCACCCCCCTGTAGGCGAAGAGGGGGTGGAGCAGCCCCTGGCCCTGTGGCATCAGCGCAACCGCTGGGCGGAGGGGGGCTATCAGCGTTACCTCGACTACTGGCGGCTGATTGCCCAAAACCGTATGGTTCCGGCTAAGACCTTTGATATGGCGGCGTTTTGGCTGATTCAGTACGGCTTGCCGACGGTGGCGCTGCCCGACTTTGCCATGGCGGTGCTGCGCCACCGACTGCCGCTGTTTTTACCGGTGTCGAGCCTAGTGTTGACGCTCTCTATGGTGGGCATGTTTTGCGGGCTGCGACGCACTAGGCAGCAGTCGGTGTGGGTTTGCGGGCTCCAGACCCTGTGGGGCAATGTGTACATGGTGCACTGGCTGCTGGTGATTGCTACCATGGCGATGCGCCTGGCCGTGCGGCCTAAGCGGCTGCGCTGGGTGAAGACCACTCACCTGGGCAGCGAAGAAGACCTGCGGGCCGATGTGCCCTAGGTGCCGGTTTGACTTCTGCCCGTTTAACTTCTGTTGGAATAGTTTTTCTGCGATCGCATGCCCATGCCCTGGTTCGTTAAGCTCGAAAGAGGCATTGTCAACAAGGCCGTCTTTGACCAGTTTGTGCCTGACCACATGACCTACGTCAAAGACCTCATCGCCAAGGGCCACGCCGCCAAGACCGGCTACTGGGCCGAATATGGGGGTGGTATGCTGTTATTTCAGGCCAATTCAATCGAAGAGGCCCGCGTCATTGTTGCCGCCGACCCGCTGGTTCAAAACCACTGCGTCGAGTACGAGCTGCACGAATGGCGAGTGGTGGTCGAATAGGAGAATGCGCCGTGGCCGATTCCAGTGATGGGTACAAGATTGTCAGCGACAACCGCCAGGCCCGCCACGAGTACGAAATTTTAGAGACCTACGAAGCTGGGCTAGAGCTGATGGGCTCAGAGGTCAAATCCATTCGCCAGGGCCGGGTTAACCTGCGCGACGGCTACGCCCTGATCAAAGACGGCGAGCTGTGGCTGCACAACGTGCACATCTCCCCCTACACCATGACCAACAAGGCCTACAACCACGAGGCCAAGCGCGCCCGCAAGCTACTGCTGCACCGCGACGAAATTCGCAAGCTGATCGGCAAGGTCGAGCAAAAGGGGCTGACCCTAATACCGCTCAAGCTCTATCTACAGCGGGGTTGGGTCAAGGCCACCATTGCCCTAGGCAAGGGCAAAAAGCTCCACGACAAACGCGAAAGCCTCAAGCGCAAGCAGGAAAGTCGCGAGACCGCCCGCGCCCTCAGCGGAAGAGATTAGCTTTACTCGATACTCACGCCGCCAAAGGTTTCGGCTTTTTTGCCGGGGCTGGCCGGGGCAGCTTTTTCGAGCTGACGGGCCTGCTGGCGGTGGCTCTGAAAATGACTCATCCAGGCTTCGGGAGCATTCATGGTTTCGCCGCCGTGCTTGGTGAGGCGCTGGCGCACCTGGCAGAGCACCGGGGTGTTGACGCAGGCCCCCGACACAATCACCTGGCCCTTGGTTAGCGAGGGCAGTTCTTTGAGCAGATCGCGCCCGGCCGCCTCCACGCCATATTTCAGACTGTCCTGGTCCACCGGGTTGACGATGCGCATCAGAAACTGGCTCATGCACTGGCTGAGCACGTCGGAGTCGAGCTTGCCGGGGCGCTGGGTGATCAGCCCGACGCCCATGCCAAACTTGCGGCCCTCGCTGAGAATGGTGCGCAGCACCTGCTTGCAGCGGGCCGGTTCGTTGGCGGGGGCAAAGCGGTGGGCCTCCTCGATCAAAATAAACACCGGGTAGGGCAGGTAGTTTTCGTCGTCGGCAGAGATTTTGTCCTTGGCGGTGTTGATGCGGGCCTGGTAGCTCTGGCGCAGCACGGCGGCGCAGATCACCTGCTGCTCTTCCTGGCTGATCTCGTTCATTTGCAGCACGGTAACCTGACCGGGGGCAAACAGATCTTTCGGAGCCAGGTGCTCCACCCGGTGAAAGTAGTCTGATCGCTCCAGTTTGCCCAGCTTCCACTCCAGGGCTGGGGCCGAGGAGCCGGTCTTCTCGTTGCCTTCGTCGTCGGTGCTGCGGTCTGACTCGTAGCAGGCCGAGATTAAATCCTGCACGTCCCAGCGGTGCTCGCCAAACTTGTGCTTGCCCAGCAGGCTAAAGGCCTTGTTGAGAATAGCCTGCTGGCGATCGCTCATATCTGGCAGGAGCGTCAGAATGTCGTAGTAATCGAGCGACGACATGCGAATGCGAATGTCGTCGGGGGTGAGCAGCTTGACCTCGGGGCTGTAGCCGTCATCGCTGGCAAAGCTGGGGTGGCCGCGCATGTCGGCCAGGGTGCCGTACTCACCGTGGGGGTCAAAGATCAGCACGGCGGCGCGGTTGTAGGGGCTGAGCAATTCTTCGATCAGCACCCCGGCGGTGTAAGACTTGCCGGAGCCGGTGCCCGCTAAGATCGCCATGTGGGTGCTGACTAGCTCTTTCACATCCAGCGTCACGGGCACCCGACCACCAGGGCGCAGCAGCAGGGAACCGATGTGGGCCGAGCCGATTTCTTGCCGCTGTTTTTTGTTGATAATCTGGCGCAGGCTGTCGTCGTCGGCCAGGCGCACCTTAGCGCCGGGGTCGGGGGCAATGCGGGGGTTCATAAACCCCAGGGCAGGGTGAAAGTGACCGACCACATCGACGGTGACTTCGTAGATTTCGGGGTTGGGGTGGGCAAAGCCCACCAGAGCGGCGATCGCCTCGGGGTCAATCTCGGGGTCGGCAAACAGGCGATCGGGCAGGTGGTCGATCAGGCAGCGGTCAGAGATTTTGCCCAAGATTTGAGCGCCCGGCGTATCGGCTAAGTCAACCGAATAGTAGACAAACTCGCCAATTTTGACCTGGCGGTTGTCGGCGGTAATGAACAAGTACTGGTTGCCGTCTTCCCCCGGCCCCTTGACGGTGCCGATGACTGGCGAGACCGAAGGCTTTGGTGACCGTGCCATAGAAACCCCGCTAAAAAACCGCTGTACGCCTCGCCGGGGCCGCGTGCGCTTGGCCCAGACTTCATTAATACTAATGTCCTGCTGAAAATTAGGGTAGGGGCAATACCGAGCAGCGGTAAAGAGAATGTAAACCAGCGGCGGCGATCGCACGGAGATGGCGGATTTTTCGCAGGCAGGGTCGTAATAAAGACTGGCGGATTCACGGATACTGCCCCGGTGTTGAGTCGATAGGCTAAAGGAGGTCGAGGGTAAGGCCAGCCATGCTGACAGCTTGCCTCGGCCGAGGAAATTGGGAACATGTCGCTCGATGGCTGCCGATGGCATTTGAAAACTCGCCGGTTTTGTTCCCAGCCCGCCCGCTAGAGGGGATGCTATCCACCGAGGCCTCGCGGCCCACCCCCCTAGTCGAGGGCCGCGAGGGTGCCGAACATCGAGAAACCTGGCCGCTGGTTCACGCTCTGGCCGCCACCCTCAATGGCCCTAGCCCCCTGCCCGACTTAGCCGAGGTCCTGGGCACACACTTTGGGGCCAGAGCTTGCCTACTGCTGTGCCACTACCCCGCCACCGACGACCTCATCTATATCTGCTGGCACCGGGGCGCGCCTTCCACCAGCCACCGGCTGGGGACCGAGGCCGACACTCGGTCAGATGGGCAGCGGCGGGTGGCCCTGGGCCTAATTCGGCAGACCCTCGACCAGCACACCGTTAACCAATTTTCGGGGCAGGTCTGGCGCTGCTGGCGCCGGAGCCTGACAGAGCTGCTGCAAGCCGACAACGGCCCCCCGAGCTGGCTGCGATCAATCTCTATCGCTACGGCGATCGCCGTAGATGGGTCGGGTTTGCAGGGATCTATGATGCTGCTGGGTGCCACTGGCCTGGGGCTAGAGCCAACCGTGCAGGCTAATCTAGCCAGCCTGGGGGCGATCGCTTTTCACCAGCAATATCTACAGGGGCAGGCCCAGCGCCACACCGAGCAGCTGCGCTACCTGCAGCACCTCAAAGAAGACTTTCTCAGCACCCTCAACCACGAATTGCGCACCCCCCTCACCAGCATGATGCTAGCCATTCGTATGCTGCGCCGCCCCGATCTCACCCCAGAGCGCTCAGCCATGTATCTCGATATCTTGGAGCAGCAGTGCAGCCGCGAAATTGGCCTGGTTAACGACCTACTCATGCTGCAAACCCTGGGGGCTAAGCCCGCTGCCCTTGCCCCCCAGGATGTTGCCCACCAGCCTACGGATCTGGGGCAGTTGCTCACCGACCTGGCTGGGCAGGCCAAGGCAACCTGGCAGCAGGCGCGACTCACCCTCGACTGCCAACTGCCTGCGGCTCCAGTGGTCTTGGCTACCGATCCAGAGAGCCTGACTAAGGTGCTGCAAGAGCTGTTGGAAAATGCCCGCAAATACTCGGCTCCCGAGACGGTGATTACCCTGGCTTTGGCCGATAGCCAGGCCCTAAACGGGCGAGTGACGCTGCAAATTAGCAACCTGGGCATGGCCATTGAGGCCGATGATATGCCCCACATTTTTGACCAGTTTCGCCGGGGATCTAAGGCCACTAGGGACGGTATTGCCGGTACTGGCACCGGGCTGGCCCTGGTGCGTGGGCTAATGGAGCGCCTGGGGGGAACCATTAAGGTATCGAGTCAGCCCAGCGACGGCCAGCTCTGGCAAACTTGCTTCACCCTACAGTTTGAGCGCCATGACCCATCTATCCATGGTTCCTAGGGCCACAGTTCATCGGGGCAAGATTTCTCGGGCCAGAATTCATCCGGGCAACACCCTGCCATCAAAATTTGCTGGTATCCTGAGCACAGGCGCGGCAGCCTGGCTAAACTGCATCGCTAACAGCTGGTTTTAACCCATGACTGCAAACATCCCTGACACCACCAACCCCCAGACAGCGGCCTTCGCCGCTGAGGCTAGGGCGGAAAATCAAGTCTCTGGGGCTGCCGATGTGACTGTTCACACCGAGAAGCTAGCGGGGCAGCAGCGGCGTATTTTGGCCTTTACCGATATTCCCGCCACCGCCGATCAGGTTTGGCAGGTGCTCACCGACTACGACAACCTGGCCAGCTTTATCCCCAACCTTTCCTGCAGCAAGCGGCTCAGCCATCCTGAGGGGGGCATTCGCCTAGAGCAGATGGGTTCCCAGTGCTTTCTCAATATTAAATTTTGCGCCCGAGTGGTGCTCGATATGGTCGAAGCCTTCCCTCGGGAACTGCGCTTTTCGATGGTGGAGGGCGACTTTCGACAGTTTGAGGGCAAGTGGACGCTGGAGCCTGTGGCTGAAACCCAAAACAACCAAGTGCGTCTGGGCTATGACCTGGTGATTCGTCCGCCGCGAGCCATGCCCGTGGCCCTGATTGAGCGGCATATTTGCAATGACTTGAGCCGCAACCTGAGGGCAATCAGCGATCACACCGCCCTGCTCTTTAACGCTTGATCTTAAACGCTGGATTGGTATTGGGGCATCGGCAGACAGGCAGTGGCGATGGGATGTTAGGTGAGGGCTAGGCAGCGTCTTTCCAAGCATTCCACTTTAGCAAATCAGGATCACGCCCGCCCTCGGCATAGTAAATGGCCATGCGAATCACGTAGAGGTAGTTTTTGCTGGTTTTGTGGTGCTCTCGTTCGTTGGCCGCCACCAGCTGCTCAAACAGATCCTCGGCGGTTTTGCCTACCAGGTCTGGCTGAGACCAGATTCCCAGGCGGGCAAAGTCGCGGGCAAAGGTCTTGCCAATGCCTGGAATGGCGGTCAGCTCAGCGGTCATGGCGTTACCAAGGGTTCCAGCCGCTCGGCGACCACGGCGTAGAAGGGGTCGCCGCCCAGGCCCAGCATTTGCAGAATGGCGGGGACGCTGGGCGCGTGGGTGATCACCTCGGGGCTGCTAAAGCCCGGCACCGCGCCAAAGTAGCTTTTGACCAGGTTGACCCGGCGGGTTTCGCTGCCGTCGCGCCAGGCGGCGATCGCCTTTTGGTAAAACATCCGGTTTGAGAAACTGACAATAGCGATGCCGCCGGGCTTGAGAATGCGGTAGATTTCGCCAAACACCACCTCGGGCTGCTGGAGGTACTGCACCGACACCGTGTTCAGCACGGCATCAAAGGATTGATCCGCCAGGGGCAGCTGGGGGTTCTCGTTCAGGTTTTGCACAAAATAGTGGTTGAGGCGGCGGTTTTTGGCCAGCTCTTCGGCGTTCATGCCGTGGCCTTCGACATGCTCGAAAGTCAAATCTTCCGGCAGGTGAGACACCCAGCTGCTCATCAGGTCACAAATGCGGCTGTTAGGGCTGAGGCGCTCTTTGTATAGGTCTGTCAGCTGCTGAATGAAGCCGTCATCGACGTGGGTAACAAAGCGCGGCGCGGCGTAGAAAAAGGTGTCGCTAGCGTCGTCTAGCTTGGTGCGTTGATCGGGCTGAAGCAGCATGGGGTGTAGAAAAAAAGGAATGTTTTCTAAAGTGTAAACAAATCCTAAGGGCAGGGCTACCATGGGCTAATCCCTTCCCTAAACCCCGCTGCTTCCTAAACTGCGCCGGGGTGAGCCAGGCGGTGAGAGCGTCACCGCCACATTGTTGACGCGATCTGCACCGGGGGAGATTCAGGTGGGGATATCCGTCTTAGGGGCGACGTAGAACCCAGCTCTATCCCGCGTTACACTGTTAAAAACCCGTATTTGGGCGTCTTCGGTCTATGAGTTTAGAGATTAAAGCCGTGCAGGCACCCTATGGCGACGCGATGTACCGCACGCCGCCCCCAGATCTGCCCTCTTTGCTGCTCAAAGAGCGGATCGTCTATCTGGGCCTACCTCTGTTCTCGGGGGATGACGTTAAGCAGCAGGTGGGCATTGATGTCACCGAGCTGATTATTGCTCAGCTGCTCTTCTTGCAGTTCGACGACCCCGATAAGCCTATTTTCTTCTATATCAACTCCACCGGCACCTCCTGGTACGACGGCAACATGATCGGCTACGACACCGAAGCCTTTGCCATCTGCGACACCATGAACTACATCAAGCCGCCGGTACACACCATCTGCCTGGGCCAGGCGATGGGTTCGGCTGCCGTGATTTTGGCGGCGGGCACCAAGGGCTTTCGGGCCAGTCTGCCCCACGCCCGCATTGTGCTCAACCAGCCTCGCAGCGGTGCCCAGGGCCAGGCCACCGACATTGAGATTCGGGCTAAAGAAGTGCTCGACAACAAACGCTCAATGATGGATATTTTGGCCAGGAGCACCGGCAAGACCGCCGAGCAGCTGATGCGCGACTCTGACCGGATGTTCTACATGAAGCCTGAAGAGGCCAAGGAATACGGCCTCATTGACCGGGTTTTGGCCAGCCGCAAAGAGCTGCCCATGCCCGCACCGATAGGGGTTTAGACTCAGGTAGCCTCAGTTTTAAGGGGCGATCGCCCTCAAAGCCGTCTGTAAACCATTCCACGTCCGTTGTTTTGTTTTTAGGTTGAAAGAGCACTATGCCCATCGGCACTCCCAAGGTTCCCTATCGTTTGCCCGGTAGCCAGTACTCCCAGTGGGTTGACATCTACACTCGCCTGAACCAGGAGCGAATTATTTTCTTGGGCCAAGAGGTCACCGATACCCTGGCCAACTCCATCGTGGCGGCCCTGCTGTACCTCGACTCTGACGACAACAGCAAGCCCATCTACCTGTACATCAACTCCCCCGGTGGGTCGGTGACGGCGGGCATGGCGATCTACGACACCATGCAGTACATCAAGTCTGACGTGGTCACCATTTGCCTCGGTCTAGCGGCCTCCATGGGGGCGTTTTTGCTGGCGGCGGGCAGCCACGGCAAGCGGGTGGCGTTGCCCCACTCGCGCATCATGATTCACCAGCCCATGGGCGGCACCGGGCGGCAGCGTCTCCAGGCCAGCGACATTGCCATTGAGGCCAAGGAAATTCTGCGGGTACGCCAAGAGCTCAACGAAATGATGGCTCGCCACACCGGTCGCCCCATTGAGCAAATTCAAAAAGACACCGACCGCGACTACTTTATGTCTGCCGAAGAAGCGGTTGCCTACGGTCTGATCGACCGGGTGATTGAAGAACGCACCCAAGAGCTGGTTACCCCCGCCTCGGCTGCCGTTTAAGCCAGCCTAATCCGAGTCTAGAGGTGGGTTTGCCTGACACAGCCGCAGATTCTCGAACCAGACCTGGATCGGCGCGCCATTTTTACCAACTGTTGGCAAAATAGGGACAGCACACCTACCCTTGGCTATAGAGTTGGCAACAATGGCGCTGGCGCACTACTACCGCATACTAGGGCTAAGAACTGGGGCCGGCTTTGACGATGTCAAGCTGGCCTATCGTAATTTGGCCCGGCTGTATCATCCCGACGTGAACCCCGGCGATCAGCTGGCGAAAGAAAAATTTATTCAGGTCACCCAGGCCTACCAATCTCTGGTGGATGCCCTACCCGCTGCCTCGGTGGCGACCACTCGCCGAGCTCCGGTCAGGCCTGTGGCCTCTGAGCGCCCGATCAACGCCGCCCCACCTACGGCAAAACCCGCGTCGCCCCCTGTAGAGCTATCTGAGCCAGCCCCGGCCACCGCCATTGAGTTCACCATTAGCCCTACCCCAGGCGGCTCTGAGGCCGATCAGCAGCTTAAGATCAACAGCTACAAGCAGCTGCGAGGGTTCTTTGGTGATCAGCGCTTCCCCCGCGCGGTGGCCCTAGTGGAGGGGCTGGTGCAACGCTTCCCTGAGGACCCCGAAATTCGTCAGTGGCATGCCATCACCTATTACCGATGGGGCCACGACCTGCTAAATAATGGCAACCTCCCCAAAGCCGAGATCTGCCTAAAAAAGGCCCGCCGGGTTGACCCGCAGAATAAATCTCTGCGCCAGGCCTTGCAGCAAGATTTCCAGCGGCTTGAGTACCTGCGCCAGGTTCCTGTGCCCCAGGCGCAGTGATACAAAATCCGAATCGTATAACCCCGATGCCAAACAGGCGGCTTGCGTAGGGGCAAACGGTGTTTGCCCAACCCAACCAGGGCACTGCCCACCATGGGGAAACTATTTTTCAAAAGTCTCCTTATACCAAATCCTGCTGGTCTACCCCCGATTCAGAAGGGCAAACAACCGTTTGCCCCTACGGTTTGGCCTTTTGGGAATCGGGGTTATGTAACTCGGATTTAGTATTAAACAATATGCACTTCAGTAAATCGCGAGTGGCTATTGGAAACTTTGCCCGATTTACACGGTTTGGATGATCGCTTCAAACCATTGCTCAAATCGCAGCGCCAGGGCATTGAGGGAATACTCGGTTTCTGCCTGGCGGCGGCAGGCGTGGCGGTCGAGCTGGTCGATCTTGGCGATCGCACCCACCAGACCCTGCACATCGTCGGGTGACACCAGCCAGCCAGTTTTGCCATGGCGGACAATTTCAGCGGGGCCGCCCCGCCGGTAAGCAATCACCGGCACGCCACAGGCCAGGGCCTCGATCGCCACATTGCCAAAGGCTTCGACCCAGCGCGGCGTCATCAGTAGAGCGCGGCAATGGCGCAGCCCCTGCTGTAGCTCATGGGTGGGCAAAAAGCCCAGGTAGCAGTCGGCGGCGTGGGGAAAGCGATCGCAAATCCTGCGCCAGTATTCCTCATCCTCCAGCTTGCCGAGAATTTTGAGCGGAGCCTGGGCAACTTTGGCGGCCTCTAGGGCATCCTCCAGACCCTTTTCAGGGGAAATGCGGCCTAGCCAGGCCAGCGCCTGGCCGGGGGTGGGGCAAAATTCGTATCGGTCTAGGTCAATGGCGCTGCTGAGAATTGTAAAGGCATCGGCTGCCCCAAAGGTCTCGGCCTGGGTATGGGTGTAGGCTCCTAAGCGGCCAGGAAACTGTTGGGCCACCTGCTGAATCACCTGATCCATGGCCTCGCTGAGGGAACCCATGGTGACAAAGTGGGCCACGGGTGTGCTAAAGAACTCGGTCAGGTAAAAGGGCAGCCAGTCGTAGGCCAGGTTGACGATCAGGTCAAATTGCTCCTGGTGCTGCTGGGCGTAGCGCCACATGCCGCCCAGCACGCTGTCGCCGGGGATAGTCACTGGTGTACTGCGCCCCTGGGTGTGGGCCGTGGGCTGAAGCTGCCCGCCGATTTCCACCATGGGAATATTCCCCAGCTTAGACCCCTCGGGGGCCAGCACCGTGATCTGGTGCCCTCGCACCCTTAGCCCCTGGCACAGGTTGATCAGAGTTAGTTCGACGCCACCGCCGAGGCCAGACCCCAGTGGCCCCACGGGGGTTGAGACAAAGAGCAGGCGGAGGAGAGAGGACATGGGGAATGCTCAACGCTAGCTGGGGGGAAGTCGATGGCCCTCGCTATCGTAGGACGTTTCTAGGGCAGCGGGTTCGCTGGGGTAGGGGGCCGCAGGAATGCGGTTGAGCTGGCTGAGCGCCCACTGGGCGGTTTCTTGCACGCCGGGGTCGGGGTCTTGGCTGGCGTGGGCGAGCATGTGGCTGAGTTGCACCACCGTGTCGTAAACCCGGCTGAGGTCGCGAATGGCGTTTTTGCGCACCTCGGGGCTGGGGTCTTGCAGCCCCAGAGCCAGGGCGCGGTGCATGGGTTTGAGGCTGCGGCTGCTGATTTCGGCCAGGGCGGCAAGAATCAGGCTTTTTTCCTGGGAGTCGCCCTGGAGCAGGCCATTTACCAGGGGCTGAATGGCGTCGGAGTTGCCCCGCTGACCCAGTTCCCAAATGGCATGGCGGCGGGAGGCTCCATCGGTGCTGGCTAGCTGGTTGACTAGAGAATCCACAAGATCCCCAGAGTTGAGGCGAGTAGTGGCCTCTAGGGGCAGCTCGGTTGTGACGAGGGCGTTGGTTTCGGCCGCCGCCGTGGCCTCTGTTTGGCTGGGCGATGGCGGTACATCCGCCGCAGGCGCGGGGGCTAACCCATCGGCCTGGGGACGCTGCTTTCCCCGGCCTAAAAATAGCCAGCCGACCAGGCTCGTAGCCAGGGCTAGACTGCCCAAGAGCAACCAGCCGAGGCGGCGCTCTCCCCTCGGGGGAGGAGCATTGTCGGGGGTAGCGGCACTGTCCTCAGGGGCATTGCTCTCAGGGGCATTGCTCTCAGGGGCATTGCTCTCAGGGGCATTGCTCTCAGG
>DAIPYU010000076.1:0-22918 GCA_036782635.1 Nodosilinea sp. CTOTU7353
GACCTTTATCTTGATTTTGGCAAATAATCTGCCAAAGTCTTTTTTGTCTGGGGCTTCAGTTGATTTAGATAGAGTATTGCAAAAATATAATAAAACAGAGTTTCACCATATTTACCCTAGAGCTTATTTAAGGAGTCAGAATATTTCGGATAGCGAAATTGATTGCCTTGCCAATTTATGCTTTTTAAGTGCTTCAGAAAACAAGAGAATTGGCAAGAAAAAGCCATCGGAATACATCTCGTTGATGCCAGGGGGAGAAACCCTGAAGAATATCTTGAGTAGTTCATTTTGTCCTGAAGATACCTTTAACGATGACTTCTACGGCTTTCTGGAGAAGCGTGCTGCTGCGCTCGTCTCTTTCTCGCAAGAATTGATTCGTTCATCCAGTTAGTAAGGTTGGCACTGCCCATCATTAAATTTAAGCTACTCTAGTTAGCCTAGTCTCCCCTTAAGCCAGGCGAGTTCAGCAGGTTGCATTGGGGCGATTTGCCAAAGTAAAAGCCTGTGATCGCTAGGTATCATATTGACATGCTCACCCCAGCCACCATTCAGCAAATCACTGATCGTATAGTTGATCGCTTCAACCCAGAGAAAATCATTCTCTTTGGCAGTTATGCTCGTGGCGAAGCCCACCCCCACAGCGACCTAGACCTCCTCATCGTCATGGAAACTCTAGCCCCACGGGGCCAGCGTAGTGCGCCCATCCTCAAAATGCTAGCCCAAGACTACGCCGAGCCCATTGATGTTGTCGTTCGCTCAACTCAGGCGCTTAAAAATTGGCAACAGGTACCCGGTAGCTTTGCCCACCAGGTGATCAACGAAGGAATTGTGCTCTATGACCGCCAGAAACAGCCCGTCTGAAGCCTGGTTTGCCAAAGCAGAAGCTGATCTGCAAGCCGCTGAGTTACTCCTTAACGCAGCTAACCCTCTCTTGGATATTGTCTGCTACCACGCCCAGCGATGTGCCGAGAAATATCTAAAGGGCTATCTCGTAGCCCGCAGCATCCAATTTAAGTTTGTGCATGAGCTAGCCTATTTGGTTCGCCTTTGTATAGAGCAAGAGCCTGAGTTTTTGGAAATAATTGATATAGCTTCAGAGCTACAAGACTACGCTACAGGTGTGCGATATCCAGATGACGATCTTGACGAGCCTACTTTTCAAGAAGCTCAAAAAGCCGTCAATTGTGCCAAAGAAATTCGGGCTTTCGTTATCCAAAGAACATAAAACGCCCGAAGCGCTTGGGGTCGTGCCGCGTCTGAGCATCTGGCTGGGCATTGGGGCAACCTAGGCAGAGCCATGGGATGCGCTAGTTAAGGAGCATAGAGCGATGACATTTAGCGTGGTGATTACCACCTATAACCGGGTGGAGCTGCTGAAGCGGGCGATCGCCTCTGCCCTCGATCAAACGGTGCCCTGCGAAGTCGTGGTGGCCGACGATGCCTCGACCGACGGCACCGAAGCCTATGTGCGCAGCCTGGGCGATCGCGTGGTCTACCACCGCAATGCCCAAAACCTCAACCATGCCGCCACCGTCAACCACGGCGTGGCCGCCGCCAGCGGCGAATGGGTCAAGTTTCTCGACGACGACGACTACCTCGCGCCTGACTGCATTGAGACCATGACGGCGGCGATCGCCCAGCACCCCCAGGCGGCGATCTGCTCCTGCCAGGCCGTCCAGGTCGATGAGCAGGGCACCGAGCTGCGCCGCACCCCGGCCACCGGCCCCGGCCAGGTGTTCTACATTCCCCAAAACGCCATCCACTACGGCATGCTGATGGACCAGGTGCCCTTTGGCACCCCCGCCCAGGTGGCGGCCCGCCGCGACGCCTTTTTGCAAACCGGCGGCTGGGATATCTCCATGACCACCAACTACGACGACATCGACGCCTGGGTCAAGCTGGCCGAGTATGGCGATGCCCTATTTATCAACGACTGTCTGGCCTACCGCACCATCTGGCCCGGCGGCTACGAGCAAAAAATGTCCCTGGCCCGACGTATGGCGCTCAATTTCACTATCAAAGAGCGGATTTATGGCCGGGTGAAGGAAGGCTACCGCGATCGCATTCCCCCCCTTGCCGCCATTGGCCAATATCTGCACCTGCACTGGGGCCTAGTGGCGCTGCGTCAGCGCCAGCTAGTTACCGGGCTATCGCTGCTGGCCCCTGGGGCTCTGTCGCCCCAGGCGTGGCAGCTGTTGGCCCAGGCCCGGCGGCTGCGATCAGCCCCTGCCGCCGATGGCTTGATTCCCCGCACCGTTCTGGTGCCCTAGGTCGTTCGGTATGGCAAGAGCATTCACCAACTGGATTGGGTGATGCAGGTAAGCGCAGCGTCCGACGGCTCTCAAGGGTCGTTTCAGTGCTGACGAAAATCAATCAGTGCCTTGACTAAGTCGAGATTGCTACCGACAAGGTAGACGCTGGATATTGAAACAATTGACTTCAATTGAAACTTCACCTTTAGGAGTTCTAGCCATTTTGGGTACCCATTCTGTACCCATTGCAGCGCTAAAACCCTGATGATTGGGTTTAGATCTGGTGAACGTGTACCTATTTCGGGCGCGATCACACCCAAGCAGCAATCGCTAAGTGCCTTGAAACGTAGGCTTTCAGGGAATGGACGTAACTGGACTCGAACCAGTGACCCCCACGATGTCAACGTGGTGCTCTAACCAACTGAGCTATACGTCCGGGCAGACATAGAAAGTAGCATATCGGCTGGGGCGATCGCAACCTCCCTAACTCAGCGAGCCAGACCGGGCCAAAGTGTCGCCTGGCCCAACCGCAACGGTACATTCTGGTTTTGAGCCTCAGCCAGGCGCAGATTAGAGAAGGCGGTGCCCTGGTAGTAGTGGGTCAAAATCTGCTGGTAGTTGTGGCCGCGAGTAGCCAACCCACGGGCACCCCACTGGCTCATGCCCAGCCCATGGCCAAAGCCCCGCCCATTAACGCGAATCGTATCGCCCGCGATGTTGAACGAAATTAGCGTGCTGCGCAGCCCTAGGGCCTGGCGTAGCTCAACTCCGGTGAGGGTGCGGCTGCCCTGGGTGCCCTGGAGACGAGCGGAGACGACCCGGCCTCGGGGGGTAGCCCGCTCGGTCGCCACCGACTGAAGATGACCAATGCCGGTGATGCGCTGGGAAAGCTGCTGGGCTGAGAAAGTCTCAGACCACTGAAACACCGGGGCCTCCTGGTCGTAGTCGGCCACGCCGCGCAGGTAGGGGCTGGGCCGCTGCCAAATATCTTCAGAATTCTCAGTATGGCCCCCGGAGGAGGAGTGAAACACTGCCTCGATCACGCGGCCCCCGTGGGTGATCACCTGGCCCTGGGTGGCGTTGACGGCGGCGTGCACTGAGGGGGCCTCGGCAGCTAGCCCCTTGTAGACCTGGTGTGCCGTGGTACCGCCCACGTCAAAAAGCTGACTTTGGGTGCGATCGCGCCGATACAGCGCGTAGGACCGCGCCGCCACCGCCTGGGCCTTGAGCGCCTCGTGGGGCCAGCTGGCGGGCATTTCACTGCCGACGACGCCGTAGAGGTAAGCTTCGATGTCAACCCAGTTAACGGCGGTGATGCCGCCCTCGGTGGGCACCACCAGCACCCGGCCTCGGTACCAATTGTCTTTGATAAAGATATAGCCGCCGCCAGTGGGCTCAACCCAAAAGGCCTGGCCATGCCAGTCGGCTAGGCGCACGCCGCCGCCATCGGGGGTGACTACCACCGATCGCCCCTGGGGAATTTGGCCCACCCCCTGGCCCGCCATATTCTTAACTACCGCTGGGGTCGAGCTACCGACGGTAACCTGACTGAGGCGATCACCAATGGCCACCCGCATTTCGACCGCCAAGGCCGGCACCGCCACCAGCCACCAAATCACCGACAGGCCGAGACCGTGTTTAAATAGCACCAGGGCACGGCTGAGTAGCAGCCCAAAAACAAAAGATTGACGAATTAGAGGCATCGTTTAGCGCAGAACGTAGAGGGCTAGATTCGGTCATCGCGCGGTGCTTTTTACGGTATCACCGATGGCTCGGCCCGGCACAACAGGATCCAATATTTACCTATGACTGTCGCCAGCCCTCGAAGTTGCCGGGGGAGAGCCAGCGATAAAAGTGGCCCTACAGCAGCCCCGCCGACTCGTAGAGCCGTCGCATGAAGGCCATAATCTTGCGGCCATATTCTTGGTCGGCGCTCCAGCGACCGCTGAGCTGATTGACCAGCGGTGCCACGCCGCGCACCACAAAGCCAAACCGGGGGTCCACCTGGCGCTGCACCAGGGGGTCGAGGCTGCCGTAGGCCTTGAGGTGCTGAATCTGCGCCCGCACCCCCACCCGCGCGCTGGGGAACGACGCTCCCTCCATGCCGCCCGTAGGAGAGCCAATGCCACCAAAGTTGTTTTGGGCCGGGTTGAGGCTGCCGCCAAAGTTGAGCGAGTTGGTTTCCACCAGCATTTGGCAAAAAGCAATGTCGTAGTTGACCCCCTCGATCGCCCCCTCTTCACGGTAGAGCTTGGGTAGGTCGCGATAGGTGTTTACCGCCGCTTCGTTGACGTTTTTGAGAAACATAGTCAGCTGTACCTCCGAGGTGCTGCCCGTACCCATGATCCGATCCATCGCGCCGGGGCAAAACTGCATGCCCGTGCGCGATCGCAGCCGCACCGTGCGACTGGCCGCCTCCCACCCCACCGACACGTTGTAGTTTTGCAGGTCAACGGCCTTGATGTAGACCACATTGGCGTAGCGCACCCGAGTGATGTTGGGCGAGGTGGTGGCATCGATCCCCAGCAGATCGGCAATGTCGATGGGCACGTAGGCATTGTTGTTGACGATAATGCCGGTCTCGGGGTAAATGCCGCCGTTGAAGTTGATGCGAATCTCGGGCAGGCTCCCCCCCGGCACCGTGGGCGTGCCGCTGCCCACCGCCCGACTCCAAGAAGCGAGGCCATCGGCAATGCCCAGGGCCACATCGCGCCGCTGCCGCTGAATAATCGCCAGATCTTGGGGGTTGCTCAAAAAGCCCACCTCCATCAGCAGCGAGGGGCAGCCCAGGCTGCGGCAAAAGGCCAGCATGCCCGTAGCCGACTCGGTGTCGGGCTTGACGCCCCGGCTGGGCAGCTGAGTCACCCGTCGGATCAGCGCCAGCAGTACCAGCTCGGCGTGGGTGCGGCGCACGTCATTCTTGGCAATGTAAAATACCGTCGCCCCCCGCACTGACGGGTCGCTAAAGGCCCCGGCATGGATTTCTAAAGCCACGTCCTCGGGGCGGCAGCGGGCGTTGATCCACGCCAGGGTTTGGGCAGCGCTGAGGTCGTCGGGTACAGACAGCACCGCAAGATTGCGCGACCTGAGTTCTGCCACCACCAGATCGCGAATTTGGATCATCTCCGCCGCCTCGGTGGTGCCGGGCAGCGTAGCGCCAGGGTCTACTACCCCGTCTTCAAAGCCGCCGTGGCCCGCTGAAATGAAAATTTGCGCCATGCTGACCCAGCTCTATCGTAGATTCCTCGCCAGAATGATAGCGGCGAATGGGGTAAATGGGGGCTGAGAGATGCCAAGAAAGCCTGGGCAACCTGGCGAGAGCCGGAAGGTGATATAGGAGGGCGGCGATCGTCTGCCAATTACGTGAGCCACAGGAGTGCCGCAGACCTGATTGACCGACCGCCCTCACCTATGGTCATCGGGCACCCGGCCATCGCTGGCGGTCTACAATGGCTACAACCAAACCTCCCTGGCCCATGGTACAAACCCCTGCCAAAACCATTTCCCTAGCTGAGTTTCTGCAACAGCCAGAAACCAAGCCCGCCCGCGAATATATCGACGGCCATATTGTTCAAAAACCGATGCCCCAGGGACAGCACAGCACCATTCAGGGAGAGCTCGTTACCGCCATCAACGCCGTCACTAAGCCAGGTAACCTAGCCTGGGCGTTTCCCGAACTGCGCTGCACGTTTGGCGGCCGATCAATCATTCCCGATGTGTCTGTGTTCCGCTGGCAGCGGTTGCCCACCAATGACGATGGCACCATTGCCAACACCTTTAGCGCTGCGCCTGACTGGACAATTGAAATTCTTAGCCCTGAGCAGTCGTCAACACGGGTGGTGAGCAACATTTTGCACTGTCTCAACCACGGCGGCCTGGGCGGCTGGCTGATCGACCCCAGTGAAAATTTGGTGCAGGTTTATCTGCCTAACCAGCTACCCGCCTCTCTAGAAGAGGCCGACAATGAGCTGACAATGACGGGCCTGGCCCCGACCCTAACCCTCACCGTAGGGCAGGTGTGTGGCTGGCTACGGGTGGGGTAGATGGCATCGTGTCTATTGCGCAACGCAGGTATCGCCCTATCGCCCAGTTCTACGCAGAGGCAGAATAGCACTGCCCTAACGTGCAAGCTCATCTCATACAATTGGCAATAGGGTTCGATATAGGCTGTCTCGACTGAGGAGGGCTTGAGTGAATCGAGTAATGGCACAAGAAGTACAGCAGCATCTGCTGAAACTATTGGCTGATTTAAGCCCTGGGGAAGGACTACAAATTATCGCTGAGGGGCGTGTCGTGGGCCGACTCGTAGCAGAGGATGGCTTGGCACGCGCACCCCGGCAGCCTGGTAGTGCTGTCGGTACGTTAACCATCGTGGCAGATGATGACGAGCATCTACAAGATTTTGCTAACTACATGCCATGAGACTGCTGCTAGAGCTTTGTCAAACTTTAATTTGCAGGTTGGGTGGAGCGCCAGCGGAACCCAACAAAGGCTTGCTGCTGTTGGGGTTTCTCCTCTGGAAACGCTGCGCGAACACTTCAGTTGCACCCAACCTACGCGAACCCTAATTTTTAGGTTTGCCGCTGCACTAGATACCCATGCATTTCTCTATTACATCTACATGTCAAACATATTCACTGGCTGCAAGTCGTTGCTGATGGTGAGATTGCAAGGTTCCCTGGTGATTCCCAATAGTAATAAGCAGCCACAATCTGCCCTGGGCTACTCGTCCCAGACTACATCTCTCCAAACGCCGCCAGCGCGGCCCCTGTCACCCGGCAGGTCTGCCACTCGGGCTTAATCTCGGCCCCCATGCGCTGGTAGAACTCAATCGCCGGAGTGTTCCAGTCGAGCACGCTCCACTCAAACCGGCCACAGCCGCGTTCTAAGGCCAGCTGGCCCACATGCACTAGCAGGGCTTGGCCGATGCCCTGGCCTCGGTAGTCGGGCTGCACAAAGATGTCTTCTAAGTAGATGCCGGGCTGCATCAAAAAGGTCGAGAAATTGTGAAAGAACAGGGCCATGCCCACCGGGGTGCTGTCAACCCAGGCCAGCACGGCTTCGGCGTAGGGGCGATCGCCAAACAGCGCCCGCTCCAAGTCCTCTGGGTTGCCTGTAACCTCGTGGGCCAGCTTTTCGTAGTCGGCCAGAGCCTTGATCAGCGCCACCAGGGCGGGGATGTCGGCGGGGGTGGCGGGGTGGATTTGGAGGGTGGGCATGGGTGGATGGGTGGATGGGTGGATGGGTGGATGGGTGAGTAGGTGGGTGGGTGGGTTGAGTGTAGTATACGTGTACCCCAGCATTCCTTTAGCTGAGATTGGCGGGGCGGGGTCTAGTTTAGGAGAATGGGTATGCCAGGGGCAATCGGCATTATTTTAGGGCTGGTGCTGGGGGCGGGGGTAGCAGCGCTGCTGTTGGCCAGTCGGCTACAGACGGTGCGGGAGCGCACCAAGGCCGAGATGGTGGGCGATCGCGCCAGCCTGAACGAGCGCCTGCGCCACCAAGACCAGCAGATCGAAGAACTGCGGGCCAGCCAGCGAGATATGCAGGGCCAGCTCGACTACAGCCGCCACGAGCTGCGCGATGAAGCTGCCCGCCGCGCCACCGCCGAGGCCCAGCTATCCCGGCTGGGGGAATTGGAGACCATGGTGGGCGATCGCACCAACCACCTGGCCCACACCCAGCAGGAAAATTCCCTTTTGCGGGCCAAACTGGCGGAGCTGCAAACCCAGCTCACCCACGCCCAGGCTGCCATTCAAGACGCTAAAGCAGCCACCCAAGAAAAAGTCGCCCTGCTCGATCAGGCCCAGCAGCGGCTGGCCCACACCTTTCAAGCGCTGTCGGCCGACGCTCTGGCGCGCAACAACCAGTCGTTTTTAGAATTGGCCCAGGCCACCCTATCCAGCTTTCAGAACCAGGCCGAGGGCAGCTTGAATCTGCGCCAGCAGGCCATAGATTCTCTAGTCAGCCCGCTGAAAGACGCGTTAGACAAGGTAGACGGCAAATTACAGGTGCTGGAGCGCGATCGCGTCTCGGCCTACGCCAGCCTCACCGAGCAGGTCAAATCGCTGGCCATCAGCCAAAACCAGCTCCAGGGCGAAACCGCTAACCTGGTCAAGGCGCTGCGGGCCCCCCAGGTGCGGGGCCGCTGGGGCGAAATGCAGCTGCGCCGGGTGGTCGAAATGGCGGGCATGATCGAGTACTGCGACTTTGTCGAGCAGCCCTCGGTGGAATCTGAGGGCGGGCGGCTGCGGCCCGACATGGTGATCAAATTGCCCAACGGGCGGCAGATCATCGTTGACTCTAAAGCGCCGCTGCAAGGGTATTTGGAATCGCTGGAAGCGCCCGACGAGGAGACCCGGCGCGATCGCCTGCAAGCCCACGCCCGTCAGGTGCGCACCCACCTCACCCAGCTGGGGGCCAAGGCCTACTGGGATCAGTTTGAGAATTCGCCTGAGTTTGCGGTGCTGTTTTTGCCCGGCGAAACCTTCTTTAGCGCCGCCCTAGAACACGACCCGCAGCTGATTGAGTACGGCGTTAACCAGAGCGTGATTCTGGCTACGCCCACGACGCTGATTGCGCTGCTGAAGGCGATCGCCTACGGCTGGCGACACGAAAAAATGGCCGAAAACGCCCAAATGGTCAGCGCCCTGGGCCGCGAACTCTATGATCGCATGGCCGTGCTCACCAGCCACATGGTGAAGCTGCGGCGAGGACTCGATGCCTCGGTCAAAGCATTTGACCAGACGGCGGGCTGCTTGGAGAGCCGGGTGCTGGTAACGACGCGCAAGTTTAAAGAGCTGGGGGCCGCTGGCGGCGAGGCGATTGAGACACTGGAGGGGTGCGATCGCACCCCCCGCCGCCTCGCGGGCGAACCGGCTGAGGAATAGCGTTGCGATGCTGCTTGCTAACTGGGAGATAATGGTTTAAGAGCTACCCACAGACAACTGTTTGTGTTCTTAGAAAAGACTTAGGCCAGCTCCAAACTAGGGGCATAGAAAGGAAGCTACAGACAGAGGCCCAAGGCTGAGAGAATGTACCGATGACTAGCACAATCGCAGATATCATCCGCAACGGACTGGTATTCGACGTCAAAAACTGGGGTAACAGTATGGAAACTGGCGATCTCCTGGCGGCAGTCGACACATTGTTTTCCACACTAGAGTCTCGCCAGATCGAATATTTGCTGGTTGGCGGTATTGCCATGCTGAGCTATGTGGAGGGGCGCAACACTCAAGATATTGATTTTATTCTCTCAAAGCAGGCCTTAGACAACCTGCCAGAGCTAGCGGTCATAGAAGAGAATCGCGACTTTATTCGAGGTAACGTTGGGTCTTTGCAGGTCGATGTCTTGCTAACGCAAAACAAGCTTTTTGAGCTGATCAATCAACAGTATGCGGTGGAAAAACGGCTTGGAAATCGCATGATTCGCTGCGCTACCGTCGAAGGCCTGCTCATCCTCAAATTTTATGCTCTACCGTCACTTTATCGCCAGGGCGATTTTGGTCGAGTCAGTCTTTACGAAAATGATATTACGCAATTGCTATTGAAATACTCAGTTGAGTTAGAGAAAATTTTCAGCGTCCTAAACACCCACTTGTTACGATCTGATGTACAAGCAATACAAGAAACCGCTAGGGATATTCAGTCGAGAATTCAACGCTTTAAGGCTCAGCATCGCCAGTTAGATCAAATTGAGCCGGCTGAACCAGATTTGGACCTATGAGCCGCAATGCATCCCTGCCCATAGTAGAGATCTCGCTGTCCGTAAGCGTTGGGGTTAAGGTAACAACTGCAAACAAGCCAGCTGCTAAAACAGCAACGTCCTACGCTCAACTGTATCCGGAACTCAGACCATCGAAATACTCCAAAAGGTAGACTGAGGAATCTCACCACATCTGCCATAATTTCGGATCTGAACCTTATCCAAGTCCAGAACTGAGGTCTGCCTGCGGGCAAACTACAGCGCCCACGCTGGACTTGGCACAACTACAAACTTTACCCCAGGAGCCTTCGGGTTATGTCAGAGCCAAATGGCGTGATGATGCAATATTTCCACTGGTATAACGAACCCGACGGCAATCTGTGGAACGACTTTGCCCGCAACGTAAAAGATTTGGCAGCGGCGGGCATTACCTCCGTTTGGCTGCCCCCCGCCTACAAGGGCAACGCTGGCGGCTATGACGTGGGTTACAGCGTCTACGATCTCTATGACCTGGGCGAATTTGACCAAAAGCAAAGCGTTCGCACTAAGTACGGCACCAAAGACGAATACCTTCAGGCGATCAAAACCGCCAAAGAAGCGGGCATTCGGGTCTATGCCGACGTGGTGTTTAACCACATGATGGGGGGCGACCAGGCCGAAGAGGTCACGGCCACCCCCATGAGCCACGACAACCGCCATGAACCCATTGACGCCCCCCGCACGGTGAAGGTGTGGACCCATTTCACCTTTCCCGGTCGCCAGGGCAAATACTCTGATATGGAATGGCACTGGTGGCATTTCGACGCCGTTGACTACGACGAAAACAACCCTGACTACGACGCCGTTTACCTATTCGAGGGCAAACAGTTTGACGAAAATGTAGACCTGGAAAAAGGCGCGTTTGACTACCTGATGGGCTGCGACCTCGACATAGAGTCGGATGAAGTGCGTGAGGCCCTCAACGCGTGGGGAGCCTGGTACACCGAGATCACCCAAGTCGATGGTTTTCGGTTCGATGCGGTCAAGCACGTGCGGGCGGGCTTTTTCCCCCAGTGGCTACAGCACTGTCGTAAAACCGCCGGACGCCGTCTGTTTGCCGTAGGCGAGTACTGGTCCTACGAAATTGAGGCGCTGCACCACTTTATCGAGGTGACCGGCGGCGATGTACACCTGTTTGATGCGCCCCTGCACTACAACTTCAGCGAGGCCAGCAAAGCCGGGGGCGACTACGACCTCACCACCATCTTCGACAACACTCTGGTGAAAGAGCAGCCCGCCCTGGCCGTCACCCTGGTCGACAACCACGATTCGCAGCCGCTGCAATCGCTCGAATCGGTGGTAGAACCCTGGTTTAAGCCCCTGGCCTACGCCCTGATCTTGCTGCGCCAGGATGGCTACCCCTGCATTTTCTACGCCGACTACTACGGTGCCCATTACAAAGACACCGGCAACGACGGCGGCGAGTACGAGATCTGGCTCGACAGCCACAAATGGCTGATTGACAAGTTTTTGCACGCCCGCAGCACCTACGCTTTCGGCGACCAGTACGACTACTTTGACCACCCCAACACCGTCGGCTGGACCCGCCTCGGCAATGACGAAAACCCCGGCGGCATGGCCGTGGTGCTGACCAACGGCAACGATGGCCGCAAGTGGATGGAGGTGGGCCGCCCCAACTGCGTCTACTACGACATCACCGAGCATATTCAGGAAACCGTCACCACCAACGACGAAGGCTGGGCCGAGTTTAGCTGCGAGGCGGGTTCGGTGTCAGTGTGGGTGCCGAAGGAGTAGATGGGTAGCGGGTGGATGGGTAGGGGGGTAGGCGTAGCCGAGCCAGAGGCTCTAGGGCATTTGCCCATTGCCCCTACAGCACCATCTTGGCTTTGAGGATGGGGCCTTCGTCTCGTTCTTCGAGTTGCCCGATGCCGAGAAACTCGCCGCTAGACTCGTTGAGCACTCGGTAGGGGGTCTGCGGTGGGATCACCATGGTGGGAGGGAATTTTTGCCCCTGCTGCCAGCGCCGGGCCAGGTCGGCGGGCAGGGCGATCGCCGGCAGATGCCCCAGACACAGCGCCGGATCGACTAGCTCCAGCGACTGCTGGGCTATCAGGCGCTCCATTGTTTCTAGGGTGAGGCTGTGCTCGGCGTCAAAGCCGCCGCTGCCAGTGCGGGTGAGGTGGGCCAGGGTGGCCCCGGTGCCGAGGCGATCGCCCAGATCCCGCGCGATCGAGCGAATGTAGGTGCCGGGGCCGCAGTCTATGGCTAGGGTGAGTTCGGGGCGATCGCCCGGCCGCCACTGCTCTACCCTGAGCTGGTGAATCGTGACGATCCGGGAGGGCACCGTCACTGCTTTGCCGCGTCGGGCCAGGTCGTAGAGCCGCTGCCCCTGCACCTGAATGGCGCTAAAGGCTGGCGGCACCTGCTCAATGGTGCCCTCAAATTTTGTCAGCACCGCCTCAATGGCTGACAACACCAGATAATCGGCGGGGTGCTCCGTCAGCACATCGCCTTCGAGGTCGTCGGTGGTGGTGGTGAGGCCAAAGCGCACCACCGCCCGGTAGGCTTTGGCCTCGGGCAGGTAGGGCAGCAGCCGGGTGGCTCGACCGACGGCGATCGGCAGCACCCCTTCTGCCAGGGGGTCCAATGTTCCTCCATGGCCCACTTTTCTGATGCCCGACAGTCGCCGTACCGCCCCTACGCAGTCGTGAGAACTCATGCCCTGGGGCTTATAGAGGTTTAGAAATCCCTGCACGGTAGTCAATGTGTGTTTGGGGTTTTGGGTGTTAGGTTGCGGGTGCAAGGTTTGCGGTTTGCGGTTCACGGTTTGCGGTTCGCGGTTTGCGGTATATGGTTCAGCCGTAAACCTTGCACCGTGAACCGTATACCCAAAACTCTCCCTACCTATCCACCCATCCACCCATCCACCCACCCACTCTACTCCCCACTCCCCCACACCTCAGCCAGGCGGAGATCGCGCCCGCAGGCCGTGCGGTAATACTTGTAGCGCACCGGGTGCTTGAGGTAGTAGTCCTGGTGGTAGTCTTCGGCGGGGTAGAAGGTCTGGGCTGGCTCAATGGCCGTGACGATGGGGGTTTTCTGAAACTGCGTCTGGGTGCTCAGCGCGGCCTTAGACTGCTCTGCCAGCGACTGCTGTTGGTCATCGTGGGCGAAGATTTTGGCCTGGTACTGGCTGCCCTTGTCACAAAACTGACCGCGTGGATCTACCGGATCCACGTTCTGCCAAAAAATCTCCAGCAGGGTCTCGTAGCTCACCTGGGCGGGGTCGTAGACCACCTCCACCGCCTCGACGTGGCCGGTACCGCCGCCAGAGACTTCGTTGTAGGTGGGGTTGACCTTGGTGCCCCCGGTGTAGCCCGAGGTGGTAGAGTGCACGCCCTCTAGCTTGTCAAAGGGGCCTTCCATGCACCAGAAGCAGCCGCCCGCAAAGGTGGCGGTGGCCAGGTTGGCCTCGGCGGCTGTCGATGCCTCAGGTACTGCCTCAGGCATTGAGTCGGCGGTGGCGTAGAAGGGTAGGGCATCCCAAACTAGCCCCAGGCTGACGAGCAGCAACAGCCCCAGCAAAAACCTGCGCATGGTGATCATCATTTTCGTTCGCGTCATTACATTAGCTTACGGCACCTCGCTGAGATTCTCCTGAACTGCCTTGCCAAGCGGTTTATGCAGAACTCTGGCCACAACCACCGGGGAGTGAACTTCCTGGCTCCCAATCCGCTTCAGAGGGTTTCGGCTTTGAGTCTGGGGCTTTTAACCCTAGGCTCAGCGATGGCCATCGCCCCCTGGGGCGATGGCCATCGCTATATTTTGAGTATTTCTGCACATTGAGTACTTTTTAGAACCACCATTCTCAGCCCGCTTTGTATGATTAGGGAATGCTGTCGTCGGGTGAGTAACCTCTGCAACGACGGTTGTGATGGGTTACTGTCTATTCTGCCTCAGAGGTTTCATCCCCTGTGATTTCGCTGTCTCCTCCTTCTATCAATCGCGGTAAGTCGCTCTACGAGCAGGTGCATCAGGCCCTGCGTACTGCAATCTTGACCGGCGAGCTCTCTCCGGGCGATCGCCTGGTCGAAACCCAGCTGGCCGAATGGCTTCAGGTCAGCCGCACTCCTCTGCGTGAGGCCCTGCGTCAGCTTCAACAAGATGGGCTGGTCACTGCCGATGTCAGCGGCGGCCTGCGGGTGACAACGATCACCGCCGCCGATGCCGAGGAGCTGTACGACTGTCGGCTGGCCCTGGAGGCGCTGGCGGTGGCCGGGGCCTGCCGCCATGCCACCCCCGAGCAGCTCCAGGGCATTGAAACCTGTGTCACCAAGGCGGAGGGGGCCACGGCCAACAGCCACGGCAGCCTTGACCACGAGCATTTGCTTGACGTCGATTACCAGTTTCACCACCTGATTGCCGAAAGCTCGGGCAATCGGCGGCTGGTGTCGCTGCTGGATACGCTGTTTGACGCCATGGCTCTGCTGCGAATTCAGACGCTTCAGCAAAACCCCAATGTGCTCGATATTCGCCTAGAACACCGAGAGATCTACGAGGCCATTGCGACTGGCGAGGCCGAGGTGGCGGTGGCGGCCATTACGCAACACCTGAAGGCCAGCAAAGTTCGGGTTGTGCAAGAAATTGAGGGCACGTTGTCCGCCGTCGCTGAGGTCTAAAGCAACCTACTCCCTGCCGGTGATCGCGGTCTGGTAGGATCTTTGGGCTACTCATGATCACCCAGGAAATCTTGCTATGACTGAATCTTTGACCACCGGAGCTGATGCGGTTGATGCCGCGATCGCCTCCGGCATTGACCTCGACGGCAGCCCAATTCCCCCGGCTAAGCTCGACCTCTACCACACCGTGATGGCTAAGGAGGCGGGGCGACAGCGCAGCGGGGTGTCGAACTCGATGCGATCGCGCATTGTGCGCATTGGGGCCAAGCATTTTTCCCAGGAAGACCTGAATAAAATGCTGGCGGAGGCTGACTTTGCCCCGCTGAAGGACAAAGAGATCGCCTATTTCTACGGCGGCAAATAACCCCTTCGGGTGCATCGCTGCGCGGATGCACCTTGGAATTAGCGATGCACCTCAGATTGGCCATAGCGCAAAGCAATCGGCAAAACCAGATTTGCCGCTGGGGGCGTTTCGATTGCCCCCAGACCCCCTCGACCAGGGACCGTCGCACCCGCGGGGCGCAAACGTAACATTGGCCGCCCTGGACCCAACGGAAAGGATGGGGCGATCATCGGTTTAAACATATGTTCTGCAAATTGACCGGTTGCCAACCTGAACCGGGCAATCAACCGGGCAGCCGTAGGGTGGGCATTGCCCACCACTCAACCATCGTTAACTATCAATCACCCAGCGCCATCCGAGCCTCAATCGCCAACGCCTTCAGATCAGCGAGCGATGGTCCCTCGGCGCGATCGCCCGCCTCACTCAGCCAGAGCAGATACTCAATATTGCCCGCTGGCCCCAGCAGGGGCGACCAGGTAAGCCCTCGATAGGCCCAGCCGATCGCCTGGGCCGCAGCCAGAACGCTGGCCATGGCATCAGCTTGATCGCCGGGGTCGCGGACGACGCCCTTCTTGCCGACGCGATCGCGCCCCACCTCAAACTGCGGTTTCACCAGCAGCACCGCTTCTCTCGGCGGCACCAGCAAGGCCCAAAAGGCGGGCAGCACCTTGGTGAGCGAAATAAATGACACATCCATCACCCCTAGGTCGGGCCGGGAATCATTCTCGTCGTAGAGCTGGTCGGGGGTGAGGTGGCGCAGGTTGGTGCGCTCGCGCAGCACCACGCGGGGGTCTTGGCGCAAGGCCCAGGCAACTTGGCCGTAGCCCACGTCGATGCCGTAGACCTTCTCGGCCCCGGCTTGCAGCAGGCAGTCGGTAAAGCCACCGGTCGAGATGCCGCCGTCCAGCGCAATGCGTCCCTGAGGAGCGATGGGGAACTCGGCTAGGGCTTTGGCCAGCTTTTCGCCGCCGCGCGACACGTAGGGCGATCGCGCCTTCACCAGCAGCTCTACATCTGCCGCAAAGGCGGTGCCGGGCTTATCGACCACGGCGTGGTTGACCTGCACCTCCCCGGCGCGAATCAGTCGCTGGGCCTGCTGGCGCGACTCGCACAGGCCGCGCTCCACCAGCAGGGCATCTAGGCGCTGTTTGGCCATGGGGATCTCCTAGGCGGTGGTGCGGGGGCTGAGGCCCCGCCGTCCGGCGATTTGCTCCAGCTGCTGTTTGACCAAGTCCAGTCCGGGTTTAGTGCCCTGCTGGTCGTAGAGGTCACTGGCCTTGAGCAGGGCCTGCACCGCCGTGCCGTCGGTGCCCATGTTGGCGTAGGCCAGCCCGCCATTGTGAAAGGCTTCGGCGCAGCTGGGTTCGGCGGTCATGACGGCGGTGAACTGGTCGATCGCCGCCGGGTAGCGGCCCTGGGCAAAGGCGGCGCAGCCCGCCTCAAACTGGGCGCGGGCCTCGTCGCTCACCGGCATAGACAGATCCACCACCGCAGCGGGAAAGAGGGCGCTGTTGCCCAGGGGGCGGCGGTAGGCCCACACCATTACCCCCATGCCAAAGCCGAGAATTGCCAGCACCACCGATAGCCAAATCGCCAGTTCCACAGGTTTTAATCTCCAGTAAAGTACTTGCCCAAACTGATTGTGACAAGCTCTAACGGCCTAGGGTACAGGGTTCACGGTGTAAGGTTCACGGCAGGCCTTACACCTTACACCGTGAACCTTGTACCCCACAAACCTGTCACCTTTGACTTGGCAGACTACTAGTCATGGCCTTTGGTCTTTCATTACATCATGCCCTGCCGGAATCTCAGCCCGCCCGCCTGAATACTTGAGAGAATAGACCTGCTCTGCCCTCCCTGCCGTCACCTCACCACCGCCATGCCACCTCTCTCTAAGCTGATCGCCATTGCCCTGCTGCTGGTCGGGAGCACCGCTCTGGCCAGCTGCGAACCGGCCCGCACTCCCGAAAGCAGGGATGACCTGGTGCAGGAAGAACAGGCGATCGCCGCCACGATCCAAGAAATTGTTGCTGACCCAGTGTTGGTCACCCTGGGCCAGGGAGAGCCGGCCCCCGCTGAAGAAAACCAGGCCATGGCCTTTGGCGATCGCATTGCCACCCAAGATCAGGCCCTGGCCGAAGTTGGCCTAGCCAATGGCGCTGTCTTTCGCATCGGTGGCAATGCGGCCCTCACCCTACGGCCCAACCAGCTGCTGCTAGACTCGGGCCAAATGATCACCTGGGTCGAGGGCGCAGTCTCAGAACCCCTAGAAATCGTCACCCCGGCGGGCATCGCGGGCATTCGCGGCACCACGGTGTTTGTCAATATCGCCGATGACCCCACCGCCCCAATCGAGTTTTTTGCCTGGGAGGGGCAGGTGGCGGTGCGCCTGACGGCAGGCGGGGAGGAGCTGATCTTAAATAGTGGCGAACAGCTGTTGATCGCCCCCGAAGAGGACGATATTGAGGCCCTGCGCCAGCAGGTGCAGCCCATTGACCAGGCCGAGGCGTTGCAGCGTTTAAACGAGAGCACGTTGATCAATGGGTTTAGCGGCCCCATACCGACTAGACCGGCGATCGAAGCCACCGTCGAGGCGCTGGAATAACCAGCGAAGCTGGTACGGGGCCAACCAATCTAGCTAACGAATCGGCAACACCCTGACTCGAGTGCGCGTTTCATCACCAGAGGCACTTCGATCTCGTCAGATCGCCAGGCAGCATAGGAGAGCGCTTCATAAATATCCTCTGGCTCCAAGTAAGGATAGGCTTGGAGAATGGCATCCATAGTTCGCCCCGCTGCCAGCAGGCCAACAACGGTACCAACCGTAACCCTCAATCCGCGAATGCAGGGCTTGCCCCCCATCACTTCAGGGTTAAAGGTGATTCGGGTTAGGGGATTGACTGGCATAGAGCGTCCTGGCTAAGGAGTTACTTTCTATCATATTCTTCTCTCTGGCGAGGCTATCGTGGCCTGACGTCATTTCTAGGCACGAATCTTCCCAGAGAACTCTACCCAGGTTAGAGCCAACCCGTCTTTTACCCCGTCTAAGCTGAAAGCATTGTTAGGCCAGTGCGTTCAGCTTAGACGGGCGCTGGGGGCAATGTCTGGTTTCCCGGCCCAAAACGTGAATGGCTACCGTTTCGCTTCAGCTTATCGACAGCGCCCCATCGGTTACGGTGGAGGCCCCGGCCCAGGCGGCCCGCGCTGCCGGGCTGCGCTACGTCAGCGACGATCGCCCTGGTTTTGGGCGGCGGCGGTGCGGGCGGGGGTTCACCTATTTGGATGAATCGGGCGATCGCATCTCCGACCGCGCCGAGCTAAAACGACTCAAGGCCCTGGTGATTCCCCCCGCCTGGGAGGCGGTGTGGATCTGCCCTTTCCCAACGGTCACCTGCTGGCTACTGGGCGCGATGCCAAGGGGCGCAAGGTGTACCGCTACCATCCTGACTGGCGACAAATTCGCAACCAGACCAAGTTTGACCGACTGATTCCCTTCGGCTACGCCCGCCCTTTGATACGCGAGGTCACTGATCGCCACCTGCGCCAGCGCCACCTATCGCGCGAAAAGCTGCTGGCGACGGTGGTGCGGCTGCTCGAAGCTACCGTCATTCGGGTCGGTAACGACGAGTACCGCGAGCAAAACCAGTCCTTTGGCCTGACCACCCTGCAAGACCACCATGTGGAGGTGGGCAAAAGCAAAATTCGGTTTCACTTCGTTGGCAAAAGCGGGGTTGAGCACGAGATCGAGCTGAGCGATCGCCGCCTGGCCCGTGCCGTCAAGCGCTGCCAAGACCTCCCCGGTCAGCAGCTGTTTCAGTATGTCGATCAGGCGGGGCAGCGCCGGGCGATCAACTCTGACGATGTCAACGAGTACCTGCAAACCATTACCGGCGAAGACTTTACCTCCAAAGACTTTCGCTCCTGGGCGGGCACCGCCTGCACGGCCCAAATTCTCGGCGAACTGGGCGAAGCCAGCTCAAAAACCCAGGCCCAGGCCAACATTCGTGAGGCGATCAAGGGAGCGGCCCAACACCTGGGCAACCGAGTCGCCACCTGCCGCAAGTTTTACGTGCACCCCGCCGTGACTGAGGCCTATGAAAAAGGCTGGCTGCTAGAGGTGTGGCGAGAGGCCCAGCAGGCCCCCAGCGAACTCGCGTTTACCCCCCAGGAAAAAGCCTTAATCGCGGTGTTAAGCCATGCCCGCAAAGAGAAATGATGGCGTTGGTTTAATGCCAAATCCGAATCACATAACCCCGATTTCAAACAAGCAGATTGCGTAGGGGCAAACGGTGTTTGCCCAGCTCAACCTGGGCTAGCCAAGGCGGATTTAGTATTAGAACCATGAATCATTGGGCTGAGGTTATTTCTCGAAAAGAGCTTCCCTGCATTGGGCAAACAACCGTTTGCCCCTACGGTAGAACGACTCGCGAGATTACTAAGGGGGGTATTTTCTTTGCTGGAAATCTCCTAAATTAACCGCTGCAAGACCATCAGCGATCACGCCGCCACCGGAATAGTCTTGTCGCCGGTAATGATTTTCTCTTCGCTAACAAACCGAGGTTCGGTGGTGTCGATCACCACCGACCAGTGGTGGGGTTGAAACAGCTCAGCCAGCTGAAAATCAATCACCTCATAGTGGGCATTGAAAAACATTAAAAAGTCATTGTCGCTAATGCGCTCCCCCTGCTTGCCGGGGCTGGGGATCTTGTCGCCGTTGAGAAAGACTGTGATCGATTTGATGTAGCCGATTTCCCACTGTTCTTGGGTCATCTCGTCGCCGTCGGGGTTGTGCCAGCTGATGTCGGTTACCCCAAAGCCGTGGATGGGCTGCCCCTGAAACCACTTGCGCCGCCGAAACACTGGGTGCTGTCGCCGAAAGAAAATTAGCTCTCGGCAAAAATTAATTAGGTCTTCGTTGCCGTCGGGCAGTTGCCAGTCAAACCAAGAAATCACGCTGTCTTGGCAGTAGGCGTTGTTGTTGCCGCGCTGGGTGCGGCCCATTTCGTCGCCCCCCAGCAGCATCGGCACCCCCTGGGACAGCATTAGGGTGGTTAAAAAATTGCGCCGCTGCTGCTCGCGCAGCTGCAAGACTTCTACATCATCGGTCAGCCCTTCGACCCCACAGTTCCAGGATGAGTTATTGCTTTCCCCATCCTGGTTGTCTTCTCCATTGGCTTCGTTGTGCTTGTCGTTGTAGCTGACCAGATCGTTGAGAGTAAGGCCATCGTGGGCGGTGATGAAATTAATGCTGGCGTTGGGCTGCCGCCCGTTCATTTGAAAGTAGAGGTCAGGGCTGCCCGTAAGGCGGTAGGCAAACTCCCCCAGGGTTTCATCTTGCCCGCGCCAAAAATCGCGCACGGTGTCGCGGTATTTGCCGTTCCACTCTGACCAGTTGACCGGAAAGTTGCCCACCTGGTAGCCGCCCATGCCCACATCCCAGGGTTCAGCAATCAGCTTTACCCCCGCCAGCAGCGGGTCTTGGTGAATCAGGTCAAAGAAGGCCGACAGTCGGTCAACGTCGTACAGCTCCCGCGCCAGGGCCGAGGCCAGGTCAAACCGAAAGCCGTCCACATGCATGTCGCCCACCCAAAAGCGCAGGCTATCCATGATCAGCTTTAGCACCTGGGGGCTGCGCATGTGCAGCGAGTTGCCGCAGCCGGTGAAGTCCATGTAGTAGCGCGGGTCATCTTCCATCAGGCGGTAGTAGCTGGCGTTGTCGATGCCGCGCAGCGAGAGGGTTGGCCCCATGTGGTTGCCCTCGCCCGTGTGGTTATACACCACGTCGAGAATCACTTCGATGCCCGCCTGGTGGAGGGCTTTTACCATCTCCTTAAATTCCTTGAGCTGCTCCCCCAGCCGGCCGCTAGAGCTGTAGCCCGAGAAGGGGGCAAAGAAGTTGATCGAGTCGTAGCCCCAGTAGTTTTTTAGCCCCTTGTCGACCAGGTGCCCCGGGCGAGAGAGATAGGGCCGTGGACGCGATAGCCATACTCTTGGCCGGGGCCAATGCCGGGCAGATAGCCGTGCCAGACAAAGTTGCTCACTTCAGTGAGGGGAACTCGGGTCTCTGTACCGTCTTTGTCGAAGAGGCAAAGCTCTACCGCCGTTGCATGTTCAGAAAAAAGGGCGAAGTTAGTGCCTTTATAGTCCCACTTGGCACCGAGGGGGTAAACGTCACCGGGCCAGACTGCAACATGCATAAAGCAAAAAGTTATAGATGGACAAGCACCAGGGGGCCAAACAGGTCAGCCAAAGGCTGATTTTAGAGGCCTACAACATTCAAAACGTTTAGGCCAGGTCTGAGAGGCCCACCTGAAGCCCAAACCCAGAGCATCCCCCAAAGGATGAATATACGGTTAGGTCTGGGGTTGGGGCTGCGGGGTGTAGGTTTGAGGCCAAAGACAGTGCTACCTCTACCCACCGCCAATCATGTCAGCTTAGGTCACGTCATCGCCACAACTCAGCCTTAACATTTCAGCCCTAACATTCGACAAATGCCACAAAAATTTAGCAAAATCTCCCCCCTTTGGAATCTATCTAGGGAAAGACAATCCGCTACGACTACACAATTTGTAGGTTAGGTGGCGCGATAGCAGCACCCAACAAGGCTTGCTGCTGTTGGGTGGCGCGGAGCGGAACCCACTCTACGAGCACCGTAAGTTTTAGGCTTGACGCCGCACTAACAACCACCGCCCTGGCCCGCGCTTGGGGCTATGCCGAAACGCCTATCGACGAAATCGAACAGGCTATTCAACAAAACTAAGCAGTCTGAGTGTGGTTCGTTTCTATAACCCGTGCCCGTCACCAGGCGTTAAGGTTGATGCGGGTTAAAAGGGCTAACCCGTCCGTGATGATTGCCGGGGCGATTGCCATCAAATTGGCGATGAATTTAAACACCAGGCGGGTGTTAGTTAAATTCATCGCCCCATTCATCGAATTGGCGGTTTCAGAACGCATGCTGATTGCTGTAGCGGCCAAGTATGGCAAAGACAGCTATGAGCATGAAATGGCGGGCGGCATTCGCAAGAGCGAGCGCAAACGCCCCACTCGTAAGGCAGACAGGGTGGCTTAACTTACTTGCCTAATAAGTTCCAAAAATCCCCTGGTGGCTTTGACTTACCGGAGGATTTTTGCAGCTAAACCCGTGGATTTTGTTCTTTCGCGCGGGCTGCTGGTCAGCCGCCTTTGCCTCTAGAATGGGGTTAACTCTAACCAATCTGCTTGACCCTCACGTTCGTTAATAAAGGGCAAACCTGTGAATGCTAAGTTGGTAAACTCTTTGATTCAGGTGATCGACTCTCTTTCTGCGGCAGAGCGGGAGTTGCTGCACCAGCGCCTCAACCAAAAGCAGGTTTGGCAGGCGGCTCGGCAGCGGTTGTATACCATTCATGCCCAGGTGCGCCATGGCCAGGGTGGCAAAACGATGGCACTGCCTGCTGCTGACATCATTTGGCAGGGGCGGCAGCAGCGAGATAAACAGGTATTAGAAGCAGTCTTTCCGGACTCAACGGCCCTATGACGCTGGTCAGGGTCTGTGTGGATGCGAGCTTTGTGGTGCGGTTGCTAACGGTTGCCCCTGAGCAGTCACCCTATCGAGAGCTGTGGGATCAGTGGACTGAGGCCAACATCCCTATTATTGCGCCAACGCTGATTCTGTATGAAGTGACTAATGCTCTCTATCGATCAGCCATAGCTGGTTTATTTTCGGTGGAGGTATCCCAAGAGCTACAGAGCGTGGCGTTAGATTTGCAGATCGTGCTCTACGGCGATGGGGACCTTCACAGACGAGCTTGGGAAATGGCCCGCCAGTTCTCAATGTCGGCAGCCTACGATGCTCACTATTTGGCGTTAGCTGACACGATGCAGACTGAGTTGTGGACAGCTGACCGCCGTTTAGTCAATCTGGTTGGCAGCATCCTGGATTGGGTACATCTGGTGGAAG
>DAIPYU010000077.1:0-22604 GCA_036782635.1 Nodosilinea sp. CTOTU7353
GCTTATGAACTTAGGCAACTGACCTGTACCTCGTCCGCATGAGAACCGCTATAGGGAGCTTCTCCATTAACCGCCAGCTCCCAGTCAGCCATCAATTCATCACGATGCAATTCAATCCATGCCTGCACTAAGCGTAGCTGCTTGCGTGGCAGATTGTCAGCCAAAATCTCTCCATCTTCGATGTTAACAGAAGCCTCAAAATCAGCACATCCAGAATGAATGCGTGGGATAATATGATGCTTGTTGCTGAGAAGATGCAAACGGGTGATGGTTCCATAAAACATCAGCAGGACTAGCATTTTGCATGTCCTTTGTTACTGTGCCTAACGGTTGCTATCATGCCTAACTGTTCAAACCAGCAGCGACAGAAAACTTAGAGTTCACGCAAATAGTTTTCAATCGTCCGCTACACTTGAGTTGTTATGCAGCGTACTTTTGAATATTTTACTTAGGCAATAGCACCACTCAAATCATAACTATCCTGGACATTTTTTATTCGGAAACTAGCATTGAACTTTTTCTTGAACTGACTTTGCAGTTGTTGCACACTTGTGGACTGTTTAGGAACTCGTGTCGAGACTACAAAGCAAAGCTTCTTTGTTTTTTGAGGGTTATCTGAAAGCAACTTAATAGTTGACTCTATTTGTTTGACAGCGTGTGAAATATCACTGCCCTTCAACTCCACATATATTTCAACTTCATCACAGGGAACGATTGCATAGTCACACCTCAAAATTTTATTATTCTTGATTACACAACCATCAACTCTGATGATTAATACTTGATCTTGTCTTGGATTTAGAAAAGTTATCTTGCTCTTGTTTTCTTGTAGTACAAGTCTTGCATCAGATTTGTATTCTTCACATTCCGGCAAACTCTTCATATGCAGTAAATCTAGTTCAAGTTAAATCCAAAAGTTTATCAAACTCAATAGCCAGCTCATCAGACACAGAATCAATAATCTTTGCATCTATCAATCCAGTATCAGGACAAATAATGCTACTGCACTTGCCGCTCATTAATACATAAGCTGAAAGATCAGAGGTATGTAGTGCCTTATATTTTGGAACTATTTTTTCCAGTTGACTCAATACATTCTGGTCAGCTTTTTGGTAGAGGATTCCAGCCTGAATCAAATTATTAGTTGCTGTGAGGACATAAGGGCTATGAGTAGTTATAAAGAACTGAAGTTTTTCCTTTCGATAATTAAACACAGTAGCTATCAACTCGATAACACTGCGTTGTGCACTTGGAAACAAATGTGCTTCTGGTTCCTCAATATAAACTGTTTGCCCAGATCGAGGAGAAGACAGAAAAGGTAACGCAGCAAGCATAATTGTAAGTGGGAGAGTCTCTTGTTGGCCAGAAGACGAGTTTGCAACATTAATACGGCGCCCATCTGCAACATCTAGAAAATCTTTACCTTTTTCGTAAAGATACCTCCCACACAAAGACTTTTCTATCAACCGACTTATTTCATCCTGTATCTCCTTTCCTTCTTTCCCCTCATCCAGCCTGTCTCGTAATCTGCTAAAGCGCAAACCCTTAACATTTTCATAGGTGGAGCCAAAAGATCTTAGAAATGGATCAAGTGCATTGTTGCTTGAAAGAAAAGAAAATATACTGCTTTGAAGGTTGGCAAAAAAAGAACGGCCTGCAGGAATGAATAGTTGTGTAAAAGTCGCCTCTTTGCAAAGGGAACTTTGAAGAGATTCATTCAGAGAGTCTCTGAGCACTCTTCTAATTCTCATTTTATCAATAGGTTCATATTTTTCATCTTTTTCAAGGCTCTTGTCTTCTATTTTTCGTTGCAATGCACGTAGCTTAGTCAACTCCTTTTTGAAGGTATCTGAATAATTCAGTAAGATTTTTCCCTTGCCATCTTGCCTCCTGCTAATCTCGATAAAAACACTAGAAATCTCGTATCTAATAAAAAAATTCTGATTCCCCCATGATTCTGGAGGAAAATATTCTTCAAAAGTCTTGGAATAATTTGAGTCTAACTTCGATTTTCTTTGTTCGTTTTCTACAGCAGACAAAATTTCGCCTGGGAAGCTTTTGAAGTAAAAGAGAAGTTTTGCACACACGCTCTTGCCACTAGCCTGCGGGCCTATTAATATATTTACCTGCTTGACATCAATCTCTAAATCTTTAATGCCGGCAAAATCTCTGACTATTAGTTTTTCGGCCATAACCTTAAGCCAAGCATAGTGCTGCACTTACTTAGCTTAACATATCTGCTACTCTTCCTAAAGTCGCGAGTTTAGGTAGCTTGGCATTGAAAAGCTAGCCGGTGATCTCAAGCCACTCATCTCACAAGTAGCTGAAGCTATCTAACTATGTGTTAAGCGTTAGATCTGCTAAATAAAATCCTATATTTTTTGTATTATCCAGCACATCTACGGGATAATATCTAGTCTTTAAGGAATTATAGCGGTTCCTGAACGCATGAGGTATACCTCAATTGAGAGAAGCCTTGTAGCTTCTGAGCTTGGGCAACTAACATGTACCTCATCCGAATGAGAACCGCTATAAACAGAATATTTGCTGTATGAGCCTGAGGGTTTGGGGTGTTGCCCGACATATCTGATGGATAATCCTGGAAATTGGGGTGCTTATCCGTCAAAAGTGCTGGATGACGCTCTTCGTGGCAAGCATTTTAGCCTCAAGCCCGAAAAGCCTTAACCGATTGAGGGCGAGATTCAATGGCAGCGCATTGAGCCAAGCGATCTAGATCAATACCCTTTACATACTGGCTTTCGCTGGCGGGCTGATAGCCGCCAGGCTGCAACCGATAAACCCGAATGCTGCCTGCCTCCCAAAACCAGACCTCTTCAACACCTAGGGCTGCGTAGCGCTTGAGCTTATCAGGGCCGCCGCTGGTAAAGACAACCTCGATTGCCAAGTCTGGAATTGGCTGCCTTTCCCCAAAACAGTACGACTCATCCGCCTGCACCGCAGCCACCGCTTCTCGTTCCTGGGAAAAAGAGCCTGTCGCGACAAAATCTACGCCTTGGCCCAGCAGGTAATCTTCGATCAGGTAGCCAATATTGCCTTTGACAATCTCGTGCTCTGGGGATGGAGACAAAATCTCAAGCTCCCCAGCGTAGTAAAACAGGCGAATATCTGGCGAATCTGCAAACCCTTGCTGAATCGTCTTAAAGTTGTCCCAGGTCACGCCCGTGTGAATAAAGCGCTGCTCGGCAGGTCTGTCTAAGAGCTGAACCACAGCTACTCTCCAGAATTTCTCTTTCTATGATGACCCCTATTCTGGCATTCCATAGATCATGAAGCAGGTGGTCTCAATACCGCTCCAATGCCCTGGCAAAAATCATAGTCTGTTGACAAGCGCGGTTGCACCCTGGGCGTGCTTCTGGCAAAATATTTTCGCGGGGAATGATTCTGGGCGGGGATTTGAGGAGTTGCACCTCCTCAAATCCCCTAATCATCCCAACTTAGACAAGGTAAGCTGCGATGACTGGGTTCATTCTAGATCCGGTCTCTCATCTCACCACAACGAGGGATCTGGATAGTTCCCCGTTTTCTTTACCGAAAACGGAGTCACCCGTATGTTTCAATCATCCGACGCAGAGGGCATGGCCCCTGCACCGTTCACCCTACCCACCTACCGCCAAGAGACCCTGCGCCACATTCTGCTCGGCGACCACGCCGCGCTGATAGAAGCCATAAACCATATGGCATCGCTGGGCTACTGCGACAGAGCCGCCTGGTCAAACCCCATACCCACCGGCCGCAGCGGCGAATACCTCAGCATCATGACCCGCCGCCGAGGGGTGACCATGGGCTAAGCGAAGCAAACGCCTCAACTGTTTATAGCTGGGGCGTTGCGTTGTCTGTCCCACCGACTTGGCTACACGTGAGTTCGACTGAGAATAGTTCTTGGGAAAACAGCCTGATCGTCCCCTCCTGGGAGGGGCAGGGGTGGGTCGATTTGGGAACTAAGAGCCTTTTTCTATATTCAGAAGCTTACTTTTTGTCGCCATCTTGACCCACCCCGCCCTTCGGGCACCCCTCCAAGGAGGGGATGTGGCCAGCGGGATGCCATCGAACTTACGTTGGCTACCGCCTCACCCGCTCCCTTAGCCGTGCGGCTAGCTGCTTCGCCTCAGGTATCGGCAGCAAAAACGCCCCCACCGTAAACACCAGCAGCCCCACCCCGCCGGGGATCACCAGTTGCAGCGCCAGCACCCCAAGGCCCTCGGTGCCGAGCCAGGCTTCGAGCCATTGCAGAGTGCCCCAGGCGGCGGTGCCAGCGATCGCGCTCAGCAGGGTGAGCAGGGCGATCGCACCTCCCCATTCCCCCAGCGGCAGCCCCCGCAGCTTGCGGTGCAAGAGCACCGTCAGCGCCAGGGTCGAAAACACATTCACCCCCACCGTGGCCAGCACCAGACCCGGTGCCCCCAGCCAACGAATGAAGAAAAAGTCGAGCACCCCGTTCAGCACAATGTTGATCAGGCTGATGCGAAAGGGCGTCTGCCCATCGCCCAGAGCGTAAAACACCCGCACCAGCACGTCGCGGGCCAGGTACACAAACATGCCAATGCCGTAGACCATCAGTAGCGAGGTCACCAGGGTAGAGGCCTCCTCATCAAAGGCCCCCCGCTCGTAGATCACCCGCACAATTGGCAGCGCCAGCACCACAAACAGCGCCCCCAGGGGCAGCATGGTCAGCGCCGTGAATAATAAACTCTGGCGAATGCGAATCTTCAGCTCCGGCCAGTGCTCCGGTGCGGCCAGCCGGGCAAACATCGGCAAAAACGGCACCAAAATCACGTTTGAGATAATGCCCAGGGGCGTCTGCACCAGCAGATTCGCGTAGCTCAGCGCTGCCGCTGTACCCGGAATAAACGACGCAAAGAATAAATCGGTAAACAGATTAATTTGCAGCATCCCCGACGACAGGGTGGCGGGCACCAGCACCCGCATCACCTCGCGCACCCCCGGTATTGACCAGTCAAACCGCAGGCGCGGTCGCCCCAGCCCCGACTTCCACAGCGCCGGAATTTGAGCCAGCCACTGCAACACCGCGCCGCCCAGGGTGCTCGCCGCCAGCACCGCACCGCCCAGCAGATAAAACTCTGGATTCGTGATGCCGCCGCCAATGGTAGCGTAGAGCAGCCCCAGCCCCACCAACACCGCCCCGCTAGAGAAAATCGGGCTAATCGACGGCAGCCAAAACTGGCTGTCGGCATTCAGCGCCCCAAAGCCAATGCCGATCAGCCCTGCCAGCAGCGCCATCGGCGACATGATCCGCAGCTGGAGCACGGCGATATCTCGCGCCACCGGCTCAAACTGCCCCAGCCCTGGGGCAATGGTGTCGATAATTGGCCCCGCCAGCACAAACAGCAGCAGCGACACCCCGATCAAAAGCAGCCCCACCAGGGTGTTGACCGCCTCGATCAGCTTGGCGGTGTCTTTGCGGTCTTGCCGCGCCACCACGCTGACGATCGCACTGTGAAATGGCCCGTTGATGCCCCCCAGCAAGATCAGCAAAAAGCCCGGAATAATATAGGCAAAGCTGTAGGCGTCGGCCACCGGCCCCACCGCAAAGGCCGCCCCGATCGCCTGCTGGCGAAACAGCCCGACAAACTTGCTGAGAATGGTGGCCACGGCCACAATGCCCGCAATATTGGCGAGAGAACGAGAAGGTTTTGCGTCTGACACAGATCCTCGCCGGGGGTAAACAGCATCTGGGCCACGGTCGGCCTCCAGAACCATCCCCTATTTAACTGCATAATTGAACGAGGACTTGACCAAGCTGGGGGTGATCGGGGGTAGGCCTGGGGTTTGCGGTTTGAGGTCAACGGTTCACGGTGGGCCTTAAACCGTAGATCGCGAACCGTATACTCCCCCCTAAATTAATCAGGCGTACTTTATGCTATTTTGCGGAACTGGTAGAGGGCAAAGCCTGTAACCTTTTGCCTCTGCCCCCTCCGCCTGTTTATTCATTGATCGGGTTGCATCGCCGCGAAATCTATGCCTAGTGCAGCGTCAAGGTTAACGTTTAGGGTGCCGTAGGGTGCATTGCTTCGCAAATGCACCGCAGGGAAACTGAGTCAGCCCGAGGTGGCGGTCTAGCGGCCAGCCGACTGGTGTCGGGCCTAGGGTTGGTCGGAGTGGACAAACCAGGCCCGACCTCGATACTTGGCATCTTGCCAGCAAACATTGGCTAAGATTGTGGGCTGCCGAGCCGAGATAAACCGGGTGTGCTTGAGGCTGGCCTGGGCAAAGGTGGCCCCAGTCAAGTCGGCCCCGCTAAAACTGGTGCCGCCTAGGGTTGTGAGCCTGAGGCCCCAGTCTCGGAGGTGACTGGGCCGCTGCACAAGCTGACCCAGCCACCGATAGGTGTAGGTACAAAGAAATAACATCAGGCCCGCCATGGTCGAGGCAACGAAGAACGCAATCTCCACCGGGATTATGCCGTCAGTATCGGCCTGAATGGCATACTCTGCCCCTGCGGCCACGCCATATACCCCAGCCATCGTCACCAGCGTGCCCCAGAACCAGTCGCCAAACTCGGCTACGCGATAGTCGCCATCGGCAACGCTAAAGGCCACCGGGGCAATAAAACACACCGCAGCAGAGAATATAAGGGCTCTTTCTGCATTGCCTATAGCCTCCGCCAGAGAAACCGCTGTGGCACTTTGCTCAAGCAGTAACATCGTCGTCAGGAAAGGAAACATCATCGATATCATGGCCGCCATGACCAAATCTTGAGCGCCGTCGCCTGCGACCCAGACGATCAGGCGGAGCAAAACATTACAACCCAGGAGCAAAATCACAGGTGTGACTAGAAGGACTAGAAGAATCACCCCAACTACGGTGCGAGGTTCGTAATCAGCCACTGGTGCCGCAGCAATGGGAGTCACTACAGCCGCAGACCAAAACCCAACCGCAGCGAGCAGGGCCATGGCCACTATCACCTTGGCCAACCCCCAGGACTGTGGCAAACCACCCTTAGTGTGGCTAAAATCTGCTTTTTGCAGCATCGCTTGCTCAAAGTTAGCACCGCGAATATCGGCCCCGCTAAAATCGGCCCGTACTAGCATTTGCCCTTGCAGGTTGGCCCCCCGCAAAATTGCCCCACCAAAATCGCGCTGGCCCTCGGCATAGAGTTGGGCCACCGTTCTACCCCTGAGCCGTTTGCCCTGGTAGGGGCCATAGACAATTGCACTCATTACGTTTTATCTTCCACGGTCGCCTGGGTACACTGCGCCCAGCCAGGGGGTTCCCTGGGCACAGTGTACCCAGGGTCGCGGGCTATAATGCAGGCCGTGCGGCAGGCGCTCAGGAAACTGCACATCCACCACGCGGCCCCGCACCGACACCACGAAACCAGTATTGCTGGGTGGCTCGACTGGGTTTGGCAGGGGGGTGATCATTCTCCTTAGCTCAAGATTGGGCAGCGGGGGTCGCGCAGACTGGCTTTCTCAGGCTCGCGGGGAAACCAAAAGGCGGTGCGTTTGCAAATTTCCACCAGCATCAGCATCACCGGCACTTCAATCAGCACCCCCACCACCGTGGCCAGGGCCGCACCAGAATTGAGCCCGAACAGGGTAACCGCCGTGGCGATCGCCACCTCAAAGTGGTTGCTCGCCCCAATCATCGCCGCCGGGGCCGCATCTTCATAGGACAGCTTGAGCTTTTGGGCCGCCACGTAGCCAATTAAGAAAATGAAGTTGGTTTGAATAAACAGCGGCACTGCAATCAGCACAATGTGCAGCGGGTTGTTGACGATCAGCTCACCCTTAAAGGCAAACAGCAGCACCAGGGTAATCAGCAGCGCTGAAATTGCCACCGGGTCAAGGTACTTCAAAAACCTGGTTTCAAACCATTCCAGACCCCTGTGCTTCAAAATCCAGTGGCGGCTGTAAACCCCGCACAACAACGGCAGCCCCACATAGATCAGCACCGACAGCACAATGGTGGCCAAGGGCACCGATAGATCGCTGGCCGATAGCAACCAGCGGCCCAGGGGCGCATAGACAAACAGCATGGCCAACGAGTTCACCGCCACCATCACCAGCGTTAACCCCTGGTTGCCAAAGGAGAGGTAGCCCCACATCAGCACCATCGCCGTACAGGGGGCAATGCCCAGCAAAATAGCCCCGGCAATGTAGGAATCTGCGATCGCAATCTCTTGCCCTCGAATCATCTCAGTGCCGGTGATCAAAGGCCGAAACAGCTGGCCCAGAAAAAATTGGGCAAACAGCAGCATGGTGAAGGGCTTGATCAACCAGTTGACCACCAGCGTCAGGGCCACCGGTTTGGGGGAGCGAAAGGCCCGATCAATCTGGGTGAAGTCAATTTTCACCATGATCGGATACATCATGAAAAACAGACAGATGGCGATCGGGATCGACACCTGGTGGATGCTCATGGCATCCAGCGCTACGGCCACCCCCGGCAGCAACCGCCCGATGGCAATTCCCACCACAATGCAGATCAGCACCCACAGGGTGAGATAGCGCTGAAACACACTGAGCTTTGCAGCGGGTTCAGTGGTGGGCGGTGGACTATTAGAGTCTGAAGCGCTCATAGATCACTCCTGAAATTATGTAAAGTTGCTCGGGAACGAGTACTTGGCCGACCCGTTATTGACAAGCGCTAATAGCTTAGGGTTCACGGTATACGGTCTCTGTGCACCGCACTAGGAGATTGAGGGATGCATCGCCTCTGGGCAAGCCAGGGGCGCGGGCGCGTTCGGGCATTGGCCAGGGCTATCCACACAACATTCCTCCGTTAGATAGCTAACCAAGTCCATCATCAACGCTGTGTTGGCCCGATAGCGTTGGAAGCGCCCCTCTTGCTCTACGCTCAGCAGTCGAGCATGGGTCAGCGCCTTGAGGTGAAAGGAGAGATTGCTGGGTGGCACATTCAGGGCGGCAGCAATATCCCCCGCTACCAGGCCCTCAGCCCCCTTCCTGACCAGGAGCCGGAACGCATCGAGCCGCACCCCCGAGGAGAGCGACTCAAAAATGGTAGTGGCGGTATCTCTTTCCATAGTTTTAATCATACCCCACCCTTTAACTCTTCAATAAATATTGAAATAATGATGTGGCGATACAGGCAGCGTCAAGCGAGCGATCGCTCTAAAGTCTAGTAGCGATCGGGTCGCCGCTACAGCCCCAGTCGTGCGGCAATGGTGGCCAGCACTGATTGACTCAGCGCGGTGTAGTCGTAGCCGCCCTCAAGGCCAAAGAGAATGTTGTCGGTGACGCCTAGGCATTGCTGAGTGAAAGCACCGTAGTCTCGGGGATGCAGATTGACGTTGGCCAACGGGTCGGCGGCGTTGGCGTCGTAGCCGGCGCTGACGATCAGTAGGTCGGGGGCAAAGGCTTTGAGAAAAGGGATCACCTTTTGCTCAAATGCCTCTGTGTAGTCGGCGCTGGCGCTGCCGGGGGCCATGGGCAGGTTGAGCACGTTGTGGTGCAGGCCGGTTTCGCTGGTCTGGCCGGTGCCCGGGTAGGCGGGCATCTGGTGGAGCGAGCAGTAGGTGATCGCAGCATTCCCCTCCACCAGGGCCTGGGTGCCGTTGCCGTGGTGGACATCCCAGTCGAGAATGGCGACGCGGTGAATGCTGGGTTGTTCTAGGGCGTAGTGGGCGGCGATCGCCGCGTTGGCAAACAGACAAAAGCCCATGCCGCGATCGCGCACCGCGTGGTGCCCCGGTGGCCGCGCCAGCACAAAGGCCGAGTGCCCGGTTTCGAGCACGTAATCTACGCCGTCGAGCCAGGCGCTCACCGCCAGCCGCGCCACGGCGTAGCTATCCTCAGATACCACCGTATCACCGTCAATGTGGCCGCCGCCCGTGTGGGCAATCTCCCGCAGGGCAGTGACATAGCGAGGATTGTGGATCTGGGCAATCAGGGTGTCTACATCCTTTCGCTGCTTGACCGGGGTGGGTTCGCGCCAGTCGAGCTGATCGGCCCAGGGTACACCCTCCAAAGCAGCCACAACCGCTGTCAATCGACCCGCATTTTCGGGATGAAAACTACCGGTGTCATGGGCTAAAAAATCTGGCGAATAGATAACGGCAAAATCGGCCAGGGTGAGAGCGTGGTGCACGGCAAACTCAGGGGTGGTGAACTACTACAAATTAAGGATTCAGCCGGGGCAGCAAAACGTTGCTAAATCAAGCCTCTCGCGCCCCTGGCTCCACCATAGCGCTCGATGATTTGAACCGGGGAATTCGTGCTAAAATATAACCTACATGAGTCCGCAAAAAACATACTGATTAAGCGCTATTCAGCACCGCTCGGTGCGAGGGTCTGATTAGCGCTTTGTTGTTCGCAAATTCGGAGTTTTTGAGCCTATGGCTACCCCAGAAGAGCGCATCGTCCCTACCGATCTGCGCGTTGAAATGCAAAGCTCTTACCTGGAATACGCCATGAGCGTGATCGTGGGTCGGGCGCTGCCAGACGCCAGGGACGGGCTCAAGCCAGTGCACCGCCGCATTCTCTATGCCATGCACGAGCTGGGTTTAGCCGCCGATCGCCCCTTTCGTAAGTGCGCCAGGGTAGTCGGTGAGGTGCTGGGTAAGTACCACCCCCACGGCGACACGGCGGTGTACGACGCTTTGGTGCGCATGGCCCAAGACTTCTCCATGCGGGTGCCGTTGATCAACGGTCACGGCAACTTTGGCTCCATCGACAACGACCCCCCGGCGGCCATGCGATACACCGAGTGTCGCCTGCAATCGCTGACCAGCGACTCGCTGCTCCAAGACATCGAGTCAGAAACCGTCGATTTTGCCGACAACTTTGACGGCTCCCAGCAAGAACCGGTGGTGATGCCCTCGCGGCTGCCCCAGCTGTTGCTCAACGGCTCCTCGGGCATTGCCGTGGGCATGGCCACCAACATTCCGCCCCACAACCCCGGCGAGCTGATCGACGGCGTGATCGCGCTGATCAACAATCCCGAAATCTCCACCGCCGAGCTGATGGAGATCATCCCCGGCCCCGACTTTCCCACGGGCGGGCAGATTCTGGGCCGCAGCGGCATTCGCGATGCCTACATGACCGGGCGCGGCTCGGTCACCATGCGCGGTGTGGCCAGCATGGAAACCATCGAGCACCGAGGTCGGCCTGACCGCGAAGCCATCATCATCACCGAGCTGCCCTACCAGACCAACAAGGCAGGCATGATCGAGCGCATCGCCGAGATGGTGAACGAGCGCCGTCTGGAGGGGATCTCTGACATTCGCGACGAGAGCGATCGCGACGGCATGCGCATCGTCATCGAGCTGAAGCGCGACGCCTACCCCCGCGTGGTGCTCAACAACCTCTACAAGCAGACGCCCCTGCAAAACAACTTCGGCGTCAACATGCTGGCCCTAGTCAACAGCGAGCCTCAGCTGCTGGGCCTCAAGCGCATGCTGGAGGTGTTTCTTGAGTTTCGCGAAGAAACCATCGTTCGCCGCACCCGGTATGAGCTGCGTCGCGCTGAGGAAAAAGACCACATTCTCCAGGGCTACCTGATTGCGCTGACGAACTTAGACGCCATTATCGCCCTGATTCGCGGGGCCGCCGATACCCCCGCCGCCAAGCAGGAGTTGATGGACACCTACAGCCTGTCAGACTTGCAGGCCGATGCCATTCTGCAGATGCAGCTGCGCCGCCTCACCGCCCTAGAGGCTGACAAAATTCAGCAGGAGCACGAAGAGCTGGTCGCTAAAATCACCGACCTGCAAGACATCTTGGCCCGCCGTGAGCGCATTCTCGAAATCATTACCACCGAGCTGGGCGAGCTTAAGGCCAAGCACGACAGCCCCCGCCGCACCGTGATCGAGATGGACGATGCGGAACTCACCGACATCTCGCTGATCGCCAACGAGCAGGTGGTGATTTTGGTCACCGACCAGGGCTACATCAAGCGCATGCCCGTGGCCACCTTTGAGGCCCAGAGCCGCGCCACCCGAGGCAAAGCCGGGGCCAAGATGAAGGAAGACGACGGTGTGCAGCACTTCATCACCTGCTACACCCACGACTACCTGCTGTTCTTTAGCGATCGCGGCGTCACCTACGCCCTGCGGGCCTACCAAATTGTCGAGGGTTCCCGCGCCGCGCGGGGCATGCCGATCGTGCAAATGCTGCCGATCCCCAAAGAAGAGGCGATCACCTCGGTGCTGGCGGTGCGCGAGTTCACCGACGAAGACTACCTGGTGATGCTCACCCAGGGCGGCTTTGTGAAGAAAACGGCCCTGTCGGCCTTCAGCAACATTCGCACCAACGGGCTGATCGCCATCTCCCTCGAAGAGGGCGACCACCTCAAGTGGGTGCGCCTGGCCCGCAACACCGACAGCATTCTGATCGGCTCGCGGCGGGGCATGACCATTCACTTTAAGGCCACCGACGATCAGCTCAGGCCCCTGGGGCGGCCCACTCGCGGCGTGCGGGCCATGTCGCTGCGCGACGGCGACGAGCTGATCAGCATGGATATTCTGCCCAGCCAGGTGGTGGAGGCGGTGGTGCAAGCCGCCGACAGTGGCGACGACGACGAAACCACTGGCAACGAGGGCGGCCCCTGGATTTTGGTGATCACCGCCTCGGGCCTGGGCAAGCGGGTGCCGGTGGCCAAGTTCCGCCTGCAAAACCGGGCCGGTATGGGCCTGATGGCGATCAAGTTCCGCAAGAGCGACGACACCCTGGCCTCGCTGCTGGTGGTGGGCGACGGCGATGAGCTGATGCTGGTCACCAATCGGGGCATCATCATTCGCCAGCGGGTGAACGATATCTCGATTCAGTCGCGCCCCGCGACTGGGGTACGGTTGCAGCGATTGGATGCTGAGGATGCGATCGCTGCGGTGGCCGTAGTGCCCCCCGCCCTGCAAATCGAGGGCCTCGACGATGCTGAGGAGTCTGGCGCTGAGGAGTCTGTAGAGGAAGGGCCGATTGAAGTTGTCGCTGAAGCCGCTACGGAGGCATCGACCGAGGAGGAGTAAACCCAACCGATGTATCCCGGTTTGAGTCGAGTATTAGGGAGATGCTACCCCTAGTTGTGACCAGATCAGGCCGAGGGCCTCACCTATTAGTGAGGCCTGCTGCTGGAAAAAGCCAAGGTAAAATAACCGATATAGTTGGACCAGTAGGTTTAACATCTATTGCTATGACTACCCTCGCCGAAATTGAGCAAGCCGTTAGCCAACTTACACCAGAAGAGCTTTCTGCCTTTCGCACCTGGTTCCCACGCAGAATATGACAAGCTTTTAGGGCAATAGCAAGCCGTCGGCCCAGTAGAATAGCCACAGTCGAGGCTGAGGTCATTCCACTGAGCCAAACGTTGAGCCCAATCGGGCGAGGCATTAACCTATCCTAGAGGTTGCTGACCGACAGATAGGTGAGGGATTGATGGCAAAGTGGATGCGCCCGATAGACTACTGGCGAGTAGGGCTAATGCTGGCCGCTGTCTTAGTCTTGGGATTGACCAGCTGCGCTGTGCCCCAGCTCAAGGCCGAAGACCGGCTGTTTTTGCCCGTCGCCGTCGACCTGCTCGATGTCTATAACCTGCCGCCCCAAGAATTTCAGGGCACCACCGTCGGCGGGCTGTCGGCCCTGACCTATGATCGCCCCCGCGACCTGCTCTATGCCCTCTCCGACGATCGCAGCCGCCTTGGCCCCGCCCGGTTCTACACCATGGCCGTCATCCTGGGCGGCAGTGCTGATCAGCCCCGGTTTGACACCGTCAGCATCGAATCGTTTACTCCCCTGCTCGATGCCGAGGGCAACACCTACCCCAGGGGCAGCGTTGACCCCGAGGGCATGGCCCTGTCGCCTCGCGATACGCTATACATCAGCAGCGAAGGCGATGTGCGGCAAAACGCGCCGCCCTTTATCGCTGAGTTTGACCGCGAGACCGGGCAGGTGATCTCGACCCTGCGGCTGCCAGAGCGCTACCTGCCCGACGACCCCGACCGCCCCACTCGCGGCGGGCAAAACAACCTCAGCTTTGAGGCGCTGACGGTGACCGGGTCGTCCGGCGCGGGCATGGTCGAGCCTTTTCGGCTGTTTGCCGCCACCGAGTCGGCCCTGGTGCAAGACTATGAAGACGACCCCAGCCAGCCCCTCAACAGCCGCTTTCTGCACTACCTGATCGGCGACGACCAGGCGACGCTGATTGCCGAGCACCGCTACCCGCTGGAGCTAGAGCCAACCGGGGCGGTGATCAATGGCCTGACGGCCCTGCTGGCGATTGACTCGGGCGGCCATTTCCTCGCCCTAGAGCGAGCCTTTGGCCTGCGGGGCCTGCAGGTGAAGCTGTTTCAGCTGGCCACTGGCGGCGCGACCGATACCTCGACCGTCGCCAGCCTGCGGGGCGATGTGTCGGGCATTGCCCCCATTCGCAAGCAGCTGGTGCTCGACTTTGCCGACACCCCCCTGGCGGTGGATAACCTGGAGGGCATGACCCTGGGGCCGCGCCTGCCCGACGGCAGCCAGAGCCTGCTGATCGTCAGCGACAACAACTTCGAGCGCGATCGCGCCACCCAGCTAATTCTGCTGCGGTTGCAGATGTAGGGCTAAATCCTACTTGGTTACCCCCGATTAATCAGGGCAAATGCCATTTGCCCCTACGGTTTGGCCTTTGAGCATCGGGGTTATGTGATTCGGCTTTGGTGTCATGCTCCTGTCATGCAAAAATAGCGGGTAGGCCCAAGTTGGCCCACCCGCCCAAAGAATGTTGAATACTGCTGCCAGAAACAGTTAGCTAGCAGCGCTGCCGATCGCCCCTTTGAGAGCCGCAATCCCCTGCTCGACGCTGGCCCACAGGCCCATATCAGGCTCTTGACCCGCGATTTCACGGGTGCCAACAAAGTAAAGCACGCCTTTGAGCACCTCTTGGTGAGCACGGTTTTCAAAGTTAACTTTGTTGAGCGGCTCCATGGCGTCTTGAAGTGGATCGCTCAGGGTTTGACCGACTTTGTGCAGCACCAAACCCGTCATCACCTGCTGGTGCTTCAGCAATTCAAGCTGAAAAAACTTGTCGTAGGGGGACAATTCTGAACCATCCATCATTTTGGTGACGGACTCAGCATGCTTTTGGGTGATGTCGCGCGGCTCTGCTGCGGAGCCTAGTTTGGTCGTAGCCTCTTGAATGTTAATGAGGTTTTCGCGATCGCTCTTTAGCATCCCTTCTAGGCGCTCACGAATGGTGCTATCGCTGGTGGTCGCCATGAGCTTTTGCTCGCTGTCAATCAAAACATGCTGAAAAAGCTTTAGGTCAGCCAGCTTGGTGGCTAAGGTTGTCATGTCAGTCATTAGATGTCTTTCCTAACTGAAAGTTTGATACTGCGTTATTACTCACAGTCTTTATGGTTCCGTAAGAATTTAGGGGTATCCTCCCTCTTTGGAAGGGTTCGAGTCGAAAGCCATCTCTACCGTTTGTATCGGTTGGCCAAAATTGAGCCGCCTAGCTAACTCTTCTCGTTCCCTAACTCGTCTGTTTTCCTGCGGTTGGTAACTGTCAGCCCGCAGTCCACTAGAGCGAGAAGAATGTCTCCAGCCGCTTGGCGCTCGGCGCTTTGCTGGGACCTTAGAGCAAGCACAGGAGTTGATGGAAACACCCTCCAGGGCTGCGGCATTGAAACTGAGCTAATTCGTCGCTGGTTGATGGATGGCTAAAAGGGCTTACCCTTTTCGTCGCGCTGCCGCTGGAGGGCTTCTTCGTACCACTCCAGCTCGTCTAAAAAGGAGCCCAGGCGTTTGATCAGCGATTCATCCTGGGGCTTGCCGTCAGCATTAATCGCCTCGGTAATTTTTGAGATCGCAAACATCGAAGAAATGGTGGGCATCCCCATCTCCCCCAGCATCACCCGCAGGTGCACGGCGGCCCGCACACCGCCAAAGCCGCCCACCGAGTAAGACACAATCCCTGCCGGACGAAAGTAGTACTCTTCTAGAAAGTGATCCATCAGGTTGCTCAGCGCCGGCTGCACCGAGTGGTTATATTCGCCCGTCACCACCACAAACCCGTCGGCGGTGCGAATGTGTTCAGCCAGTTCTGCCATTTTGGCCGGGGCCTGGCCAGGTTCGTACTCTTTATACATGCGATCAAGCAGGCCAAAGTCGTACTCCATGGCATCGGCAAACACGGTGGTGTGGCCGCGCTGAGCCAGCTGATCGAGCAAAAACTTGGCGGCGCGAATGCCGTTGCGATGGCCCTTAGGCCGGTCTTTGACCATCGCGCCGGTAAGAACCATAGAAAACCACTGTCTTAAATGCCATAAGCAGCCCCCGTGGATGTTCTAGGCCTACGCTAGCGCACCAGGCGAGGATATAAGCGCCCGCAAAAGGCGATCAGCACAGCGGCCACGCCCACCAAAATCGAGAGGCTCAGCCCCAGGCTGTAACTGCTCGCCGGTGCCACCAGCATCAGCTGGCGCAGGGCATCGACCATGTAGGTCAGGGGGTTGAGCCGCGACACCACCTGCAACCAAGCGGGCATGATCTCAATCGGGTAAATCGCGTTGCTGGCGAAGAACAGCGGCATCATCATCAGCTGCCCCACGCCCATCACCCGCTCGTGGGTCTGCGCCCAGCAGGCCACAATCAGCGAAAACGTCGAAAACAGCGCCGCCCCCAGCATCACCACCAGGGCCACGCCCAGCACCGCCAGGGGGTGCCAATTAATGCCCACCCCCATCAGCGCCGCCACAATATAGATGATCAGCAGCTGCGACAGACAGCGCACCCCCGCCCCGATCGCCTTGCCCAGCACCAGCGCCGACTTGGGCGCGGGGCTGACCATCAGCTTGTGCAAAATCCCCAGATCCTTCTCCCAAATCACCAGCAGCCCAGTGAAGATCGACATGAATAGAACGCTCTGGGCCAAAATGCCCGGCGTCATAAAGTCGATGTAGCTGAGATTGCCGGTGGGGATGCCCCGCACCTGGGTAAACACCTGGCCAAAAATCGTCAGCCACAGCACCGGCTGCACCGCGCGGGTAAACAGCTGAATCGGGTCGTGGCGCAGCTTGCGCACCTCTAGCTCGGTGGCCACCAGGGCCTTGGCGATAAATTCTTCCACGGGGGCGGTAATGCGGCCCCGCTTAGCCCAGCCGCTGGGCGGTGCGTCGTGTAGTTGACGTGTCACGGTAGCTTCCTTCGGTATTGGTACTGAGCGAGTCGCGGGTGTAGTGGATGAATACGTCTCCATCGTGGCTTCGGGGTTGGCTTCGGGGCTGGTTTCGGACTGGGGCACGGTGGCTTTGAGGGCGGCGGGGGTGCCGATCGCCACCTGCTGCCCCTGGTAGAGCATGGCGATGCGATGGTCAAAGACCGGCCCAGAGGGCCATCGCACAGCACATCCGCCTCTTCCATAAAGTGGGTGGTGAGAAACACGGTGGTGCCGTAGTCGCGCCGCAGCTGCAAGATCAAGTCCCACATGGTTTTGCGGGCCACCGGGTCTAGCCCCACTGTCGGCTCATCTAAGAACAAAACCGGGGGACGGTGCAGGGTGGCCTGGGCCATCTCCAGCCGCCGAATCATGCCGCCGGACTTATTCCCTCGACGCCTTTTGCACCAATGCCAGGTCGTCGTCAATCCCCTCATCAAACAGGTCGCCCAAGATCGCCAGGCCCGCCTGCACCTGCTGAAGCTGTGCTGCCGATAACCCCGCCAGGCGATCGGCTACGGTCGCTAGCGTCGCATCGTAGACTCGCTCCATCTCAGCGGTGCCTACGGCTGTCAGGGTAATAATGATGCGCCGTCGTTCTTTAGGGTCACTGATGCGGTCAACTAGCCCCCGCTGCACCAGGCGCTCGACCATGGCCGACATGGTGGGGCGGGTGACATCTAGGTAGTCAGCCACTTCAGACAGGGAGGACTGCGATCGCCGCCGCAAAAAATACAGCACCCGCAGCTGCGACAGCGACAGGTGGGGCTTGCCGTGGCCGCGAATGCCCGCCCGCAGAAACCTGGTCACCGCAGGCACCACGGTCATGAGGTCGGTGGCGCACTGGCTGGGGGTAGGGGCTTGGGTAATCAACGGAGAGAACCACCTGGCGGCAAAATAGTTAGTTAAGCTAATTATTAGCTTAACTTAGTAATTGCAAATTGTGGGCAGGGTAGGAGCATAAACCAAGTTATTTCAGACCCGCAGGCGGGGCCTTAATAGGTCTTTAACCAGGCATTCTCAATTTGTTGTCAGCGAAAATCTTGCCGCTCCCGCGATCTTTTATTCGGTGGTTTACAGGTTCGCTAAACCTGGTAGATTGTCTTGGTATCGGCAAACGAATGAAGCATTGCTATGAAAGTCCTTGTCATTGGCGGCGACGGCTATTGCGGCTGGGCGACTGCCCTACACCTTTCCAATCGCGGCTACGAGGTCGGGATTCTGGATAGCTTGGTGCGGCGTCACTGGGATGCTCAGCTTCAAGTCGAGACCCTGACCCCCATTGCCCCGATTCAGGCCCGCCTGCAGCGGTGGAAAGATCTCACCGGCAAGCGCATCGACCTCTACGTGGGAGATATCAACGACTACGCCTTTTTAGAGAAGACCATGCGGTCGTTTGAGCCGGGTGCCGTGGTGCACTTCGGCGAGCAGCGCTCGGCCCCCTTCTCGATGATCGACCGCGAGCACGCGGTACTGACCCAGGCCAACAATGTGCTGGGCAACCTGAATTTGCTCTACGTGCTGCGCGATCACTTCCCCGACTGCCACCTGGTCAAGCTGGGCACCATGGGCGAGTACGGCACCCCCAACATTGACATCGAAGAGGGCTACATCACCATTGAGCACAATGGTCGCAAAGACACCCTCCCCTACCCCAAGCAGCCCGGCTCCTTCTACCACCTCAGCAAGGTACACGACTCCCACAACATTCACTTTGCCTGTAAGGTGTGGGGCCTGCGCGCCACCGACCTCAACCAGGGCGTGGTCTACGGCGTGCTCACCGAAGAGACCGGCATGGATGAGCTGCTGATCAACCGCCTCGACTATGACGGCATCTTCGGCACCGCCCTCAACCGCTTCTGTGTGCAGGCGGCGGTGGGTCACCCCCTCACCGTCTATGGCAAGGGCAGTCAGACCCGTGCTTTCCTCGACATTCGCGACACGGTGCGTTGTGTGGAAATTGCGATCGCCAACCCCGGCGAGCCCGGCATCTTCCGCGTGTTTAACCAGTTCACCGAAATGTTTAGCGTCGGCGACCTGGCCCTGATGGTGAAGAAAGCCGGCAACACCCTGGGCGTTGATGTCGAAATCGACCACATCGACAACCCCCGCGTCGAGGCCGAAGAGCACTACTTCAACGCCAAAAACACCAACCTGCTAGAGCTGGGTCTACAGCCCCACCTGCTGTCTGACTCGCTGCTCGACAGCCTGCTCAACTTCGCCGTCAGATACAAAGATCGCGTCGATAAGAACCAGATCTTGCCCAAGGTCAAGTGGCGACGCGATTAGTGGTAATCGGGGCAAAATTGCGCTGCAATTTTGCCCCGATTACGGGCTGATTCTTTCATTTTCAATCATCTTCTTTAGCCCCCTACGATTGTTATGCGGATTGCTCTCTTCACCGAGACTTTTTTGCCGAAAGTTGACGGCATCGTCACCCGTCTCAAGCACACCGTTGACCATTTGCAGCGCCAGGGTAATCAGGTATTGGTGTTCTCGCCCGACGGCGGGCTGACCGAGTACCGAGGGGCCAAAATCCACGGCGTGTCGGGGTTTCCGCTGCCCCTCTACCCAGAGCTGAAGCTGGCCCTGCCACGCCCCTCCATTGGTGAGGCGCTAGAAGATTTTCGGCCTAATTTAGTCCACGTGGTCAACCCGGCAGTGCTCGGGCTGGCGGGCATTTACTACAGCAAGACCCTCGATTTGCCCCTGGTGGCGTCGTACCACACCCACCTGCCCAAATACCTAGAGCACTACGGCCTAGGCATGCTCGAAGGGGTGATGTGGGAGCTGATCAAGGCCGTGCACAACCAGGCCCAGATCAACCTGGTCACCTCCACCGCCATGCAGGCCGAGCTGTCAGAGCACGGCGTTGAGAATATTGAGGTGTGGCAGCGCGGCGTCGACACCGAGCTGTTTCGGCCAGAGCTGGCCAGTGCTGAAATGCGCGATCGCCTCACGGAGGGCCACCCCGAAGCTCCGCTACTTCTATATATTGGTCGCCTCTCCGCCGAAAAAGAAATCGACCGCATCAAGCCCGTGCTTGATGCTATCCCCAATGCGCGGCTGGCGCTGGTGGGCGATGGCCCCTACCGGGCTGAGCTAGAGGCCCACTTTGAGGGTACGGCAACGAATTTTGTCGGCTACCTGGGCGGCGAAGATCTGGCATCGGCCTACGCCTCCGCCGATGCCTTTGTGTTTCCCTCTCGCACCGAGACCCTGGGGCTAGTGCTGCTGGAGGCGATGGCGGCAGGCTGTCCGGTGGTGGCGGCCAATTCGGGCGGCATTCCCGACATTGTCACCGATGGCGTCAACGGCTTTTTGTTTGACCCCCAGGACGAGGCCGGGGCCATTACCGCCACCCGCCGCCTGATCGAAGCCACCGCCGAGCGCGAGGTCATGCGCCAAAATGCCGTCGCCGAGGCAGAACGCTGGGGCTGGGCCGCCGCCACTCGCCAGCTCCACCAGTTCTATCAAGGGGTTTTGAGTCAGTCTTCTCTGCCGATGGCCGCTTAGATCGAAACCTCCCGCGCATACCCCGAAGACAAGCCAAAGATGATAGGTCAGTTAGGTTTGCGGTTCACGGTGTACGGTTCACGGCCTGCCTTAGACCGTACACCGTGAACCGTATACCCTATACCGTGTACCCTAAACCAATCACCCCTGTCACAATCAATTCGTTTACCAGTTCGAGGCAATCGCCAAGCTGAGGGAAAGCGTGAGCGACGCGAGTTCTATCCAGTTTTTCTTTAGGCGGCAGCAGTGGCATTTAGCGGCGCTCCTGATCCTGGTGCCGCTGGCTTGGGCCTTTGCGGCCAAGGGGTTGAATACGGGTACTTGGCTAGGCATTCAAGACACAGTGTGGTTTTGGCTGGCGATTGGGGTCGCCATAGGTCATCAGCTGGTGGTCTGGGTGGTGTGGCGATCGCAGCTCGGCTGGTCGGTCTTTACTAACCTGTTTGGCCGCTACGATCTGCTGGCCTGGGGGCTGATCTTTATGCCCCTGCTGATGGCCCGACCGATTTTGGTGGTTGGCCTGGCGATCGCCAATCGAGGCTCCCTAGATCTGCCCCTACCCCTGTCGGTGGGGCTGGGTTTGGTGCTGCTGGTTCCGGCTGTCTACACCCTCTGGTCGGTTGCCCGCTACTTCGGCATTCCCCGCGCCATTGGCGGCGATCACTTTCGACCTCACTACCGCACGATGCCGCTGGTGAGGCAGGGGGCCTTTGCCTGGAGCGGTAACGCCATGTATGCCTTTGCCTTTCTGGGCCTGTGGTCGATTGCCCTGTTGATTGGGTCGCAGGCGGCGCTGGGCGTGGCCCTGTTTCAACACGCCTACATCTGGGTGCACTTCTACTGCACAGAAGCCCCCGATATGGACTTTTTGTATGGTCAGAACTAGGCGGGGGGATTACTTTGTGGACTGGGGCCGAGTGGGGCAGGGAGAGTTGGGGCACGGGCATTGCCCACTTCTGCCTCCGGTTAAACTGTAGATTCAAGCCATACAATGCTGTCTGCGAGGTGGGCTATGGTTGCAGCTCCTCAATCGACCTGGGTGGTGACCTGGGACAAACTGCCCGATGACTTCATCCTCGACGATGAGCCAGTGGATAACATCAACCAGCCTGCGATCGCTGCCGCCCTTACCGATAGCCTGGAGTTGGCCGGTCGGTTACCGGCCCAGTCGCTGGTGATGACCAACTACGGCCTGTGCGCCACCGTGAACGGCAAAACCGTAGTCAAGGCCCCCGACTGGGGCTATGTACCCGAGATTCGCGTGCCACGAGACGAGGTGACGCGCAGCTACACCCCTCAGCTCCAGGGCGATTTCCCTGCGATCGTGATGGAATTTCTCTCGGATACCGAGGGAGGAGAGTATTCCAGCAAACCTACCTATCCCCCCGGTAAGTGGTTCTTTTATGAGCAGGTGCTGCGGGTACCCAACTACGTCATCTTTGACCCCGCCAGCGGCCTGCTGGAGGTCTACCGCCTCGACCCGGCGGGCCAGTACAGGCTCAGCCCTGCCAACGACCAGCAGCGCTACTGGATTGACGAGCTGGATTTAGCCCTGGGCCTTTGGCAGGGCAGCCGCGAAAATCGCACCGGCTACTGGCTGCGCTGGTGGACTGAGCCGGGAGATCTATTGCCCTGGGGCAAAGAACAGGCCGAGCAAGAGCGCCAGCGAGTTGAACAAGAGCACCAGCGGGCTGAGCAGGAGCACCAGCGAGCCGAGCAAGAGCACCAGCGGGCCGAACGACTGGCGGCCCAACTCCGAGCGGCGGGTATAGAGCCAGAGGAGTAGCCGAGCAGCGGACTGAACTGCTGAGACAAGAACCATTGAAGGCACTAAGTAGGAAGGCGCAATTAAATATAAAACCTTCGTAGGATGGGCAAAGCAACGCGTGCCCATCATCAGGGAGATGGGCACGGCCTTTGAGGCCTTTGCCCATCCTACGTTCAATGACAACTACTGT
>DAIPYU010000078.1:0-22548 GCA_036782635.1 Nodosilinea sp. CTOTU7353
TCGATACCCCTTGTTGAGCAGCTGCAACAGCGCAAAGGAAAGCCCCGACAGCAGCCCCCAGATGGCCCCCATCGCCGTGGCTGAACCCAGGCGATAGTCAGGGATGACCAGGGCCACACCGATGACGACCAAAAGGGCGATCGCCCCGTCGCGCCAGCGCCAGGGAGTCTTAAACAGCAGCGGTTCAAGCAGCGTCACAAATACCGGAAAGCTCGAGAACGTCAGCAGCCCGATCGCCACCGTAGCCAGCTGAATACTGTTAAAAAAACTCACCCAGTGGAAGGCCAGCAGCGCTCCCAGCAGGGCCATGCCCAATAGATCTTTGGCTGCCCTGGGGCGAATAGGGGTGCGGCCTAGGGTGAGCACCAGCCCCAGGGCTAGGGTGGCAAAGCCCGTGCGGCCCAGCACGATGACCGTGGCGGGCAACGCCAAAAATTTGCCAAATAGCCCTGACAGGCCAAACAGAAAAACCGAGGCGTGCACCTGAAGTAAGGCAGTTTTAGCAGAGGGCATGGGTGGAAAGTGAGGAGCAATGAGGCAACTGCAGGCACCGTCGCAGGTCATTTGCCTTGGGTAGATAGCTGGCCGACAGGGTCTAGGTAGTCATGGTATGGGTAGCCCTAAGCGACCGACGTTAGATAGCGCTAGCCCCAAAGCACTGTTTTGCTCGTCGGGGCCGTACTTTAAAAAAACGCGACAAAACCGTAGCAAATGCTACCCTATAGTCGATAATTCTAAGTAGAGTTTTGCGACCTGTTGTCGCTGTCTCCATATCGATTTAACTTCATTGATTTAAACCCCATCATTTACCTGTGTGAGGAGAAACGCCCATGTTGATTGGATTTCTGATTAGCGTCATCGTTCTGGCCATCAGCCTGCTGATTATTTCTAAGATTCCTCCCATCGGAGTCGAGATTGATAGCCCCGTCAAGGCTTTGCTGGCGGGCGCTATCATCGGAATTTTCAACGGTTTCTGGGGGTTTTTCCCCAGCGGTTTGCGGGGCTTCTTTGCCATTATTAGCCTGGGCTTGATTCCGCTGATTGGGGCCATTATCGTCTTTGGTCTATCGGCCTGGCTGGTTGAGGGTTTTCGCCTGCGCTACGGCATCTGGAGCGCCGTTTTGGGGGCGATCGCCCTGGCTATCATTAGCTCTATTCTCAACGCCATTCTGCGCTCAGTCGGCCTAGTGGGCATTTAAGCCTAGTGGGCGTCTAACCTGAGCCTAGTCGTCAGTTAAACGGCCTGGGGGTAACCTCCCCCAGGCCGTTTGGTTTTGGTTTTGTCCGATCAAGTGGGGATGTCTTCCCTAACTCGGTGACGATTTGTCCACCAGGCAAAGGCTCCCCCAGTAGCAAACATCAACAGGCTATAGATCGCGGCTGGAATCGCCAGGCTGGGCTGGTTGAGTAGGGTGGGGGCGCTGGCAATGGCGATCGCCAGAGTGCCATTCTGAATGCCGACTTCCACCGTAATCGCGGTGGCGCTGGGTCGATCTAGCTTTGCCACCCTAGCAATCAGATAGCCCAGCGCCATCGCCGCCAGGTTGAGCGCCAGCGTCACCAGCCCCACCTGGGCAAAAAAGCCCACCACGCTCTGGCGCTGCTGCACTAACAGCCCGGCAATAATCAGGCCCAGCAGCGCTAGAGAAAGCCACTTTACGCCGCGCTCTACCTGAGCGGCAAACCGAGGTAGGGAGTTGTGCAGCGCCATTCCCATTGCCACCGGAATAATCGTAATCACCGCAATTTGCAGCACCGTGCCCAGGAAAGGCAGCTGAAGCGTCGTGGCCTCTCCTATAAAGGCTCTCGTCGCCAGGTTTACTACCAGGGGAATAGTAAACACCGTAATCAGGCTGCCAAAGGCTGTCAGCGTAATTGATAAGGCCACATTGCCCCGTGCCAGGTAGGTGACCAGGTTAGAGGTCGGCCCGCCGGGGCAGGCGGCCAAGATCATCATCCCCACCGCCAGCTCGGGGCTGAGGGAAAATATCGAGGCCAAAACGAATCCTAAAATCGGCAGCAGTACCAGCTGGGCCAGCAGCCCCACCACCACCGCTTTGGGGTACACCAGCACCCGTGTAAAATCTTCGCGCGTTAGCCCCAACCCCATGCCCAGCATGACCGTAAACAGGGCCAGGGGCAAAAACACCGCCGTCAAAAAGCTCGACTCCATGGATCTACCCGTAATTTGCTGCAAGTAGTTTAAACGTAACTTCTCAATAACCGCTGATCAGACGGCGGAGGTGAAACCGGGAAGAGGTTGGAGGTTGTCAAGAGAATAAAGCTCTGGTCTAACAAATAGATGAATGCAGAGAATGCAAACCTGAAATCCTTTCCGCCATCAGGGCTCCTTTCCGAGATCGAGAGGTTGATTGAGGTGGATTGAGGGGAAAGCGACGTTCCATTATGACGTTCCATATAGGATGTGCTCTAAAATAGATTTTTATCGTTGGGGGTGCCGCGTCAGCGGCATGGACGATTAGCATTAGAGGCCCAGGGAGCGGCCAAACAATGGGTCACCCCGAGGTTCTCAGACCAAGTGCTCACGACCGAGGTGGCGGCCAGGCCGGCCTATGCAGGATTGGTATCGTGAGCGCTGACGCGGTATGCCAAACCCTGCAGGTAGAATTACACCGGTATACCCTTGCTCTCATGGAGAATAGACTTAGTTTTGTGGCTAGGTACTAGTCTCGTCAGAGAAATGAATTGAGTCTTTGATGTTGAACCTCGAGCCTAAAACCCTAGCTTTCCTCTCTTTATGCATCTCCCTGAAGACCCTGAAGTACCTGTGCAAATCAACATCGTGCCGATGATTGATGTGGTGTTTGCGGTGCTGGCGTTTTTTATTCTTTCTAGTTTGTTTCTAACCCGCAATGAGGGGTTGCCGGTAGCGCTGCCGGGGGCTGAAACGGCTGAAACCCAGGCCCAGCGGCAGGTGGTGGTGACTCTAAATGAGGCTGGGGAGCTATCGGTGGGTAATCGGGCGGTGTCTGATGACCAGCTTTTGGAAGCGATTCAAACCTTGGGAACGGTGAATGATGGCGGCCTGGTGGTGATCCGAGCTGATCAATCGGTCAGCCACGGTCGGGTTGTGGCGGTGATGGATCGGCTGCGGGCTTTGCCGGGGGTACAGCTGGCGATCGCAACTGAAGGTGGCCAGCCCTAGACCAACAGTTCTGCGCAGGCCAGACCTAAGCGCCCCTGTTGCAAAACTTCTTGCAGAACATCTAGATTCAATAATTTGTGCGTCGCGGCTGGTCTATGGCTCACGGTTATAGTTAAGGCTAGATCAAGATTATGCGGGCTTAGGATTATGGCGCTACAACTGATGGCCCTGCCGGTGAGGCTGGTAGAGCTGGTGCAATTGGTACTGGTGCCTCTGTGTTTTGTGTTGGCCTGGACGCTAGTTGGGCTGGTAGCGTGGAACCTGATTATGGCAGCTCGAGAGGGGGTGGCTCGGGCAACGGAGATGCATAAAATTCCCTGCGCGGAATGTCGCTATTTCACCAATGACCACCGGCTGAAGTGTCCGATACATCCTATGGTTGCCCTGTCAGAAGCGGCCATTGACTGCACTGACTTTGAGCACGCAGACATGATGTAAACCCATGGATATTTGGAGTAGGGCGATGGCCCCTGCGCCAGGGGTATAGGCTCTGTCCCAATCGTTCTAGCCGGGGTCTACAGACAAAAAAGCCAGCCCTACAGAGACAAGTCGGCGTCAGGGCTGACCGGGTTGAACTGATATGGCTACCCAGTAGCATGCCCCTTTTGTTTTTTAGGATTGCTCTTGAGTCAGGGGTATGACCCGGAAGATCGCCTCTTTGATGAAAGTTTGCATCAGGGCATCGCGCTGATTGAGGAGAAATTGCTGTTCAACGACGGCACCCATGCCGCCGTCGCCCCAGTTCTGGTTTTGGCGAAAGTATTCGACAAAGCTTTTGCCAGCGATGCGGGTCAGGTAAGCGCCGCTGGCTCCTTTGAGGGCGCGACCGGCGACCAGGGTGGCTAGGTTGGTCTGTAGCCCCAGTGCCAGGAGGTCTACGGTGCCTTTGACTAGACCTAGGCCGGTAAGGGTTTTGGCGACCGATAGGGCCAGGGCTTTGCCTTCTTCTAGGCTGACTTCAAAACCGTAGACCTTGCTAAGCTCGACCACCATTTGGGCATTGATGGCTGCGGTGGCGAGAAAGTCTAGTCCAGGGAGCGGGGTGACGGCGATCGCCCCCGCCCCCAGCCACTGATAGCGATCGATGATGGCGTCGGCCTGAGCCTGGCGCTCGCTGTCGATGAGTTGACGGGCAGAGTTTCCGATTTGCTGGGTTTGCAGCAGCAGGTTATCGGCAATCAGCGTTTCGCCATCTTGGCGGAGCAGATCAGCCAGGCGTGTTTGGAGGGGCACCAGGTTGGGGCGCATTTGCAGCCAGCCGCCGCCGACTTGGGGGAGGGGCTGCGGCAGCGCGGCGACGGCAACCACATCGTCGGGGCTGAGGGTGGGGGCAACGCGCGATCGCAGTTTTTCTAACAGCATCTCTAGATCGGCCTGGGGGTACCGATCAGCTTTGTTGAGCACCAGCAACAGTCGTTTGCCCATGGTCGTCAGCCCCTGGAGCAATCTGTACTCGCTTTGGCGCAGGTCATCGTCAACGACAAAAAAAATCAAGTCGGCACTGGCGGCGGTTGCTCGGGCAGCTTGTTCTCGCTCTGTACCGGCTACGCCAGCCTCAGCAATGCCGGGAGTGTCAATCAGCTGAATTTGTCTGGAGATCCTGGGTAACTGCCAGGTGTAGGTTTGATCGGTTTGGGTCGTGCCCATGGCCGCCCCGACTTCGCCCACGGGCTGCCCCAACAGACCATTGATCAGGGCTGTTTTACCCGCCGAGCCGACGCCAAATACGGCAATGGTGAGGTCACGATCTGCGGCGGCAGACTGCAACTCCTGAGCCTGCTGCTGTAGAGCCTGGCGAGCCACCTGGTCTTGAATCTGCTCGACCTGCTGTTGTACAGCCAGGAGATTGGCTGAGGCGGCGGCTTCTCGACGGGGCGGAGCCGTAGGCTGGGGAGAACGACGTCGAGGCCGCAGGAATGGCCCCAGGCGATAAAGCCCAAAACCTAGAGCACCTAACCCCAGAACCACGATGGTGCCCAGAACCACTTGAGCCAGCAGGGGTGATAGCAGCGCTAAAAAATTGTAAAGGCGCAGTAGAGAATCGACGAAAATTAGGACTGCCCCCAACCCCAGCAGCAGCCCTACTAAAACTAAGCCCCATCGCCACTGCGCCATCTTCACTTCACTCCCCTCAGGAGGGCCACTCCACCAGGGGTGGTTTGTGAAGAGTAGCGTAAAAGCAAACCTTTGGAGCCAATATGGCAAGACTATTCATTGTCTGTTTTGTTGAAGACTGGTCAGTTTAGACGAAGCCACAAACACTAGCGATATTGTGAGCTATGACCGTCAAAAGCAGTTTGCCCAGCGCTTGCACCATCATCGAATCGCTATAGACGCAGCCAAATCTTCGGGGCTGAGGTGGTCGTTGAGAATTTCGCCGTCTTTGAACCAGACAATGCGCTGGCTAGCGCGGGCCACATCGGGTTCGTGGGTGACCATGACCACGGTAATACCAGCGGCGTGGAGGTCGGCAAAGATACCCAGTACGTCGCCAGTGGTGTGGGTATCCAATGCGCCCGTGGGTTCGTCGGCCAGCAAGAGCAGCGGGTTGTTGACGATCGCCCGCGCGATCGCCACCCGCTGCTGCTGCCCCCCCGAGAGCTGGGTGGGTTTGTTGTTGATGCGATCGCCCAGCCCCACCCGTTCCAGCGCTTCGGTGGCCCGCTGGCGGCGCAGGTCGCTGCGCACCCCCGAGTAAATCATCGGCAGCTCTACATTTTCGCGCGCGGTGAGCTGGGGCAGCAGGTGAAACTGCTGAAAGACAAAGCCGATCTTCTGGTTGCGAATGTGGGCCAACTCGTCGTCTTCGAGGGTGGCCACGTTCTGCTTGTCGAAGAAATATTCTCCGGCGGTGGGGCGATCAAGGCAACCGATCATGTTCATGGCGGTGGATTTGCCGGAGCCTGATGGCCCCATAATGGCGCAGTACTCGCCGGGGTAAATCGACAAATTCACGTCCCACAGCGCCCGCACCTCGGTGTTGCCCGAGCCGTAGACCTTTTGCAGCTGGCGAAATTCGATCAGGGGGGTGGGCATGGAGGTGAGGGGGTGAATGGGTGGATGGGTGCGGGGTGGGGCTAAGGGAGTAGTCAATAAATAAAGTCCCGGCGTCATTCCCGCGCAGAGCCTGCCCTCGCGAAGGCGTGGGGCGGGAATCCACCCTAGAACATCCACTTTCCCTAGTACCTGATTTCGATGTGAATCCCTATGTCCAGGTTAACGTAGGCGTTTGGTGTAAGTGTGGGTGAGCGGCTTTGGCACGACTGCGGAGGGATGCGGATAATCAGGCTAAGTATCCTGACATCACCACCCTAGCCATCAATCTCGATGGGAGCAGTGCGACCCGCGCTGAAACCAGCCATAAATCAGGGCTGAATCAACGATTCAGCCCTGATTTATGGTGTCTAGGAACCTGGCTGTTTCAGGTAGACCGCCAGGGCATCGGCCATCACCTGGGCCATGGGCCGACCCTCTTTGTCGGCGGTGGCTTGCAGGGTCATAAACAGGTCGTGGGAGACACTCAGGCGATGCCGCCCTTCTTTGGTGTGACGGGGGGTGTACTGGTCGGGGTTGTAGGTGTCGCCAAACTGGCGCAGGGCCTCGAAACCGACGCGATCGCAGAAGTCCCCAAAGCTCTCGCCCTTCTTGCGCCCGTCCCGAAAGAAGACAAACAGCGGCTCCAGGGTGGTCTCGATGTCGTTGTCGTGCAGCCGCTCCATGTAGGTGCGGGCCAGCCGCGTCTGGTGGGGGGAACCGCCCAGCCACACTTGGTAAGACTCAGGGGCGCTGCCGACAAAGCCCAGCTCGGCCATGTAGGGGCGGGCGCAGCCGTTGGGGCAGCCGGTCATGCGCACCACAAAGTGCTCTTGCTCTAGGCCCAGCTTGGTCAGCAGGGCGCGCAGGCGGCCCAGCACTGCGGGCATAATCCGCTCGCTCTCGGTGACGGCCAGGCCGCACAGGGGCAGGGCCGGGCAGGCCATGGCGTAGCGCACCAGTGGGTCGAGGTCGGTCTCTTTGACAACGCCGCTGCGGGTGAGAATCGCCTGGATCTCGGCTTTGTCTTCGGGCTTGACCTCGTAGAACAGCACGCTTTGGTTGGGGGTGATCAGCATCGGTAGGTTAAACCGTTGCACAATTTCTTTCAGAGCGGTTTTGAGCTGTAGACCCTCGCGGTCAAGAATGCGGCCATTCTCTACTGGCACGCCGACAAACAGGTTGCCGTCGCCCTGCTCATGCCAGCCCAGGTAGTCATAAAACGTCCACTTGGGCAGCTTTTTGAAGGGCTTTAGGGGCTTGCCCAGGTAGGTTTCGACCTGCTGGCGAAAGCGCTCCACGCCCCAGTCGTGGATCAGGTATTTCATGCGGGCGTGGCGGCGATTGTGGCGATCTCCGTAATCTCTCTGAGTCGCCACGATCGCCTTCATCAAGTCATAGACATCGGCTTTGTCGATATAACCAATCTCGTCGGCGGCGCGGGCAAAGGTCTCTTCTTTGTTGTGGGTGCGGCCCAGGCCACCGCCCGCCAGCACGTTAAAGCCCTTGAGCTGACCCGCCTTGTCGGTGATCACCACCAGGGTGACATCGTGGGTATAGGCATCGATGGAGTTGTCTCCGGGCACCGTCACCGCGCACTTAAACTTGCGGGGCATGTAGTGGGTGCCGTAAATCGGCTCGGTGTTGTTGTGCACGATGGTGCCGTTGCCGTTGCGCTGACGGGCCGCCACCACGTCGGGGTGCTCTTCGGCCGACAAAAACTTCTCGCCGTCGAGCCAGATGTCGTAGTAGGCCTCGGTCTGGGGCCGCAGCAGGTCGGCGATGTTGTTGGCGTACTCTTGGGCCAGCAGGTACTCGGGCCGGTCTTTGTAGGGCGCGGGTGGGGCCATGACGTTGCGGTTGAGGTCGCCGCAGGCCCCCAGGGTAGACCCCAGGCTGCGCACAATGGCGGCAATGCTGGCCTTGAGGTTTTGCTTCAGCACCCCATGGAGCTGAATGCCCTGGCGGGTCGTAGCCCTCAGAGTGCCGTTGCCGTACTCGTCAGAGAGGCGATCAAGGGTGATATACAGCTCTGGAGAAATGTACCCGCCGGGGTTGCGGGTACGGAGCATCATTTGGTAATCCTTTTCCTGGCCCCTGGCGCGGTTGTCGCGGTTGTCCTGCTGGTACGAACCGTGAAACTTGAGAATCTGAATCGCCCCTTCAGAAAAGTGGTTGGTATCTTGCAACAGCTCGCTGGCCACGGGCTCGCGCAAAAAATTACTGTTTTCTTTCAGCACCTCCACCTTGGAGGGGGTGGGACCGGCAGGGGTAGGCTTGAGGGGAGTCTGAACCATGGTGGCAGAAATAACCGTAAAAACAGAAAAACCCAGGCAACGGCACCGCCAAAGGCGGCCTATTCCCTGAAGCTAGCAGACAATGGTGATACAGAGACGAAAATTCCCCGGTAACTCGCTCGGGTTTTCGGTGTATACCCTAATTATCCTACCATTGGATCCAAAAATTTTCCCAGATTCGCCCCAAATTTCACAGGATGTTAAGGCGGTAGACTAGGCAAACGCTTCCATTTTAGGACTGGGTTCTAAGGTGTCTGCTCCCCGGTTCACGGCAGTCTTTAAACCGTCTACCTTAAACCCTTCACCTTGAGGCCGTTAGAGCCTGTGATGATTAGATTGGTTAAGTACTAGTTTTATTCTCTTAGATTGAAGGTTGAACAATGCCCGACGCCATCATGTATCAGGAAGATATGTTTGTGGTGCTGATGCCAGGGGAGGCAGAGGTGTTTTTGACGCCGGAGGAACTGCTGGAGAAGCTGGTGGGTTTGCTGGGCGATCGTCAGACCGATCTGCCCCGCGATCTCCAGCGTTTTGCCACCGTGGCCGAACAGGCCCAGTACCTGCGCGACACCGCCTGCGAGCTAGAGCTAGCCCCCGGTGAAGCCATGCAGTGGTACGTGGTGCGGTTGGAGAAGTAGTCGACTCGTTTCGTCCCATTGTCCCCTACTCGCCACTGGGACTGGGTGACTGGACAGCGACCGAACAAAAACGGTGGCGGGCGAGTTTGGGAATGGCGATCGCCGGCAAGACCGGTGCCAAATTTTTGCAAAAGAAGGTGGTATTGGCTCCGCTGTTCTTTACTTCACGACTAGGCGATAGGGCATTAGGGCATAGATCCCCCGAGGATCGTTGAGGCTGCGGATAATCTGTGTGTCATCCACGAACTGGAGCACCTGGGTGGTGAGGGGGTCGTGGGTGGTGGCGCGGGCGGCGTCGGAACTGAGGAAAATTCTCAGGAACCGCTGCCATTCGCCAGGTTCGGGATATTCTTTCAGCCTCCAGTCATCGTCCAGCTCAGCCAGTTCGGCGGCGGTGGAGATCGCCTGGTCGATGCCCCCCAGCTCATCCACCAGGCCCAGATCTAGGGCGGCGGTGCCCGACCACACCCGCCCCTGGGCCAGCTCGGCCACCGCGGGCAGAGCCAAATCGCGCCCCTCGGCCACCCGGTCGAGGAAGCTGTCGTAGATGGTGTCAACAGCCCGCTGCAAAATCGCCAGCTCGGTCTCAGTCCTAGGGCGAGTGCTAGAGAAAATATCGGCCAGCTCAGCGGTTTTTACGCCCTCCCAGTTGACCCCCACCTTGGTGCCCAGGTCTTCGAGATTGAGAAAGATACCGTAGACCCCAATGGAGCCGGTGATGGTGGTGGGCTGGGCCAAAATCGCATCGGCCTGGGAGGCGATCCAGTAGCCGCCGGAGGCCGCCACATTGCCCATGGACACCACCACTGGCTTGCCCACCTCCTGCACCAGCTGAATCTCGCGCAAAATTATTTCCGAGGCGGTGGCGCTGCCGCCGGGGCTGTTGACCCGCAGCACAATCGCCTTGACGTCGTCGTCTTGGCGGAGCTGCCGCAGCTGCCCGGCCAGGGCATTGGCGGCAATCACGCCGCTGGGGCCAAAGCTGCCGCTGTTGCCCCCGTCAATAATTGGGCCTTCGGCGTAGACCAGTGCCACCTGGTTGCTCGACCGCCGGCTGAGCAGCGGGTCTTCTACGGTTTTGGCGTAGCGGGCCAGGCTGATCTGGCGAAAGTCGAGGGTGTTGCCGTTGCTGTCGTCATCGACCTCGCCGGTAATCTCGCGCAGAGCGGCAATCACTTCGTCTTCGTAGGCGATCGCATCCGCTAGATTTGCCGTTGTCGCTTCGTCGCCAAACAGAAACCCCTGGGTGTCGGCGATGGTTTGCAGCTGCTGGGCCGATAGATCCCTCGATGCAGCGGTGCTGGTCAACAGGTTTTGCCACACGTCGCCCAGCAGGCGCTGGGTTTGCTCGCGCTCTTCGGGGCTCATGGTGTCGCGGATCAGGGGTTCCACCGCTGACTTATAGCGGCCCACCCGCGTCACCTGCACGCCCACCCCCAGCTTTTCTAGAGCCTCCGCCTGAAACATGGTTTCAGCGTAGAGGCCGTTCATCTCAATTTCGCCAAAGGGGTTGAGATACACCGTATCGGCGAGCGCCGCCAGGGCATACTCCCGCTCGGTCCAAGAAATGTCGTAGGCCAGAATCGGCTTGTCGGTGGCGCTAAAGGTCTCCAACGCCTGGTGGATTTCCATTTGGCTGGCCAGGCCAGCGCCGACGCCAGCGCCACTGCCCTTAAGGTATAGGGCGGTGATGCGATCATCCGTCGCGGCCTGCTCTAGGGCCAGCACCGCCTGGCGCAGGGTGATAGCGCTGGGGGGTTGACCACCCAGCACTACCGCACCGGGGTCAAGGGCCTCGGGCGAGTCGGGAATCAGGGTCGACAGGTCGTAGACCAGCACCGTGTCTTTGTCGACGGTGGGGGCATCGCTGTCTCGCGATACGCCAGCGATTAGTACCCCCACCAGCCCCATGGCCCCCAGGGTGAGCAAAAAGCCCAGCAGCAAAAAGAACAAAATCGACCCGGTCAGGCTGGCCAGGGTGTACTTCAGAAATTGCCGCATGGGGATATTAACGCTGGGAGGTGGGTATAGCCAGTCTAACGATATACGTCGGCATCTTCAGCGTCTTCGTAGGTGTCGATCGCCGCGTCGTCAGGATTTTTTATCTCTTCTTTAAAGCCGCGCAGGGTCTTGCCCAGGGCCGCCCCCAGCTCCGGAATTTTCTTAGGGCCGAAGATTAGCACGGCGACCCCAATGACGAGCACAACTTCAGTCCAGCCGAGGTTAAACATAGCGTTAGGGGGTGGAGGTTTGCTTAACTATACAGCCTGGGGCGGTGTCCAGGAGCCAGCGAGACGGCCAGAACGGTTACACCGCCGCCGCCTCGGGGGCAAAGCGAAAGCCCGCCTGGCGAATGCGGTCCATGGCGACGGCCAGGCGATCGCATTCGGCAATCAAGCTCACCCGAATGTAGCCCTCGCCGCCGGGGCCAAAGGCATTGCCGGGGGTGACCACCACCCCGGTCTCCTGCAGCACCGTCAGGGCAAAGTCGGTGGAAGAGGGCAGGTCGGGCGGGCACTGCACCCACAGGTACATGGTGGCCTGGGGCTTTTCTACCGTCCAGCCCAGCGAGGCAAACTCGTCGATCAAAAAGTCGCGGCGCGACGAGTAGCGCTGCTGCACCTCATCGAGGTAGTGGTCGGGCAGTGAGAGGGCTGTCTCCGCCGCCTGCTGCAGGGCGGCAAAAATGCCGTAGTCGAGGTTGGTTTTGAGGGTGCGCAGGCCCTGAATAATGTGAGAGTTGCCCACCACAAAGCCCACCCGCCAGCCCGCCATGTTGTAGGTCTTGGAGAGAGTGTGAAACTCCACCCCGACCTCTTTGCCGCCCGGAATCTCCAGCAGGCTGGTGGGTTGGTAGCCGTCAAAGGCCAGCTCGGCGTAGCAGAGATCGTGCACCAGCAAGATCTGGTGCTGGTGGGCAAACTCCACGGCACGCTCGAAGAATTCGCGGGGGGCGGTAGCGGCAGTGGGGTTGTTGGGGTAGTTAAAAAACAGCGCCTTGGCCCGCTGGGCCACCTCAGTGGGAATGGCGTCGAAGTCGATCAGCCAGTTGTTGGCGGCGGTGAGGTGCAGGTTATAGATCTCGGCTCCGGCAATGGCCGGGCCGCGAAAGTGGGCCGGGTAGGCCGGGGTCGGCACCAGCACCAGGTCGCCGGGGTTGATAAAGGCCATCGCCAGATGGGTGATGCCCTCTTTGCTGCCCAGCAGCGGCAGGGCCTCGGCGGTGGGGTCGAGGGCCACCCCGTAGCGGCGACCATACCAGTCGGTGATGGCGGTGCGAAAGCTGGCGGTGCCCTCAAAGGGCGGGTAGCCGTGATTAGCCGTGTCGCCAATGGCGGCGCGGGCGGCCTCTACCACCGGGGCCGGGGTGGGGCCGTCGGGGTTGCCCATGCCCAGGTCGATCAGGTCAAGCCCCTGTTCACGGGCGCGGGCTTTGAGTTCATCCAGGCGGGCAAAGACGTAGGGCGGCAGGGCGCTGAGGCGGTGGGCGGTGGGCATCCAGTCAAGGGTCATGGCTGCACCTCCGGGGCAACGCTAGAAGAAGGACGAACGGGAACTGCTGGGCGAGATTTCTCGCGCAGCTCCGGGCACAGGGGCGACACCATCGCCGCCATCACCGCCTCGGGGGCCACCGTAAACGGCAGGTGGTGAATGTCAGAGCTTTCGCGACAGGCAAACGCTGCTGCCTGATGCAGCTGGCTCAGGGTGATGTCGCCCAGGCCCAGGTCGGTCAGCGTTTGGGGCAGCCCAGCGGCTTTGTAAAAGGGCAGCAGCTGCTGCCGCGCCGCGCGGGCCAGGGCGGCATTGCCCCCCATTTCTTCGAGGCGCAGCTGCACCAAAATGCCGTAGGCCACCTTCTCGCCGTGGAGAATGCCGTGGCGGTTGGGTAGCTGAGTCAGGCCGTTGTGCACCGCGTGGGCCGCCACGGTGCGACACTGGGCACCGCCAATGCCGCCTACCACCCCGGCCAGCAGTACGGTGGCATCGACCACCTCCTGCCAGTCGGGGCCGCCCCACTGGCGCAGGGCCGCCGGGGTCTTTTGCAAGAGAATATCGCGCAGCACTCGGGCCTGCTGCACCGCCGCCACCATCAGGGTTTGCTGACTGGTGCCGCTGCTAATGGCCGCTTCGTACCACTTGGCTAACCCATCGCCAATTCCCGCCACCAGGGTGCGCTGGGGGGCGGTGCGAATCAGCCCATAGTCAAGAATTAAAAGACTGGGGCAGGTGTCTAGGGCCACGTCGTAGAGAAAGGCCCCCTGGTCAGAATAGACGTTAGAGAGGGCGGTCCAGGCGGCGCAGGTGGCCCCGGAGGTGGGCACCGTGACCACGGGCCGATGGATCTGGTGAGCCAGCAGCTTGGCCGCATCCAGCGCCTTGCCGCCGCCGATGCCGATCACCAAGTCGGCTCGGTGGTCATTGGCCGCAGTGCGCAGACGGGCCAGGGCCGCCTCACTACAGTCGCGGCCGTAGGCGGCAGTCTGAGCGGTCAGACCCGCCTGTTCTAAAGTGTCAATTAAAGGCGCGGCCAGCGTCAGGCTATGGCTGCCGCCGACGATTAAAGGCCGCTGGCCCAGGCGGGCGATTCGCGCAGCGATCCCGCCGGAAAGCGCAGCGCCCTGGTCAGCTAAAATACCGTCTCCCCGGACAACCTGGGCCGGAGAGATGGCGAGGGTGGACAGTTGGGCAGTGGTCATAGGTGGAGAGTGGGTGGGGTAGAGGGGTGGATGGGTGGGGTAGAAAGGCTAGGTGGGGCTGGGGGCGGGCTGGGTGGACAGACGAGACAGACTGTCGCGGTCGATCTGTACGGTGAAAGGTTCTTCAGAGCCTTTGGGAGCTGCCTGAATCTGGCCCAGGTAGAGCAGGCGAGAGACGCCGCCGGGGTCGTGGGCAATGGTGCGGGCGCGAATGGTGGCGGCTTGTCCCGGCAGGCCCAGGCGGTAAGGCTTAAACAGGTTGCTGGCGGCCTGGTGCAGGGTGGCGTCTAGGGTCTCTGGGGTAATGGTGGGGGGCACCGTAATTACAATTTGGCTGGCCCCCGAGTCGTAGACCGTGGCGTAGGGGATGGCCCCGAGTACCGCCGTGCGGGAAAACGGCTCAAAGCTGAGGCCCAGCAGGCCCACCGTCAGCACCCCCGCAAACCCGGTCGCCCCCACCAGCCGAAACCGAATGCCCCATTTGAGGGCAAAGGCCAGCCCCGTCAGCAGAGCCAGGGCCAGGGTGCCGATACCGCCCCACTGGGTGAATACCAAAAAATCCTTGGGGGTGAACATAGGGCAACAACCAACACTTATATAGGGTTATAGGGTTTAGCAGCAGGCTTCTCGGGCTACACCGAGAGGCTATGCCTAAGGGCCAGACCAAAGGGCTATACCAAAAGGCGGGTGCCTGGTATCTAGCAATACTCTTTACTTAAATGATCCTATCAGCAGTTTTCCAGTCTTAGGCCTACGAAGCTACGACCATTGATAGGATCTGATGCGATCGCCCCTGTTCCACCTCTAGGTCAACCCCCGCATCTGACGAGCGACCCCATCAAAACTCAATAAGTTTAGGTTGTAAACCTAACCAAGACACGGTAAAACTTGAAGCCGTAGCAATAACCCGTAGCAACAATAATGGCGGCAGCAATGACACAGGCAGCGGAGACAGACAGGGGTAGGCGGCAACTGCGGCTGGGTACCCGCGCAGCAGGGCTTTTGCTGCCGCTGTTGCTGATGGGCTGCGGTTCGTCTAAGGTGGCCCAGTGCAACCAGCTAGCCGAAGTCGTCAACCAGACCCAGAGCTTTATGCAGGAGTTTGAAACCGAGATTCAGACTTTTAGCGAGAGCGCCGCTCAGGTCAAAGATTTAGACGACATCAAGCTGGCCGCCAGTCAATACACCACCGCCGTTGATAAAGTCGTTACCAACCTGGACGGGCTGGTGGGCGATCTGCAATCCACTACCCTGCGGGATGAAGACTTGAATGCGTTTAGAGACAGCTACGTGGTCGTTGTGCAGGGGTTTAGCACCGCTCTCACCGATGCCCGCGAGGCCATGGAGCTAGTGGTTCGCGTCGAGTCTGAAGCCGAACTGCCCGCCAAGATCGAAGAGTCGCAGCAACAAACCCTGACGGCAGTAGCTGCCATTGAAAACCTCTCTCAAACCGAGTCGCAGCTGATCAACGATGTCAATGGCTACTGCGGCGCGGCCCAGCCCGCAGACCCCGGGTCATAGTTACTCTGGGGTGGCCGCGCTAGGCGGCTAAGTTAGCAAGCTCAGCAGCCTTCATGCATCTTTAGGCGTACTTGAGGCTGACTTGCTTTCTGAGATCCACACCAATCTCAGCTCAGGCCCAGCTCAGAATTGTTTCCCCTAGAGCACCGGTTCAGTATTCACTGCCCCTCATTCCAATGCTCTGCATTGGAATGCTCGTCGGAGGCTCTGTCTCCTCAAAGAAGCGACAGAGCCGCAAGAGCAGGATGCCCAGGCGGAGCCAGGGCACCAGGGGGAGTGCTGTTATTTAGATACTGTATCGATGCTCTAGGCAGAATTCTGCTTCTGGTCTTGGTATGTTTTTAAGTTGATTGAGAACATACCAGTTCCCGGGCTCGGTCTGGAGTTTTGCCAGGAGCAAAACTCCCCTGCTGGACTTGGACGAGATTTATTTAGCAAGTATCCACAAATGTGAAGTATTTTCTAAAACTAAACCTATACTTTGAAGTTGGATCAGTGCATCGGTATAAAATCCCACAGGGAACAGAGGCTAGGCTATGTTAGTAGCGTAGTTGCTGGCGGCAGTTGAGCCTTGTGACCTAGGAGGCTGAGGTTCTGCCCGGTGCGCATGAGCCTGGCGCGCATAAATTACCTAGTCTGAGATGTTTCTGTCCTGTGACCTACCAGTCCCAAGTTCCGCCCGATTTGAAGAAAGACTTACTGCGAGTCGTCGACAATAGCCCCGCAGACTGGATCTTGTTAAACCTGGCCCTCAGCACCATGAAAATGGGCGGTCATCGCTACGGTGCTTTTCTAGACGCCGCTACCACCGCCGCCAAACTGGCTATCTACAGCACGTTTATTGAGCAGGGCAGCAACATCCGCAAAACCGGCTTTTTGTACCATGTTGAGCCCAAACGGGTAAAAGCCATTGTGCGAGAAATTCAGGCGGCCTTGGCGGAAGGGCAAAGCCTCAAAGTGCTCAGCTCCAAAGAACCCTACTATTTAATTGCCCTACCGTTTCTCTGGCAAGAGCACTTTCCCTGTGGGCCAGTGGAGGCGCGGGTGTTGATTCCGGGGCTGACTCCTGGCGAGCGCAAGTCGATTGAAGAGGGCCTGCCGGCGGGCACCCCTCCGGCCCGCATCCTAGATCAAGTTGAGTTCAACGAACTCATGGAGTTGCTTCACCACACTTCTCAAGAAGAACTGCCTAAGGCCCAGCGCATGCCTTTCAGCGACGCCCTGATGTCGCATATCAAATTTCGACTGCTGCACTCGGGCACCGTTATTCAGATCGATTCGCCGCTGGTGGATATTCCCCTCTACGCCCTGGTCAGTGCATCATACTCGCCCAAGGGAGAGCAGGAGCGAGTATTTGCCATGATCGATGACGTGGCTCGCTACTTTGGCCTGCTGCAGGCCTGGGTGCGCGAAGACGTAGGGGTGCTGCGGGGGGTTGAGGTTTTTGACGTGGCCCCCGATCAGCGCCAGCAGGCTCTCGAAGAACTAGACGAAATGCTGCGGGCCTGGGCCGACAAGTATCACCAAGACGGTGGACTGCCTATGTTGCTTCAGTTTGCGGCGGGCCGCCGGGAATACGACTAGGGCAATTTGGGCTAAGCTGAGAAAGTCGTTACGAAATGTAAACTTCATGGGGCGCACTGCTGCATCGTCTGGCCGCAGGGTGGTGGTGATTGGCGCTGGCATAGGCGGGCTGACGGCGGCCGTGCTGCTGGCGCGGCGGGGCTATGGCGTCAAAGTGTTTGACCAAGCCGGGGTGGCTGGGGGCTGTGCTTCAACCTTTAGGCGGCGCGGGTTTACCTTTGATGTGGGGGCCACCCAGGTGGCCGGGCTAGAGCCGGGGGGCATTCACCACCAGATTTTTGCCGAACTAGATCTGCCTCTGCCCGAGGCGACTCCCTGTGATCCGGCCTGTGCGGTGTTTTTGCCGGGAGAAACTGAGCCGATTCAAGTGTGGCGGGACCCGGCGGCCTGGCGGGCTGAGCGCCAGCGACAGTTTCCGGGGAGTGAGCCGTTTTGGCAGCTGATGCAGCGTTTATTTCAGCCCAGTTGGCGGTTTCAGGGGCGCGGGCCGGTGCTGCCTCCCCGTAGCCCCTGGGATCTGTGGCGGCTAGCTCAGGCCCTGCGCCCCGACACCCTGGTGACGGTACCCTACACCTTTACCACCGTGGGGCAGGTGCTAAAGCTGCTGGGCTTAAGGGGCGATCGCCGCCTCAAGACCTTTCTCGACCTCCAGCTCAAGCTTTACTCCCAGGTGAGCGCCGATGAAACAGCGGTGCTCTACGCGGCCACCGCTCTGAGTATGTCGCAGGCGCCCCAGGGGCTGTGGCACCTGCACGGTAGCATGCAGGTGCTCAGCGATCGCCTCGAAAAAGCCCTGATTCGCGACGGTGGCCTACTTCAGCTCAACCACGGGGTGCGGCGGGTGCACACGGCCCAGGGCGCAGTGACCGGAGTAACAGTAGAGAACCAAAAAACAGGCCAAACCTGGGTAGAACCTGCTGATCATGTGGTGGCCAATGTCACGGTGCAGAACCTGGTGCAGCTGCTGGGCGATCGCGTGCCGCCGGGCTATCGGCGCCGGGTTGAGACGCTCCCCCAGGGCAGCGGCGCTTTTGTGCTGTATCTGGGGGTAGAGGCGGCGGCGATTCCGGCGGACTGCCCGCCCCACCTACAATTTTTGTATAGCTACGACGGCCCCATAGCCGAAAACAACACCCTGTTTGTGTCGGTGAGCCGTCCCGGCGATGGCCGTGCGCCCGAGGGCCGCGCCACGATCGTGGCGTCTTCCTTTACGGATATTGGCCCCTGGTGGCAAACCAACGACTACGAGGCCCTGAAGCAGTCCTACATCGACGGGGCAGTAAAGCGTCTGTCGAGCTACTTTGACCTGCGCGCCGAGCATTTGATCCATGTAGAGGCGGCCACCCCGCGCACCTTTGCTCGGTTTACCGCCCGCGATCGCGGCAGCGTGGGCGGTTTAGGTATGCGAGTTAGCACCTTTGGCCCCTTTGGTTTTGCCAACCGTACCCCCGTGGGTGGGCTGTGGCTGGTGGGCGACTGCACTCACCCTGGCGAAGGCACAGCGGGGGTGAGCTACTCAGCACAGACGGTGGTGCAGCAGATTGAAGCTCTGTAGAACATAGGAAGTAAGTCAAAATACCGAAAAATCTATAAAAACTTTAAAAATTGCAGCCTATTTAGCTGATAAAAAGGCCCATTACCTAGGTATGATTGGCAAAATCATGCCCATACTATTCAGACGGCCTCAGGAATATTTGCTACCTAGAGAGTTTTTGCTCTAGTGAGCACCTGGGGCAGTCACGGTCAAACCACCTCCAGAGGTTTGACTGGCAGATAGTTACCATGGTTCCTCGATAGTGGTGCCGTCGGTGCCTCCGCCTCTACAATCAGGTCAGCAGCATGAGCCCCTGGGATTCTCTAGATTCATGGTCAAATTACTCTAGTCGGCCTCCGGCTACTCTCGAAGACTTGCTTTACCAGCACCTGCAGTACTGGCGCAAGCAGGAGGCCCCCCATGAGCTGATTGAGCGGTTTCGCAATCTGTTCTTTGACGTGGCCAGCTATCCCGATAGTTCGGTGGTCAATGCCCTGCTCAACCTAGCTGAGCAAAACACCGCCGACCGCGAGTTTAAGTATTTGCTCAATCGCTGCTGCTACACCCTGATCAATCTCTGGTATACCCAGCCCCGCGATCAATGGGCGATTCCAGAGCTGGTGCAGTTGTTTGAAAACCTGCCCCCGGTGCATGGGGGCAACCCCAAAACCCAGAAAGTTTACAGCCTGGTCAAGGAGTTTGCCCAGACTGATCAGTATGCTGCTCTGGTACGACTTCAGGATGTTTTAAGACCCCGCGAAGCTGAAGCCCCCACCTCTGCTGTGATTGAAGAGCAGTCCCTGGGTCATCGCATTCGCCACTATCCTTTCCTTTACGACAACAGTTTGCTCACTAAGGACAGCGGCCAAGAGCAAAAGCAAAATATCAACGACCTGCGCTATCGGGCTGAAACTAGCCTGGGGATTAGCCTAGCTCGGTATCATGCCCAGTACAAAATGCCAGGCCGCTCAGAGCAGATCACGAACCCCACGCTTTTAGATGCGGCTGGACTAAACGAGGCGCTGAGCTTTTACACAGGTAAAGCCAATGGCCGCACCCACCGAGACCAGGCCCGCTGGTTTTCCACTTACAGCAAAACTGTGCGCTCCTTTCGCGACTTTAAAGACGAGTTTGTCGACTACCTGATTCAGCCGATCACAGCGGCAGAGCCCAAGTACAGCGGCAACCACTTTACCCGCAACCTGCGGCAGTACCTGCGCGAAACTCTCTCAGAGTTTGACAACCAGCCGTTGAACAGCTTTATTTTGGTGGAAACCTGCCGTCGTTTGCTCAACTTTTTGGTGGTCGACAGCCCAAGCCGTCCGGTATTCCGCAACTTTCGCCACCTGGTAGACGATGTCGGCTACGCCTTGACCATGGGACTGCTGCTGCGTCTGGTGCTGTTTTGTTCGGCGGCTAAGCCCTGGCTAGAGCGCTGCTTTTCGGTGCTGTTTAATGTGCACGAGCGCCGCACCTGTAAGGAGATACCCTGGCTGGTGACGAGTCTAGAGCACGTCAACGTGGCGCTGATCACCAACTTTGGTGACGTTGGCTATCTGTTTTAGAGAGTTCGACCCTGAGTGGTGCAGAAACGGCCTGAAAGCGCGGCTGTGTAGGGAGTCTCAAATTAAGACAGGATGGATGGACGGGGCATTGCATGGTGGACCCAGAAGTTTTGTCTTTGTTTGCCGCCATGATGTCTGGCGCTACCCTGGGCGGCAACGGCACCCTGGTGGCGGCTTCGTCAAATATTGTGGCGGCGGGCATTGCCGAACAGCACGGCAAGCCGATCTCCTTCCGGTTGTTTTTGAGATATGGCCTGCCGGTGATGGCGACCTAGCTGGTGGTGATTATCCGACTCTGTGTCGGTAGAATAGTTAGGACTGATACATTTACGCAGCCTGGCTACGGGCCAGCTAGCTCGCTGCTGGCGGGCCTTTTCTGGAAGAGGCTTAGCTGCGATCGCACCCGATTCACCGTTCACCCTGTGGGAGTCACCATGAGCAACCCGCCCAGCCCTGATCGCATTCTCATTTTCGACACCACCCTGCGGGACGGCGAGCAGTCGCCGGGAGCCACCCTCAACGTCGAAGAGAAGCTGGTGATTGCAAAGCAGCTGGCCCGGCTGGGGGTTGACATTATCGAAGCCGGGTTCCCCTTTGCCAGCCCCGGCGACTTTGAGGCGGTGCAGAAAATTGCCCGCGAGGTGGGCACCGAGCACGGCCCCACCATCTGCGGCCTGGCCCGCGCCACCAAGGGCGACATCGAGCGCGCCGGGGAAGCCATCAAGCCCGCCGCCAAGGGCCGGATTCACACCTTCCTCGCTACCTCCGATATTCACATGCAGTACAAGCTGCGCAAGAGCCGCGAAGAGGTGCTGGCGATCGCCCCGGAGATGGTGGCCTACGCCAAAACCTTCACCGACGATATTGAGTTTTCGCCGGAGGATGCTGGGCGCTCTGACCCAGAATTTCTCTATCAGGTGCTGGAGGCGGCGATCGCCGCTGGAGCCACCACCGTCAACATTCCCGACACCGTGGGCTACCTGACGCCCAGCGAGTTTGGCGACCTGATTCGCGGCATCAAAGCCAATGTGCCCAACATTGACCAGGCGGTGATCTCCGTCCACGGCCACAACGACCTGGGCCTGGCAGTGGCCAACTTTCTCGAAGCGGTAAAGGCTGGCGCGCGCCAGCTCGAATGCACCATCAACGGCATTGGCGAGCGGGCGGGCAACGCCGCCCTCGAAGAGCTGGTGATGGCCATGCACGTGCGCCGCGCCTTCTACAATCCCTTCCTGGGCCGCCCGCCCGAGTCGGAAGCGCCCCTGACCGCCATCGACACCCGCCAGATCTACAAAACCTCGCGCCTAGTGTCGAACCTGACCGGCATGTTTGTGCAGCCCAACAAGGCGATCGTCGGGGCCAACGCCTTTGCCCACGAGTCGGGCATTCACCAAGACGGCGTGCTCAAAAACAAGCTCACCTACGAGATCATGGATGCCACCTCCATCGGCCTCACCGACAACCAGATCGTGCTGGGCAAGCACTCGGGCCGCAACGCCTTTCGCACCCGCCTGCAAGAGCTGGGCTATGAGCTAGACGACCAGGCCCTCAACCGCGCCTTTCTGCGCTTCAAAGAGCTGGCCGACAAGAAAAAAGAGATTACCGACTGGGATATTCAATCCCTTGCTAACGACGAGACTCAGCAAGCCCCGGAGCACTTCCACCTCGACCTGGTGCAGGTCTCCTGCGGCGACAGCGCCAAGCCCACCGCCACCGTCACCATTCGCACCCCCGAGGGCCAAGAGCTGATGGATGCGGCGATCGGCACCGGGCCGGTAGATGCGGTCTACAAGGCGATTAACCGGGTGGTGGATATCCCCAACCAGCTGATCGAGTTTTCGGTGCAGTCGGTGACTGAGGGCATCGACGCCCTGGGCGAAGTCACCATTCGCATTCGCCACGGCGATCGCGTGTTTTCGGGCCATGCGGCCAATACCGACATTGTGGTGGCCTCGGCCCACGCCTACCTGCACGCCCTCAACCGTCTGTACACAGCGTTGCAGACCGGGCAGAGCATCCATCCCCAGCGCGATGCGGTAGCGGCTTCGCTGTAGAACCCATAGGGTAAATGGGGAGCCGATTCGTTGTTTTGCGAGGTTCCTAATGGCACTGTTTCAGCTTTCCGCGCCCAATCTTGAGGGGGCAGGGCGAAAGTTATAAAATTATTTACGGTTAGGCCTCTTGAGAATCACGGCGTGTGCTTTGGATTTGGTCTAATACCAAATCCGAATCACATACCCCCGATTCCTAAAAGGCCAAACCGTAGGGGCAAATGGCATTCGCCCAGAGGTATCGGGGGTATCCAAGCAGGATTTAGTATAACGTTCCTGGTCAGCGGCGGCAGATTACCTTTTCATCACCACTAAAATCTTAATACCGTCCGCTGCACCAGGATTGTTATGCGGCGTTTCTGCTAAAAAACTTCTTCAGCTAGAAGTTGCCCTTTCACCCGTTTATATTGGCCTCTGTCATCGTTTCGGCCACAGAGGGGCTAGCTAAGATCTGGGGTTACA